>CALHVG010000040.1 GCA_938039145.1 uncultured Treponema sp.
TATGTCGTGGAGTTTTTGTCTTTCTAAAGCCTGCAAGTTGTTTCGTTATGGGAAACTTGTCTTGGAGCATATCTTGCGAGTTTGCCATCGGCAAACTCGTAGCGGACGGTCGGCGGATAAACGGGTCTTGCACCGTTGTATTCTTCTCCCGCCTCCCCAAGTTTTCCTTTCGGAAAACTTGTATAACCCGGCTTGCAAGAATTGGGCAAAGCCCAATTCTTGGGACGGACATACAATAGACAATCGGATGAACGATGCCTTAAAATGTCCGTCCGCCTATTTATCCTCTGCGAATCTGTCAGGCAGAACGCCCATAACGTTTGCTTTGGCTTTATACTTTTCCAGCTGCCCTTCCGGAACTTTTATGCTGCCTGCCTTTAAACTTTCGCAGCCTTTAAATGCATCAGTAAACTTAGGGCTTTCAAAATCATCAGTGTCAGGATCGTAATTGCATTTAAGCACGGCTCCGGTAATTTTTTTGCAGTCATAATAGCAGGCACTCATTTGCTTAACGCCGGCAGGAATTACAGAAGCGTCTATAAGATTTGTGCAGCTGTTAAAGCAGTAACTTATATTGGTAACGCTATCCGGAATAACTGGAGCTTTTATAAGGCTTGTGCAATCTTCAAAGCAGCCTGCAATGTTCGTAACTTTGGTGGAAAGTTTCGGAGCCTCTGTAATGTTTTTGCAGTCTTTAAAGCAGTAGTTCATATCGGTAACGTTATTCGGAATTGCCGGAGCTTCTGTAAGGTTTGTACAGCCTTTAAAGCAAGAGAGCATAAGCGTTACGTTAGCCGGAATAACCGGAGCTTTTGTAAGACCTGTGCAGCCGAAAAAGCAGTTGTTCATAAACTTAACTGATGTCGGAATTTCCTTGACATCTATAAGGTTTGTGCAGTCCTGAAAGCAGTTATTCATATCCGTAATATCTTTTAAACTGTCGTCGAATTTAAGTGCAAGTTTTTTATCCGGATACTTTTTAATGATTTCTCCCAGAGGGCTTGGCTTTGTAGAGTCGTTCGACTTTACGTCATACTCAGAAAGACCGGTTACTTTGATGTAGTTTACATCTGTACTTGAGGCGGTATCTTTAAGGTAATTGTCTAAATTGTTGTATTCAACAGGCACATGAGAGATTGGCTTAAACTTTACGTTTACCGTTATGCTTCCGCTGATTTTTGCTTTTGCAGTTGTGCTTTCGTCCGTGCCTGTACCATCTACAAATGAGCCGCCAGTTATAGTCCAGTTATCGACTTTGTAATCGCTTATCGGCGTTGCCGTAAACTCAACTGTCTTTCCGTATTCAACGTTTCCGCCTGTAAAATTATTGCCGTCAAGCCTTGCAGTAAGATTTCCGTTGCCGCCTGTTACGCTAAAGTTTACCGCGAATCCCTTTACCTTCCATTTTGCATACAGCTCGACATTTGAAGTTACCGTGTTTACATTGAAATCCCAAATAGAGTTTCCGTCTTTGTTGAACCAGCCTTCAAAGTCGTTGCCTTCTTTTGTCATAGCTGACGGGGCTGTTGCCTTTTCTCCGTACGGAACCGTTTGCGTTTCAGGGGACGGTGTGCCGCCTTGTGCGTCAAAACTTACCGAATAGGCGTTTTTCTTAAAGCTTATCTTTACATTTGTTTCCGCCGTAACTTTGACTTTTGCAGTTGTGCTTTCGTCCGCGCCTGTACCCGACACAAGTTCGCCGCCTGTTACAGTCCACTTGTCGACTTTGCAGCCGCTTTTAGGCGTTGCTGTAAACTCGACTTCAGTTCCTTTTGCAAGTTTTGTACCGCTTTCGATTTTCTTATCGCCAGCTTTTGCAGTAAGCTCGCCGTTTTCGCCCGCACTGAACGTCAAAGCGACAGTTTGAGATGCAGTTGCGTCGCTTGTGACTTCAGGCTTACAGCTCGTCATGAATACTGCGGCAAGCAGAACTGCCGCCGCGCCAAGAAAAGCCTGTGCTTTTCGATTAAAGATGCTTTTTAAGGTCATATAAATGCTCCTATAAAATGTTTTATATTTCTAAGGGGAAGTTCCCCTTAAACCCACTTTGTTATAAGGGAGGAAACCGGCTCAGAGTTCGAAGCCCGCAGGTTTCCTCCCTTAATAACCCCTCTTTCCTTGGGCACGACCAAAGGGCTTAGCCCTTTGGAATCCCTGTCTTGCGGCGTATATCATCTTACACAAAACGGACGATTTAGTCCGTTTTGTGGGACGGACATACGGTAAACAATCTGATGAAGGATGCCTTAAAATGTCCGTCCTCCGCTTTATTCATCCGCGGTAAAGTTGCCTTCATCTGTTCCCATTACGTCAGCTTCGTGTTGGTACGCTTTAAGCTGTTCTTTGGGAACTTTTATGCTGTTCCGCTTTAGATTGTGGCAGCCTAAAAATGCTTCATGAAACGCCTTTCTTCCGGAAATGTTATTGGCGTCAGAATTGTAATCGCATTTAAGCATAACGGATTTTAGACTTGAGCAGCCATAAAAGCAGGCGTCCATATGTGTAACGGATTTTGGAATAACCGGAGCTATTGTAAGGTTTACGCAGCCGTAAAAGCAGTGTCCCAGATTGGTAACGTTTGCCGGAATAACCGGAGCTTTTGTAAGGTTTATGCAGTTCTCAAAGCAGCCGATAATCTGTGTAACTGTTTCCGGAATAGCCGGAGCTCCTACGAGGTTTGCGCAATCCCAAAAGCAGTAGGTCATATCGGTAATTCCTGCTGTACCTTCGCCAAATTTAAGCGAAACTTTTTTATCCGAAGAGTCTTTAATGATTTTTCCGATGGTACTTCCCTCAACGGCTTCTCCCTTTACTTTATCCTGAGTAAGCTCGGTTATTTCGATGTAGTTTACATCCGTAGCCGAGGCGGTGTTTTTAAGGTATCCGTCCAAGTCCGAGAATTTAACTTTTGTATACGGGATAGGCTCAAAGGTTACGTTTACTTTTGTTTCCGCAGTGATTTTGACTTTTGCAGTTTCGCTTCCGTCTTTTCCTGTGCCCGATTCAAGCTCGCCGCCTGAAACAGTCCACTCTCCGACTTTGAAGGTGTCATTGGGAGTTGCCGTAAATGTAACTGTTTTCCCCAAGTCTACTTTGCTTCCGGATGTTAAAGTATTGCCGTATAGCGTTGCGGTAAGCGTGCCGTTATCTCCGTGCGTCATTTCAATCGGAAACTGCTGAATCTTAAAGCTCACTTTTACATTTGTTTTTGCAGAAACTTTGACTTTTGCAGTTGTGCTTTCGTCCGCACCTGTTCCCGAGACAAGTTTTCCTCCTGTTACAGTCCATTTTGCGACGGTGTAGCCGCTTTTCGGACTTGCCGTAAAGTCGACTTCAGTTCCTTTTGTAAGAGTTTCGCCGCTTTGGATTTGCTTGCCGCCTGCTTTTGCAGTAAGCTCGCCGTTTTCGCCCGCACTGAACGTCAGAACGAATGTTTGCTCGGGAGTTGCTTGGCTTTCAACTTCAGGCTGACAGCCCGCCGTGAATACTGCGGCAAGCAGAACTGCCGCCGCACCAAGAAAAGCCTGTGCTTTTCGATTAAAGATGCTTTTTAAGGTCATATAAATGCTCCTATATATTTTTATTAGGGGAATATTCCCCTATAACCCCTTTGTTATTAGGGAGGAAACCTGCGGGCTTCGAACTCTGAGCCGGTTTCCTTCCTAACAACCTGATGAACGACGCCTTACGATGTCCGTCCGCCGACAGTGCGTGCTCAATGCTTCTCGCCTCCGTAGTAGCGGGACAGCTTTGAAATGATAAGGCTCTCGAAGTTCCTTCGAGCGTCAATAATTGTGTGCACTATCACGATGTCTTCCGAGATTTCATACACAATCCTATAGTTGCCTTGAACCAGCTCCCTATATTGCAAGACGCCTTGTCTTTCAAGCTCGGGGACAATCCTTCCGGACTTAGGATAGTCTTGCAAAGACATAATATTCATCCGGAACTCATCAATTACTTTCTCAACATAACCCGAGCTCAAGGAAAAATAGTATTCGATAATTTCATTCAAATCGTCTTCTGCAAAGCGAGAGACGATCACGTCTTTAATTTTCACTTGCTATACTTTCCCCGCAAGACAGCAAAAACCTCTGATGCAGGCTTGGCATTTCCTGCCTCTATATCCTTTTGAGAGAAGCTAATCATCTTCAAAAGGCTAAAAGCGTCTTTCATTTCTTGGTATGACTGGACATCGAGCAACACGGCTCGTGATTGTCCGTCTTGTGTTATAATGAGCGGCTCTTTGCTTTCATTCACAAAATCCATCATGTCAGCGGCATGGGTCTTTACGTAAGAAACAGGTTTTATACACTCATTCACATTAGTGATCATATACGCCTCCGATTATATTTCTAAGAGAGAGGGGGAAACCCCCGGCAGAACGGGGTTTTCCCTCTCTCTCTTAAACTCTCACCCTTTTCCCCGTACTGTTTAGGGGCTCTGCCCCTAAAGACCCCGGTTCGGTAGTGGAATATTTGTCTTTCTAAAGCCCGCAAGTTGTTTTGTTATGGGAAACCGGTCTTGCGGTTTTCCTTTCGAAAAACCGACACAACACATCTTTCAAGACCCACCGGGTTTCCAAAGGGCTAAGCCCTTTGGTCGTGCCCCAGGAAGGTGGGTTTTAGGGAGGAAACCTGCGGGCTTCGAACTCTGAGCCGGTTTCCTTCCTAAGAATCTGATGAAGTACGCCTTACGATGTCCGTCCGCTGCTCCCGATTGTTTTATGATGTCATATTTAGACTGAACATTCAATGCAAGCCCACCCGCCCGAGTGGGCACCTCACACCCGTTCGAGTGGGCACCTCACACTCGCCCGAGTGAGTACTCCACACCCGCCCGAGTGCGTCGCACTATGCCGGGGCGAAAGCCCGTCACTATGCTGACGGTCGCTCCGTCCCTATGTAGAAGGAGTGTCCTTCCCTATGCTGCAGCACATCACTGCATTATGCTGCAGGACACCTCTTCATTACCGTGAAGGACATCTCTTCATTACCGTAAAGAACATCTCTTCATTACTTTGAAGGACATTCCCGCATTACGCTGGGGGAGTGTGCCGCATTACGCTGGGGCGGTACACCCCATTACACTGGGGGAGTGTACCCCATTACACTGCGGGAGTGTGCCCCATTATGCTGGGAAGCTTGTGTGGCAAAGCCCCTTCGCCCCCAAGCCCCCATCGTCTACTCCGCCTCGTAAAACTTCTCCGGGTCTGTGATGCCCATGTTGTCGGCGTCGTCTTGGTATGCCTGCAGCTGACCTTTGGGCACTTTGATGCTCTTTTTTCCCAGCCCGCTGCAGGAGCCGAAAGCGTTGTCAACGTTCTTCTCGCCCGCATAATTGCACAAAAGCGTAATAGCCGTAAGTTTCTTACAGCCGTAAAAGCATTCTTTTATGTTGGTAACGCCTGAAGGAACTTCAGACAACACCTTTTTGAGCTTACGGCAACTGTTAAAGCACCGCTTCATATTCGTAACGTTTGCAGGAATGGCGGGAGCCGTTTCGAGCTCTACACAGTTCTCAAATCAAAGGCTCATATCCTTAACGCTTGCAGGAAGGGCGGGCACCTCTTTGAGCTTTGTACAGCCGTAAAAGCAGCCGCTAATGTCTTGAGCGCCTTCAGGCAACTTAGGCGCTTTTTCAAGGCTCGTGCAATCTCTAAAGCAGTTGAGCATCGTCTTAACACCGGCATGAATTGCAGAGGTCTCTTTAAGCCCCCCGCAACCCCAAAAGCACTGATTCATATTCTTAACGCCTTCAGGAAGAGCGGGCATCTTTACAAGACTCCCGCAACTCGTAAAGCAATCGTCCATGTTCTCAACGCCTTTGGGCACTGCAACAAGGCTCACAAGATCTCCGCACCCAAAGAAGCAGAAGCTCATACTGGTGAGCCCGTCTATGCTCTTAGGCAGCTTGAGTGCCACCTTCTTATTGCTGTTCTTCAATATCTTTCCGAGCGGGCTTTGGCCTCTTGAGCCCTTCAAGTCAGCTGCCGTAAGACCTATCACCTTGACATAGCAAGCCCCGTCAGACGAAGGCGTCGCACTCTTCAGGTGCTCTGCGAGGCTTGCCCCGCCTTCACCAAAGGCGACAGTCTTGTAGACGTCAAAGCTCACGCTCACTTTTGTAGCTGCGGTGATTTTTACCGTTGCGGTCTTGCTTTCGTCCGTGCCGACTGATTGCAATGCGGAACTCGGCGAGACTTGCCATTCGTCCACATACCAGCCTGCGTCAGCCTCCGCCGTAAACGTGACCTCCTTGCCTTCCCGAACGCCATCGCCCGAGCCAATCTCCTTGCCGTCCACCGTCGCCTTGAGCCTGCCGTGAGCACTCCCGCCTTCCCCGCTCACTGCCTCAAAGCTGACCGCGTGGAGGATCTCCTCAAAGCTCACCTTCACGTCAGCCTTCTTGGTCACCTTGAACGAGTAGTTTAGCTCCGTGCCTGCCGAAGCGACTGGCGAGCCGTCGAGCGACCAGCTTTTCACGCGGTAGCCGTCCGCCACCTTTGCCGTGAACGTGAGCTTCGCCCCTTCTTCCGCCTCATTGCCCGAGATGAACGCATTCGAGCCTACTCCCTCGCCGACCCTTGCGGTGAGCGTGCCGTAAGCCTTTGAGCCCTCTTCCACGCTGAACGTGACGACGAACTTAGGCTTTGTCGCAGATTCTATATCAGAATTACAGCCCGCCGTGAAGAATGCAAGCGTAATTAAAGTTGCGGCTGTGATGAGCGCCGCGGCTCCCTTCTTTAAGGCATATGCCTTATTGCTTTTGATTGAGTTTAACATAAACTCCTCCTCAAAAAATGTTTTATATTTAGGGAGGAAGGGACACCCCCGGCAGGGCAGGGGGGCGGCGGAAAAACGGGTCTTTCACCTTTTTATTCTTTGTCCGCCGCCCCAAGTTTTCCTTATCAGGAAAACTTGTACAAGCCACTTTACTTTTTTCCCTAAAATCAACCATCCAGCACGAATCGGACATACGGTAAACAACCTGATGAAAGACGCCTTAATATGTCCGCCGCACTGCTTAGGGGTTCCCCCTAAGACCCCCCATCTGGCGGTGTATCCCATTTTACACAAAACGGACGATTTAGTCCGTTTTGTGGTACGGACATAGTTCCAACAATCTGATGAACGACGCCTTAAAATGTCCGTCCCGATTCGTGGGACACTGCCCCTAAGAACCCGCTTCGGTCGTGGGATTTTTGACTGTTCTAAAGCCTGCAAGTTGTTACTCTATATGATTTATAACATTTTTGAAATAATATGAAAAGTAACGGGCGCGGGTAAATAGGCTTTTGCTTAAAAGCGTTTATAAGCGTAAGGGTTCAGAAGGCGGGGGTAAAGTTTTATCGGGAACTTATGTCTTTATAAGACAGTCAAGAATGCTTTTCCATTCTCCAACAAGTTTTTCAAAAGTCCATGCGGCGTTCGCCGGGCTTGTTGAAGGCAGGCATTCTGCCTCGATTTTTACGGTCTTTATTTGGTTCATGTTGTAGTATCTGAATGCGGTTTTTCCGTTACAGAAAATGTGTTCGATTCGGGAGTTATTTATTACTGTAAAAAGATTTGCGGGTGCCGCATTCCTTATGCTTCGGTCGCTTGAGCCTTTTATGTCGCACTTGTAGATTGCATCCCATAGGGCAAGGCGGTTTTCAAGAATTAAAGCAGTCTTTTCTTCCGTAGTTTCAGGCGGCTCTTTGCTGAATACTTTTGCAAGCACTTTCCAAAAGCGGTTTTTAGGGTTTCCGTAATAAAAGTTTTCTTCTCTTGATTTTACAGAAGGAAGGCTTCCCAGTATCAAAATACGTGAGTTCATATCGTAAATCGGCAAAAAAGGATGAGTGACCGACTTCCATCCGGATTCCTGAGCGTTCATGAAAAAGATTATATTTCTTTTACCGTTCAGTTTCATGCATTTTAGTGATTTTTATGCATATTTGCGGCTATAAAACATAGATTTGCATTCGACACATCCTCAAGAATGATTTTCCATTACAGCTACAATATGCAGTCTACAAGTGCCGTAACAGATGACTTGTTACGGCTGGAATATGCCATCTATTACGGCTACAACATGCGACCTATTACAGCTACAATCGATGACCTATTACGGCTGGAATAGGTGATATGTTACAGCACTACACGAGACGACCTAGTGAAGTACCGGAAGAGGTGATATGATTTCGTACTACACGCTGTCATCTTCTACGAGGCTGACGGACATTTTAAGGTATCGTTCATCTGATTGCCGGTTGTATGTCCGTCCCATGAATCGGACAAAAAGTCCGATTCATGCAAGATGCCTTATGCCTCAAGACCGATTTCCCATAACGAAACAACTTGCAGGCTTTAGAAAGACAAAAACTCCACGACATA
>CALHVG010000041.1 GCA_938039145.1 uncultured Treponema sp.
GCCCTTTGGTCGTGCCCAAGGATGGTGGGTCTTAGGGAGGAAACCTGCGGGCTTCGAACTCCGAGCCGGGTTCCTCCCTAATAACACTGGGTTCAAAGGGGGAACCCCTTGTATAAAGAATATAACCTTTTTCAAGTCGATTGCAATGCGCAGTTTTTAACGCTAGAATCTGAAAACTCGGGGTGGGGCTTTGCCTCTGAGAATATACCCGAAGGTTGCAGAAAGCAGCCTCAACCTGATCCGGATAATGCCGGCGGAGGTAGGGAAATGAAAAAGATATTATACTCCCTTATTTTTATTTTATCGGTTCTGCCTGTTTTTATTTCATGCAGCAAACAAAGCAAAGATGAAAGTCCGAAGAACGAAGTAGTAGTCTACACCTATGATTCTTTTGTAAACGAATGGGGACCCGGTGAAGCTCTTACAAAAGCGTTCAATCAAAAAACGGGGCTCAAGCTGAGCCTTATAAGCGTGGGCGACGGATTAAAGATAATCGCCAAGGCGGAAGCCGAAAAGGCATCTCCGTTTGCGGATGCTGTGGTGGGAATTGACAATAACACTGCTGAAGCGGCGTTCAAAAAAGACATACTTGTTCCGTACAAACCTGCAGGCTACGATAAACTTTTCCCTGAAGTCCTCATGGATAAAGACGCGAGTCTTGTTCCCTACGACTACGGCGTTATATCGTTCATATGGGATTCGGAATCGGGAACAAATGCCCCTAAATCCCTTGAAGACCTTACAAAACCCGAATACGAAAAAAAGCTGATCCTTATGAACCCTAAAACATCCGTTCCGGGATTAGCATTTGCGCTCTGGGTAAAAACAGTTTACGGCGATAATGCCGCATCCTATTGGGAACGGCTTAAACCTTCGATTCTAACCATGTCGCCAAGCTGGTCTACAGGCTACGGTCTTTTTACGCAGGGAGAAGCCCCGTTGGTCGCCTCTTACACAACCAGCAGCGCATATCATCTGCATTTTGACAAAACCGAACGCTACAAGGCGCTTATTTTTCAGGACGGGCATATTCTTCAGATTGAGGGAGCGGGAATCCTTAAATCCGCAAAGAATATGCGCGGAGCAAAACTTTTCATGGATTTTCTTATAAGCGAGGAAGCTCAGGAAATTCTTCCGCTTACGCAGTGGATGTATCCTTCAAACAGCAAAACAACGCTTCCGGACTGCTACAGGATTTCTCCTAAGGCGGAAAAAATCCTTTCGCCCCAAAAAAGCATTTCCGTTTTGGAGGAAGCGCAATCGCTATTCTAAGGCTTTCGGCGGTAACGATAATTCTTGCTCTCTTTTCTACTTGCGTGTCCTTGGCGTTAGGAATCACGGGCGCATTCTTCTGTGCAAAAAGGCGTTTTCCGCTCAGGAACGTTTTTTTGTCGTTTTACGCAATTCCGTTATGTCTTCCCGCGCTCTTAGCAGTATTGGGCTGCGTGGGAATGTTCGGAATGCACGGAAGCGTGAACTTTTTATTGATAGAAGTATTCCGCTTAAAAAAAACGCCCTCGACTTTTCTGTATTCGTTTTTGGGAATCGTAACGGTGCAGGGTTTTTATAATTTCCCGATAATAATGAAAAACGTTTGCGATTCATGGCTTAAAATCCCCAAAGACCTTTCGGATTCGGCGCGGCTTTTAGGAGCCGGCGAAAGCCGGATTTTTTTAACGGTTACGCTGAACCAGCTGCTTCCGTCAATATTTTCTTCAGCGATAATCGTTTTCCTGTTCTGCTTTTTCAGTTTTCTTATAATCCTTCTTTTCAGCCCGCCCGGGTTCAGCACTTTGGAAGTGGAACTTTTTCTACAATCTCGAAACATCTCAAAGCCGGGAAAAGCGATTTTTATCGCAGCGACGGAAACCGTAATCGCAATGATTTTCGTGGCGTTTTTTGCCTTTCTTGAAAAAAAAGGCGGAAGAAACAAAGAATTCGGAATAATCAATCCTCAAAGAAAAAAAATCTCCGAAGCGTCCGCTCCCGAAAAACTTTTCTTTTTGGTTTACATCCTGATTGTGGTAATCGGATTTTTACTTCCGCTCCTTTCGATTTTTTTTAATGCGTTCAAAGGAAAAGGAGGCGGATTTTCGCTTGAAAATTTTATGTGGATTATAAGGCGAAGAAATTTCATTCCGTCATGCATTAACACGCTTTTTATCGGATTTTTTTCATCATTCGGTTCTTGCGCAATCGGAACTGCGCTCGCTCTTTTTTTCTTCACAAAAAAACATAACACCGCAGCAAAAATATTCTCGTTTTTGCCGATGGCAATCTCAACTGTGGTGATAGGATTTTTGTGTCTTCTTGTATTCAAAAAAGGAAGCCTTTTACTTCTGATTCTTTCAGAGATTTTTCTGTACTGGCCTTACGCATTCAGAATGACGCTTTCCTCTCTTCAAAAAACGCCGAACGAAGTAATCGAATCGGCAAAAATACTTTGCAAAAACAAAGTCCTTTCGGCGTTTTCAGTGTATATCCCAATCGCAAAGCGGGAGATTTTCTCTTCGTTTTTTTTCTGCTTTGCCTTGAGCGCAGGAGACGTAACGCTTCCGCTTGTCCTTGCAATTCCACGTTTTTCTTCGCTTGCGCTTGACACATACAGACTTTCAAGCGCATACAGATTCAGGCAGGCGTACGCTTCCGGAAGCATAATGTTTTTCATAACCGCAAT
>CALHVG010000042.1 GCA_938039145.1 uncultured Treponema sp.
GCACTATCTATTTGACCTGGAATGTTAAAAATGCTCTTAGACTGATCTAGCGAAAGCATCTCATCTTTCACTTTATTCAACCTTCCCAGATCCTGATTCAGTTCAACAATTGCAGGCTCTTTATATTCCTTTTCAAAATATCTCGATATTGTTGAATTTATAAAAATTGCACTTGGTAAAACTATGTAAATATAAAGCAATATGAAAAATGAATATTTAGAAATCTTTTTAAAAATTTTTGTAACTTTATTTTTATAAATAGTATATCGATACCCGGAAATTAAAAATGTGCAACTAATTTTAGATTCCGGGAAAAATGCTGCCGGAGCCGAAGTTTTTCCGCATGAAAAATTTCGGCAAACCGGCTGATTTGAAAAGATTGAAAATATTTTGACTTTAGGAGACTTTAAAAGCGGTCATTCAATCTTTTTCAAAAAGCGAATTTGGGTTTTCTCGGAATCGAAATTGAGTTTTCTGTAAACGGAATGCGCGTCTTTACGCATTGCGACGGATTCCGCCCGTATAAATGCAAATCCGTTTTGCGCAGCATAACGTTCTACGGCTTCCATCAAACTTCTTCCGATTCCCGTTCTTCTCAGTTTTTCATCAACTGCAAATCCCGTAATATTTATTCCCGCGTCGCAATAAATCGTCTCATACGGCGCAAATCTGATAAATCCTGCAATAGAATTGTTTGAATCTGCCGGGAAATCCTTTTCCGCAACAAAAACACGGTTTTTCGGATTGAGCAGGAGATTTTTTAGGCGCACGCAAATATCGTCTGCTTCGGACGGATAGCCTAACTGAGAAGTCAGTTCCGAAAGAGCATTAACATCTTTTTCTTCCGCCTCTCTAATCAACATAACTAGTCCTCCATATCATGCAAAAAAATTATTGCCAATCGGCACACAGCCATGCCTAAAACAGATAAATGCGCGCTTCTGATTATACCTTAATATGAACGAAAATTCTTTTCCGTGTGCCCGCAGCGTTCCTGCTCAATTTTGAACATCTCGGATTCTGCAACTATCCAAACAGGATTTTATCGGCTACGATATTTGAAAATCGGGTAGAAAGTTTCCGCGCTGAACTGCAAAAATAATTATGGGAGAGGCGGTCGGCAAGTGAACGAGAATTGTAAAATTCGGCAAGAAAAATTATCCGACCGGCAGTATAAGAAAGCATTAGACGAGTTGGAAAAATGTAATGCAAACGGATACAAATCGGGAGAAAAATAATGAAAAAGCTCGTTCTTTTGTTGATTTTAATAATTCCATTATTTTTCGTTTACTTTTTTATTTGCTTGCGACCGGCTAATCCAAAATTGCATACAATATGGATTGGGAAAGAAAAAAAACTTATAGATATTTATAAATATAAATGCGAAAAAATTGTTTTCATCGAAGGCAAAAATAAAAAAGATAAAATTAAATTGTTTTGCGATTTTGTAAAAATAAAAAAACAATATGAAATTTACGATGTTTTAATGCTGTTTATAGACAACGACGGATATGCGGCAGCATATCCGCTGTATACTTATTTTGACGATTTAAAGAGAGAACCTTTTTATGACGGTATTCGGTTTGAAGTTCCGTTTGAAAAAGAGCTTTCTAAAGATTGTGTATTCGTTAGAAGATTGACTAAAAATTCGTTCAGTATTGAAACGAAAGAATAATGCTGAAAACAATAAAATATGCGATATCAGTATTTTCATATATGGAAAAATTATTTCAAAAAACAACAGATTTTATATCCTAATAAAGTCGAAAAAAAATTCTTTTCCGTGTGCCCGCAGCATTCCTGCTTAATTTTGGACATCTCGGATTCTGCAACTATCCAAACAGGATTTTATCGGCTACGATATTTGAAAATCGGGTAGAAAGTTCCCGCACTGAACTGCAAAAATAATTATGATAATCAAGGAGAATCGTTATGACTTTTCAAACAAAACTTTTGCATTTTTTCAAACTTGCAATACTGCTATGCATCGTTTTGCTTCCGAACCGGTTGCACGCGGCTGATAAAGAATACATCGAAGTTGAAATTGCCGGCGAGACTGTCGGCAAGTGGATGAAACTTGTTTCCGTCGACGAATATGACAGCACGGGAAATAAAGTGCGTACAAAAACGACTTACGGAGAATACGATTATTCCGAATGGCGTTACGAATATGATGAAAAAGGTCAAAAGATTCGTGAAATATACACGAAAGGCTCTCAGAAAACCGGCGAATCGTACAGCAATGAAACGGTGTATACCTATGATAAGCGGGGAAATAACATCTATTCTAAAGATTCCTATGGGACGGAGATTTGGTATGAGTATAACGGCAAAGGAAAGCTGATTCATTCAAAAACTTCAGATGATAAGGAATCTTGGTATCAATACGACAGTAACGGAAACGAGATTCACAGCGAAAGTTCCGACGGAAATGCGACATGGTCGGAGTACAACGCTAAAGGAAAGTTGGTCTATTATAAAGATTCAAACGGGTACGAATATCGGAGTGACTACGACAGCAAGGGGAATGCCGTTCATACAAAATATTCCGACGGCAGCGAGGCGTGGTATGAATATGACGGCAAAGGAAATCTGACTTATTGGAAAAGATCGGACGGTTTTGAGTGCCGGTATGAGTTTGATGACAACGGAAAACGAATATACTACAAAGATTCCGACGGCGTTGAAGAACGGAACGAATATGATAAGCACGGAAATGAGATTCGCACTATCGTCAAAAGCAACGGAAAGCTGGAAAAAGGCTGGGCTCACATACTCGAATACTATAAAAACAGCGGAATATTGAAAAAAGACAGCTGCTATTTTTTCAGCCGATAAAGCGGATATAAGGCGACCGATGTATTTTCCGATGAACTTCGATTAACTCCGGAAGACCGCAGGCAGAGGTAAATAAAATGCAACCGGCTGACGTTTTGTCGACTGACGGTGTTTGCGTTTTTATGCGACCGCGCTCGCTTACTTTTTCAGCAGAGCGGTAAACGGGTTGTATATTGTGCCGTCGTTGCTGTCGGATGAGCGGAAGTTGTCTTTGCGTCCGCCTGAAACGGCGTTTTCTTTGCGCTGTGCGGCATTCTGCCGTCCGGTTCCGGCGGCGTTTGCGTTTTTATGCGACCGCGCTCGATTACTTTTTCAGCAGAGCGGCAAACGGGTTGTATGTTGTGCCGTCGTTGCTGCCGGATGAACGGAAGTTGTCTTTGCGTCCGCCTGAAACAGTGTTTTCTTTGCGCTGTGCGGCATTCTGCCGTCCGGTTCCGGCGGCAGTTCCGTTTTCGCAATGCAAGCGTGTATCCGTATTTTTGAAATATTTAATATAGAAGATGAGCTGTTTGATTTTTGCGGCACAAGAGCACACCAAGAATTATTTCTGAAAAATATGTTAAAACCTTCGGCGGTAAGATTTTATTTGAAAAAACGCGGCAAGGATTGTAGCGGCGGCGGGCATAAAGCCCGCCGTTCCGAAGCTTTCCTGCATACGAAAAAAATGTTTTATGATATACTGTGTCCCGTTTCCGCGGACGAATGTTTTTTCTGAAAAACAGGAGCGAAGGAATGAGCGTAAGCGGAACCGCGGAAAGCCTGTTTTTTGCGGAACGCAAAAAGCCGCCCGAATGAAAATTCAAAAAAAATAAACGGGCAAACTTGTGTACAATGCGCGTTCCTGCTTTGTTACGGACGTGCACAAAAAGCCGGCTGAAAGGCTGCTCTTTTTTGGCTTTTATAGGAGTTAAAATGAAACGAGTTGTAATAACCGGTCTTGGGGCTGTAACACCTGTGGGAAATGACGCGGAATCCACATGGCGCAATGTAAAAAACGGCGTTTGCGGCGCGGATAAAATAACGCTTTTTGACGCGTCGAACCATTCCGTTCAGATTGCGGCGGAAGTCAAGGATTTTTCGCTTGACTCATACGGCGTAGACAGAAAATTTGCAAAAAAACTTTCAAGATTTTCTAAATTTCTTCTCGGTTCAAGCATAGAGGCGGTTACCGATTCGGGATTTACAAAAGAAAACTTAAAGGAACGGAACGTGGGAATAATCACGGGAATCGGAATAGGGATTTCGGACGGCGTTGAGGCAGGATACAAAAAATATCTTGACCCGAACGCAGGCGTAACCAGACTTCCGCCGCTTACAGCCCCGCTTTCGCTGAACAACGAAGCGCCCGCCGCCGTAAGCATATTTTACGGAATCCGGGGGCCAAGCTGGACGATTTCCACGGCGTGTGCATCCGGAACGGACGCACTGAACCTTGCCGCCGACATGATTCGTCTTGGAAGGATGGATGTTTGTCTTGCAGGCGGAACGGATGCTAACATCACGGGATTCAATATAGGATGCTACCAGGCGCTTCAGGCTTTGACTTCAAGTTTCAACGACAATCCGAAAGCGGCAAGCAGACCTTTTGACAAAGACAGAAGCGGCTTTGTTATGGGAGAAGGAGCAGCCGTTCTTGTTCTTGAAGAACTTGAACACGCAAAAAAACGGGGAGCAAAGATTTATGCCGAAATTGCAGGAGTAGGCTCATCTTCCGACGCATACCACATAACGGCGCCTTTGGAAGACGGTTCCGGCGGCGCTATTGCTGTAAAAAAAGCACTTTCCGATGCGGGAATGAAGAACGACGAAATCCAGTACTACAACGCTCACGGAACTTCAACAAGCGCAAACGATTCCTCTGAAACGAAAATGCTGAAGTCCGTTTTCGGAGAGCACGCTTACAAACTGCACATTTCGTCTACTAAAAGCGAAACGGGGCATCTTGTGGGGGCGGCAGGCGCAATCGAAGCTTTAATCTGCGTAAAAGCGATTCAGGAAGGATTTGTTCCGCCTACGGCAAACCTTGAAAATCCGGATCTGGAAAACGGCTGCGATTTGGACTACACTCCAAAAGTCGGAGTAAAAGCGGACATAAATGCGGCGGTAAGCTGTTCGCTGGGTTTTGGCGGTCACAACGCCTGCATAATAATTCGGAAATACAAAGATTGAAAAAACGGCTCAAATAGAGCATATAAACTTTAGGAGAAAAAATTATGGCTATCATCAAACCAATGGTAAGAAGCAGTATGTGTATAAACGCCCATCCTGTAGGATGCGCAAAAGACACTGAAAATCAGATTGCATACGTGAAAAAGCAAAAGGCAAAGCGCGGAACAAAAACGCTTAAAGAAGGCGGAAAAGGCCCGTCGCTTGTTCTTGTGCTCGGCTGTTCCACGGGCTACGGACTTGCAAGCCGAATTTCTGCAGCATTCGAATACGGAGCCGACACGATAGGCGTTTCTTTTGAAAAAGAAGCTTCGGAAACCCGCGGCGGAACTCCCGGCTGGTACAACAATCAGGCGTTCGACAGGGCGGCTGAAAAAGACGGACTTTTTTCAAAAACGTTCAGCGCAGATGCATTTTCAAACGAAACCCGCAAAACTGTAATCGACGAAATAAAAAAGACCGGAAAAAAAGTGGCTCTCGTAATCTATTCGCTTGCTTCTCCTGTAAGAAGCGACCCCGAAAAAATCGACGAAGCTACGGGTCAGCACGTAATGTATAAGTCCGTGATAAAACCCATCGGAAAAACGTATTCGGGAAAAGCAATCGACATAATGAGCCAAACGATAAAAGACGCAAGCGCGGAACCCGCAAACGATGACGAAATCGAAAACACGGTAAAAGTAATGGGCGGCGAAGACTGGCAGCTTTGGATAAATGCGCTTTTGCAGGCGGACGTTCTGAACAAAGGCTGCAGAACACTTGCCTACTCTTACATAGGCCCTGAGCTTAGCCATGCAATTTACCGCGACGGCACAATCGGGCAGGCAAAAAAACATCTTGAGGCGACGGCTCTAAAAATGAACGAACAGCTTAAACAAAGCATAGACGGAGCGGCGTACGTTTCCGTGAACAAGGGGCTTGTAACAAGAAGTTCTGCGGTCATTCCGATTATTTCGCTTTATCTTTCAATTCTGTTCAAAGTTATGAAAAAAAAAGGAACGCACGAAGGCTGCATCGAACAGATGGAACGCCTTTTTGCAGAACGCCTTTACACCGGAAACGAAAACAGCCCGGCAAAAGTTCCCGTCGATTCTGAAAACAGAATACGTATGGACGATTGGGAAATGGCAAGCGATGTTCAGGAAGAAGTCGTTCGCCTGATGACGGACGTAACGCAGGAAAATCTTTCCGAGCGCTGCGACCTTTCGGGCTACAAACACGACTTTTTGGCTATAAACGGATTTGACATCGACGGCGTAGATTACGAAAAAGACGTGTCCGACATGAGAAGCCTTGACTAAATTTCAGGCGAAAAATCTTCGCCTCTGATTTTAAATTATAAAAATATTTAAAAAGTCCTTTGCAAGGTAAAATATTCACTTCGCGAAGGACTTTTTATTTCCCGAAAAATATTTATCCCCGAAAAAATAAAAATGCACCGCGAAAATTAAAAATCCCGGCTAAAAGAGACGCTCGCAAAAATAAAACACAAAATCGGACTTTTTATATTTTTGAAAGTCTTATTAATTTTTTTAATTCCGAACCCGCTCATCGTCATTATTTATAAACGCACAATTTTTACGAAAAATCCGAAAAATCAGATTTCCATAAAATTAAAACAAATCAGCGGAACAAAAATATTTTTTACATTCGCTTTGTTCAGTCTTGCACACGGAAAACTTATATAATTTTATAAAAAAATCTGCTATTCTCTTTATTATGAAAAAAAATCCGATTGCGCTCGCAGCCGTTTTTACGATTTTCCTTGCGTTTTTTTCATGCAGAACCACAGATTCCGTAGCAGAATCCGAAAAAAACATCCCCGTTGAACAAATGCTTCCGTCCGGCGGAAAAATTCAATGGACACAAATCGCAAAAGGAATCCGGACATTCCGATTTTCAAATCCCATGTTCCGCATAAAATATCAGCTTGTGGAAATAGACCTTTCGAGTCCGGAACTTGAAATTACGCTCATGAAGCCGAATTTTCTCGGAAAAAGCCGCCGGCTCAAAAACCGAAGCGTAAAATCATTTGCAAAAGAAACCTCTTCCGTTGCGGCAATAAACACAACTCCGTTTTTTACAAAATCCAAACTGAACCCGTTTTCCGGCGGATTTCCGGCGGGAATCCAAATTGCGGACGGAAAAACTTTTATCGAGCCTAACGGAAAATACGCCGCCGCCGCATTCTTCAAAAATCCCGAAGGCGGATACAGAGGAACTTTTTTTGAAAGCCAAACGCAAATTTTTGAGCAGAATAAAGTTCCCGATATTGCAACAGGCGGATTTTGGATAATTTTGAAAGACGGAAAGCCGCTCGAATTCAAAAAAATAAAAAACATAAGAACGTGCGCCGCATTGAAAGACGAAGGAAAAACGCTTCTACTGTTTGCGGGCTATGATTTCACATACATGGAATGCGCGGAATTTTTCAAAAAATTAGGTGCAGGAAGCGCAATGCAATTTGACGGCGGAAATTCCACAGCTCTTGTCATAAACGGAACATCCGTCATCAATTACGGGATAAAACGAAATGTTCCCGCCGCTATGGGATTCAAAATTAAAATCAATTAAAACGAAAGCCCAAGGATTTTTCCCGCAGCCGAGAAAACGCGAATGAAACTTCAAAAGTTCCCCCGCCGTTCTTTATTGGACTTTCCCTAAATAATATGCGTAGAATAAAAATCATACAGATTTATGTAAGAAGAAAAATGCGGAGCACAAATTGTCAAAACACATTTTTTGGGGCAAAAATAGCCCGCTCGCATTTATAAAAAAATCCCGGATTATAATTTTTTTTGCCGCAAAAACTGAATCCAAAACTCACGGATTTTAGAAATTGCCGATTTTTTTGCGCATTTTAAAATTTCCCGGAACTGAAAACCGATTTTTAATTTTTCAGTTTTGCGTTTTTAGTAAAAATTATTCAGCAATACGGGAATTTTCGATTTTATGAAGATTTGCTGATTTTTGCGCACTTATTTAGCGCATGAAAAACAGCGCAATCTATAAGCGAAATTTTGTTCTGCAAATCTCCGCTTTTTTGATGAAACAAAAATACGTTCAACAAACTTTACATTCCGTTCGGCAAAATCTGCAGCGTTTTTAGCGGAACTTTATATGCCTTTTAGAATAAACCGTTCAGTTCAATGAAAATATTGACGAATAATGCTTATTAAACTAAAATGCTAAATATGGCGACCAACATAGCTACAAATCAACTCACGAACAGATATTATGATTTGTATCGTGAAAATGAGATAACCTTTTCAAAAGATATTTTGCGTTCTCTTCGGCTGAACCCAAGGCAGATTTACGTAAAATGCGGGGGAGAGCAATGGCCATGTATCATTAATTCTACTTCATTTCAGATGGCCAAGATAATCATAGGAACTGCGGGCGGAGCATACCAAAAAATCACTAAAAAAGACGCACCGCCTGCAAATATCCGCTATTGTTTCATGGACGAGGACAACAATCCGCTGTTTTTTTTTATTCCGTGCAAAGTTACAAACGTCACGTCCTATATGAATTCCAACGAACTTTCAATAATCACATTAACATTCACACAAAGACCGCCTGACGATTTGATTCTTAGGCTCGGTTCTTTGATGGACGCAAATTCAAGTTTTGTAAACCGCAAAGACGAACGAATCCTTCTGAACGAAAACACAAAACGTGCGCTCGGCATAAGCAAAAATGAATCATTTGTGTATGTTCAAAATGTGCCGCGCCGATGCATAATTTGGGATATTTCGTTTTCGGGAACAAAAATAATCATTATGGGAGTCCCGAACTTTCTGAAAGGAAGGGAGTGCAGCATAAGATTCATATTTTCCGATCCTGACGAAATCATCGACGTAAAGGGGACAATCGTAAAAGTCGACATGGTAGAAGGCAGAAGAGACCTTGTTACCGCCGGAATAAAATTCGATGAAAAGCAGGTGCCGCTTTCTTACAAATTGCGTATAAATGACTTTTTTTCCTTTAACAAGAAGATTTTTTTGGAATCCCAGGAACAGGAAAGAGAAAACGACCCTACAAAAATTATCGTAAACGCAAAACGGGCGCAGGAACTGCAGGCTGAAGAAGACGCAAGAAACGGCATCGTAAACGCCCAAATTTCCTAAGGCGCAAAACGCAGGAACAAAAATGAACCCAAAAAACTCCCTTGAATCGGTGTATTTTATAAATATCCCCGAAGATTTTTCGTTTTCACAAACGGCTTTGGAAATCGACAGAACTGTTCCGCTTCCGGTGCAGAAAAAAAGCGACACGCCCGATTCTCCGGGCAGCTTCAGCATTAAAGAGCTTGAGCCGGAACAAATTCTTGCAGGAATACTTTCAGTTCTTGCACACGATAAAAACAATCCGCACCTTGACTACTATCGTTCCATCCTTAAAAAAGCTCGTCCGGACATAGAAAAGGAACTTTCGGAAGCAGCCGTACTCAAAGCAAAAAACGAAGACTGGGACATGGCTGAAGAACTTTTTCTTACGCTCAGAGGAATATCGCCGGAAAATCCTGCAATTTTACTGAACACGGCTGTATTTCTTGACCAACGCGCCGAAAGTTACAGGCGGAGCGGGCTTCACGAAGATGCCGACGCATACGACAACGACGCCTTGAACTTCTACAACCGGGCAATGGAAGCGGAACCGCCGCTTGCGGACGCATTTTTCAATGCAGGATTTTTTCATCTTAAACAGCATAATTTTTCCAAGGCAAAAGATGCTTTTGAAACGTACATCGCCCTTACCTGTGATATAAGCGACGAAGAACTGGGCGAAAACGGTATCTACAAAAAGGAACGCGCGCAGGAAATCATAAACGGCATC
The DNA here is from genome assembly GCA_938039145.1 of uncultured Treponema sp. Classification (GTDB taxonomy): domain Bacteria; phylum Spirochaetota; class Spirochaetia; order Treponematales; family Treponemataceae; genus Treponema_D. The sequence goes on from CALHVG010000042.1 coordinate 9,844, forward strand.
TCAAACGACAACATGGAAGACCTGTCGTTCAGAAACGCATACAAATTAATCTCATCGGGGCAGGAAGAAAAAGGCCTTGAAGAAATAAAGAAATTTCTTGAGAAAAACCCGAAAGTCTGGAAGGCATGGTTCATTTTGGGCTGGGGATTAAGAAAAATCTGTCATTGGGAACAAGCGGAACAAGCTTTTTTACAGGCACTTGATTGCGGCGGAAACCAAAACGCCGATTGCCACAATGAACTTGCGCTCTGCCTGATGGAACTTGGAAATCTGAAAGATGCAAAAAAGAATCTCCTGAAAGCGCTTGAAATTTCCCCTGAAGACATAAAAATCATTTCGAATTTGGGATACCTAAGCTTAAAAGAAGGAAATGTCGAAGAAGCGAAAAAATTCTTTAGGACGGTTCTTGTGTATGATCCGAAAGACACAATAGCCGGAAAAGAACTGGAAAAGTTGGAAAGAAAATCGTAACCGTTTTTTAGAAGAACTAGTCCAAAAAATCCATGTCAAGCCTGTCGCCGACATTTATTCCATTTTCATAAAACCAGCCTTTCGGAACTTCAAGAGCGTAACGTACGTAGGCTGTGCTTACGATGGGGCTAAGGCTGAAAGGTGTCATGTCGAATATGTCCTTGATTTTTCCGTCGGCACTGATGTAAGCGATGGAAAGTGCGGTCGGCGTATTTTTCATCCAAAAATTCAGAATTTGATCGCCTTCAAAAACAAACAGCATTCCCGTTCCGTTCGGGATTCGTTTTCTGAACATAAAACCTTTTTGACGCGATTCAAACGTGTCGGCGATTTCTGCCCGGACAACGACTTTTTTCCCGTCCGCCGCTAGGATTTCTATATTTTTTTTTGCAAGCATCGATTTTCCGCACGAAACAAAAATCAAAAATAACAGCGAAAAGAAAACAAGGGATGTTTTTTTCGACAAAGAAAATATTTCAGCTCTTTTCATAATTTTCCGTTCAAAGGCTATCCAAAAACATTTCCCTTGTTATTTCCGTGGCGGAAGGCAAAACAAGGCTCTTGTCCTGAAGACGTTTGAAAGTCGCTTTGTCAACATATTTCAAAGTAAGCGGACGTTCAAGGCTCATCGTGCAGCCGTCCGATTCCCAGACCGATTTTTCGGGAGAAAGCGAAACCGGATCTCCGTATTTTTTGCAAAGCTGGTCAAATATGCTGAAATGGTCCATGCGCTCCCTGTTGATGTTTATCATGATTATGTAAAGTTTTTCGTCGTAAAACTGAAACCAGCAGCGTTCCAAAAAAGAATATTCGTGTCCGGCAACCGCATCCGTTTCGATAAGGATTCGGTTTTCTCCCGGAAGAAGCGAAACGTCCCGTTCTCCGTGGTAACCGAACTCCGAATTTTTGCGCAAAGCTTTTTTTGCCTCGGAAAGGCTCATTCCAAGTTTTACGCCACCATATCCGTCGGGAACGGTTTTTTTTTCGGCGAAAAGTCCGGCGGAAACCAAAATTAAAATACAAAAACAAAAAATAAATCTTGACGCTGAGCTAAACATTTCCAGTCCTTTTCTATTGGCTTTTGTTCTTTTCCGCTTCCTGTTTTTTGAAGATGGCGGCAAGTTTTATAATTTCCTGACAATCAGGAATGAATATTTTTTCATTAACCAGCCTGATGTTCTTCTGATTTTGAAGAGCCGTCAACGCTGTCGGCTGCTGTTTTTGCGGAATCGCACACATATCAATCAAATCTTGAAAAGTTATAGCAGTCTGATACGAACCGAAAAGTTTTCTGTCCTTTTCAAGCTGAATCGAAAGCATATCAATTGCTTTATGTAACGGCTCTTTAAATCTTGTGTTGGAAAGTTGTCTGTACATCGCCCAAAGCCTATCGGCAAAGGTTATGGTAAGACGAGAAATGAGCTGCGAGTGAATCGAAACCATGTGATTGAAATTTTTCTGGTTCACCACCATCACCTTGCAGTTTTCCTGCGCAATCGCACTTGCGGAACGTGTCTTGTTTTCCAGAAGAGCCATCTCACCGAACATATCGCCTTTTTTAAGAATCGAAAGAATCATTTCTTTTCCGTTAACCACTTTTGAAATCTTTACCTGCCCTTCCTGAATCACAAAAAGGTCAGAACCGGTCTGGTTTTCAGCCATTATCATCGTGCCTTTAGGATAATCCCGTACAAGTTCGTCCGTAGGCTCATAGTAAACGGCATGCGACACAGACTTTAATTCGGCAAACCTTTTCTTCGCCCGCTCCTTTTCAATTCCTTGGGGGCATTCCTTTAAATAACTGTAATAGGCGTAAGAAGCGATGTCATACAGACCGTTTTTGTCGTAATATTCCGCCACCTTGAAAATCTGTTCCTGTGTGCCGGAAGAAACATTGTTAAGCGTAAGCTGAGTAAGCTGTTCGTTCATTTCACGCATTCGGTTTGAAAAAGTTCGAATGATTTTCATAGCGATCGGCACGTTGCTTTCAATCAGCGAAGGATATTGTTCCCTGGTTACTGCGATGGCCTTAGTGTCCTCGACGGCGATTGCGTTTTCCATCTGCGCATGACAAGCCATGCACGGAATGACGCCCAAAAAATCGCCGGTGCTAAGGATTTTCGTCGAGTTTTTTCCGGGGTCAAGCGTATTGAAAACGTTCACCCGTCCCGATTGAATGATGTAAAATCTGTCGTTGTTGTCCGCTCCGTCTACCAGAACATATGAGCCTTTTTTGAATTCAACAAAAGATAACTGAAACAAATCCGACCAACCTGATTTTTCTACGTATTAGCCTGCATTTCTTTTGCGTTCTTTTTTCTGAAGAATGACGCTTGCTTTAAAAGTTCCTGACAATTGGGAATAAAAATTTTCCCGTTGTTTTCTTTTATGCTGGCTTCACTCTGAATCTGATAGATTATGGATGGCTTGAGTTTTTCAGGAATCACGCACATATTCATCAAATCCGAAACGCTTATATCTGTCTGATATTGCCCCGTAAAAACCCTCGCCTTTTCAAGCTGCAAGGCCAGCATATCCACAATTTTGTAAATCGGCTTTTGCAAGGCGGAATTATCAAGCTGCCTGTACATCGCCCAAAGTCTGTCGGCAAGCGTTATAGTAAGGCGCGAAATCAGCTGGGGCTGGGTCATTACCATCTGGTCAAAGTTCTGCCTGTTCACGACCATAAGCCGACAATCGGAATTAGCGATTGCGCAGGCGGAACGGGGCTTATTCTCAAGAAGAGCCATTTCGCCGAACATATCGCCTTTATGAAGAACCGCCAGCACAACTTCTACCCCGTTCACTATCTTTGAAATCGCGACAGTGCCTTCCTGAATCACAAACATTTCCGCACCTTTTTGGCTTTCCGCCATTATCATCGTACCTTGCGGATACATTCGTGTAAGATCGATCGACGGCTCAAGGTACACCGCCTGAGAACGGTTTCTGTATTGAGAAAACTTTTTTAGCGCAATGTCCCTGTGAATCCCGTCGGGACATTCTTTTAGATAGCGATAGTATGCGTACGAAGCGATTGAAATCTCGCCTTTTTCGTCATAACACTTTGCGACCTCGAAGATGTGCTCGGGCGTATCCACCGAAACATTTTTCAGTGTGGATTTTGCAAGATCGTCATTCATCTGCCGCATCCGCATGGCAAAAGTGCGAATCACCTTCAACGCAATCGGGCTGTTCGTTGATATCAATTCAGAATACTGGTCTTTAAGAACGGAAATCGCTCGCACGTCGGTTGCCGCAATAACATTCTCAACCTGGGAATGATTCGAAAGGCATGAGACAACTCCGGTAAAATCGCCCGGACCTTGCGTCCTTCGAGATTCACTGGGAGCGCTTGATTTGAAACAGTTCACTTTTCCCGACTGGAGTATATAAAAACGATCGCAATTTTCTTTACCTTCGACCAAAAGGTAAGCTCCCGCCCTTATGTTTACAAACGATAACTTTAACACTCCAAATCCCCTTTATGCTCGCCCCGAAACATTTAGAAAAAAACAATCTCAGGTTCTAATTTAAATCCTTTCCTTTCCTCTACTGTATTAACGACATATTCCACAAGATTTTTTACATCTTTTTGTGTCGCGCCGCCAAGATTGATGATAAAATTCCCGTGGAACGGTGCGACCTGGGCATTTCCAATCTTCGTTCCCCTTAGTCCACATTCGTCGATTATTTTACCGCTCGGAGAGCCGAAAAGATGATTGTTCTTAAAAACGCTTCCCGCACTCGGAAAATCAAAGTGCCTTCGCTCGGCACGCGCCCGAATGTATTTTTCGTTCAGACCGACAAGATTTTCCCGCTCGCCTTCAGTGCGTTTTTCCAGCTTAAAAATTCCTTGAAGCACAAAAGCATTTCCTTTTTGGAACGGAGATTTTTTATATCCCCAAAGTTCTTCATGAGCAAGGGAGGAAGAAAAATCCCTCTCCTCCATTGTGTCGATGTCCAAAAAAACGCCGCCGACAAGAAGTTCGCTTATGGATTTTTCAAAACACCGTGCATTCATGTACATGGCTCCGCCCACCGAACCGGGAAGGCCCGAAAAATTTTCAAGTCCCCAAAGATTGTTGTCCGTGCAATAAGAAACAAGTTCTTCCATGGAAGTGCCTGCCGCACACGCCACAAGAACCGATTCAGCTGCGTCGGGCTTTTTTTCAGAATCCTTGAAGTCAGAATGAAAACATCCCTTCATTTTTGCGGTGGAAATCACAACGCCCTCAAAAACGCCGTCCCGGAACACGATGTTGCTTCCGCCACCCAAAATCAAATACGGAATCTGATATTTTTTTACAAGAGAAAATATATCCTGAATCTGAAATGTTTCTTCGGGCGCTACAAACACCGAAGCGATGCCGCCTATTTTGAAAGTCGTCAAGGGGGCTATTTCTTCGTCAAATCTGACAGTCCCTGAAAATCCTGTGTTGTCTATGAATTCCCTAAAAATCTTTTTAATTTCCATAACAATTTATGACCAAATATAATTTACACTTTTTTTGCGTTTCTTACCACACAAGAAAAAGCGGATTCATCATTATGAAAAGAGATTTAATGCGTTAGGATGATTTTTTAAATTCTCAGGAATCACATAAAATCCGTCAGCCGAAGATTTTAGTTCCGACAAAATCCTTCTCGTCAAGAATTTTTTTGATATTCGGAATATTTTTTCCGCCTGCGCAGATTACCGTCAGCGCCAACTCGTCCGCTTTTTTTGAAGCCACAGGGTCAAAAGGACAATTTTTCCCGGGAACCCATTCGTCGCCCACCATCTTCCTGAAATCTTTCCATGAAATTTCGTCAATCGGTTTTGCCGAAGGATTGGTTTTCGGGTCGTCGGTGTAGACTTTCTCTATGTTGGAAAGATTTACGACAGTCCTTGCGCCGTGTTTTTCGGCAAGAAGAACCGCATCGTTGTCGGTTGAAAATCCGGGATGCCAGCCAGCCGCAAGCAGGACACGCCCCTTGAACTCAATCGGAGCGGTAGGGTCGTAAACCACATCGTTCAGGCACAAATCGCCGAAGCACGATTTCACAAGCTGGGCGTTCAGGCGCGTCGCCATTATTCCAATCCAATCCGCAGAATCGGGAGAATAAACGCCGTCGGCATTCTTTGATATTTCAAGATACGCCTTTTGATAAATCCTTGCGGGTGCGCCGCCGCCAACAACAAGAATCAGCCTGCGCTTTTCGTTAGCGTAAAGCCATTCCTTCGCCATCGAAATAAAATCGGTCAAGAAATCCGTGTCGGGCTTGTCCGGAACAACGATTGAACCGCCCAAAGAAATTACCTTTGTCATTTATGCCTCCAAATCAATTCGCCTAATAAACTCCAAGGACAATCGGATTTGCCCAGTACGAAGTGTATTTTATCGCTCTTCCCGAAGATTCTTCCCAAACAGACTGCAACGCATAAGTCCTAAGCCTTGCGACGGTCTTGTTTTCGGGAGAAGCCGATTTTATCTCGTTGAATCCTCTCGAAACAAGAATGTGCTGCGAATCTAAATTTCCGAAATAAAACTCGGAAGGAACGATGTCCCTTGCCCAAGTCCTGTAGTCAAGCCCCGCACCAAGGGCAACATCGACCGGAAACCAGCCGAAGCCCGGAAGATAGACTTCCGTCCACCAATGATTGCGCGTCCTCAAATCCGAATTGACAAGAAATCCGCTGTCCGGCAAAGCGGGAATTCCTGCGGCACGAAGAAGAGCCGTATAGATAATCGTAAAATCATAGGCATCCCCTTTTTTTGAAGAAAGCATATCCAAAGGGGAACTTGTATCGGCTCTCAGTCCGTGAAGAATCCTATAGTTTAGAATCATGTGATTGTAGCACAATAAAGCAATCTTGTACGGATTCGTTTCTTTTTTTATTATTTGCAAAAGAAAAGCCTTTACAGATTCGTTTTCGGACGGAACTACGCTGTCGGGAAAAGTTGCGTTTCCCACAAGAAGTTTGTTTACATTTTTCAGTGAATCGATGTTATCGGGAAAAACGGATGTTCTTGTCTCGTAGACGGTAACTGCAAAATTCTGCGAAAATCGCCGCCTTCCGGAAAGATTTCTTCCGCCCTGCACCTGATGAATCACAGTGTTCTGAAAATCGGGAATTATAGGTTCGGGATTCGCCTCGATTAGCCTTGCCGCAGGTTGGTATACGCTTGTGGCAGGCCGAGGAATCCTCAATATGATTGAAGAATTCTTCTCGCCGGAATAATCCTCAAGGTCGCACGAAAACTGAACCACGTAAATCTTAGGATTCACAAGACTTTTTTTGCCTGCCTTTCCGTCAATTTTTATGTTTCGTAGGGCGGATTTGCCTCTTGGGGTTTTTACATAGAATTTTCCGCTGACAGCTCCATCGGGAATCCTCACCCTTATTTCGGAGTCGGACCAATATTCATAATCGAAGTCCCCGGAATCCGCCGCAACGTATTCAAGACTTTCTGAGCCATCTCCATCTTCCCTGTCAAGATTCTCCCTGTCCGCTGAAAAATATACATTCGACATATCCCGAAAGTTTCCGAAATTGCTCCCCGAAATCGTTATCAGCGAGCCGGGAAGAATATGCTCAGGCGAAAGTCCCGTAACAATCGGAACGGTGAACTTTGTGTTTTCAGCGACGATAATGGGAACGGATGCGGAATTCACAAAAAACGCAGGCTTGGATTTCAAATCCTTTACGCCGACAAAAACAAGACCGCCCTGCACTCCCGGCGGAAGGATTACCTTTATCTCATCGTCATGCCAAGACAAATAGGAACTTGAAGTCAGCCTGCTTCCGCCGAAATCCACGTAACCGCTGTCCTTGATCGCCCCAAAATTCTTCCCTTTTATCACGACCAAATCGCCCGGAGAACCTATTTGAGGCGATATTTCCGATATTTCAGGATACTGGCGCACCTTCAGCCGCAAAATCACGGAAACCGACACAAACGCAAGTATGAGAACAACCCAAACCAATGCTCTTAAAAGAGGCGATTTCCTGAAAAAATAATTCGTTGCGGAAGATTTGTTCACGGTAAAATACCTGGAACAGCCGAAGGAAGCATGACATCCATAACACCGGGACGCTCAAGTTCCATGCCGGGAACAGATATTCTTATGGTGTTGGAATCGTCGAAATTCGGTCTAAAAACGTCAACGTCCGCAAGGGACGCATTTTTAATAGAACCAACATTAGAGCCGATGATATTCTTGTTTGAAAAAGCCGTCATCTGCGGGCGTTCAACCAGTTCAAGCTGGGAAAGAGACATAGAAGAGGCGGAACGCTTTGCATCCGAAAGACCGAACGGAAGAATTACCGCAAGCAGAACCGCAGCCGCCGCCGAAAATCCTACAAGTGTTTTCTGAGTCAAAAACGGACTTACTCGGCGAGTATTTTTTGAATAACTCATTTTTGTCATCAAACGTAAATAACTTGCGTCCATAAAATGCTCGTCCGGCGCAATGTTCTTACTGTCTTCGGCAAAAACTTTTCTAATCCGCCTTAAAGAATCCTGCTTTTGAGCGCATTTTTTGCACGCAGACACGTGATGTTCGTAGTCTTTTACGTACGAAAGCGGAAGTTCACCATCCAAATAAACCGAATGTATGTCATCTGTCGGGCAAGAAAACATTGTCAACTCCTATAGGAACACCGCAAAACCGAATGAACGATTTTTACGCCATATCCTCTCTTAATATTTCTTCCAAAAGTTTACGCGCCCGGAATATCCGAACCTTTACGTTCCCTTCGGAAATACCGAGCACTTTTCCAATTTCTTTGTAATTCAGGTCGCTGTATTCTTTCAGGATTACGGCTTCCTTCAGTTTTTGGGGCAGCCTGTCCAACGCCTTTTGAGTAAGACTTATTGACTCGGCTGCCAAAAGTTCCGTTTCGCCCGACTGAATTTCCCGATGGTCTTCATAAAGCGCTTTTTCGTACGCCTTTTTCTCGCGCGCCTTGCGTTTAACATAGTTCAAGGAAGCGTTTTTAACCACTCTTATAAGCCAAAATTTTGCGTCGTTCAGCGACGGGAACACAATTTTTTTTTCATTAGCCTTTATAAGCGAATCATGAGAAAGATCTTCAGCCGCTTCCTCATCGTTTACGATTCGATAGGAAATCTTATACAGCATCTGCATCGTTTCTCTGTAAATCAGGTTAAAGTCAGTAGGATTTGCCGCATTCAGTTGTTTTGGGATTTCAGTCTGACTTTCCATAGTAACAAAACCTCATGGCGTTTAAAAGGTTACGGAGAAAACGCACTAAAGCGATTCTCTTTTCCAGACCGCCCCGTCCGGAGTATCGATTATGATTATTCCGCGCGCTTTAAGACGATTCCGTATTTCGTCGGCTTTTAAATATTCTTTGTTCTTTTTTGCGGCGGTGCGTTCTTCAACAAGCGCATTTATTTCGGAAGCCTCGCTGTCGCCGGAATGGTCGGGCATCAATGATTCCGCTTTTTTTCGAGCTTCTTTTTGCAATATTGCGGCGGATTCAAGCAGCCTGAGCCCCATCACGCTGTCCATTCTGTCAATAAGTTCAAGAGCCTCGGCAGGTTCAATTGAAGAATCTTTTAGAACTTTGTTCACTTGGCTAAGCGCAACCGGCATAAGAAGGTCGTTTTCAAGAGCCGACTTGAACGCATCCATATGAATAACTGCGTTTTCCGAAAGCCCCGCTCGAAAATCCGCCTCGCCTTTTTGATAAGTTTTCCCCGTAGAAAGAGAGATTTTTCCCCTGTCCGCAAGTTTTGCAATCTTCTGCACAAGACTTTGGCGGCCGTTTTTTGCAGAATCCATTGCATCGTAACTGAAAAAAATCTTTTTTCTATAATGACCGCCCAAAAGAAAGAAGCGATAATCCAAAGCGTCGTAGCCCTTGTCCAAAAGCGTCTGAAGACGAAGGAAATTTCCTTCGGACTTTGACATTTTGTTTCCGCCCTCGACAACAAGAAATTCATTGTGAAGCCAGTACTTTACCCACGGACCTTCGGCACGCTCTTCCGCAGAAAAACTTCCTTCGGACTGGGCAATCTCATTTGTATGATGAACGGGAACGTGATCAATTCCGCCGGTATGTATGTCAATGTGCTTTCCAAGATATTTCATGCTCATCGCAGAACATTCTATGTGCCAGCCCGGATAGCCGCGTCCCCATGGCGAATCCCAGGTCATCGCCTGATTTTCAAACTTGGATTTTGTAAACCAAAGCACAAAATCACCGGGATTCCGCTTGTTCCCGTCTATCACAACTTCTTTTCGCCGCCCGGCGCCTTCTTTCAGTTCGTCAAGATTCAGATTCGCAAGTTTTCCGTAGTCGGAAAAAGTCGTGATGTCAAAATAAAGATTTCCGCCTGCCGTATAAGTGTGTCCGCCCGTTTCGATTTTTTGGATAAGAGAAATCATGTCGGGAATATGGTCGGTAGCCTTGCAAATTACGTCCGGAATCCGAATATTAAGGGCGTTTATGTCATTCATAAAAGCGTCGGTGTAAAATTTTGCCACCTCAAGCACGGACTGATGGCGTTCCTCGGCAGTTTTTACCATTTTGTCGTCGCCGTCGTCGCCGTCGCCTGTAAGATGCCCTACGTCCGTAATGTTCATAACGTGTTTTATGTCGTAGCCCAAAAAAGTCAAAGTTCGGTTAAGCGTGTCAAGAAAAACGTATGCCCTAAGATTCCCGATGTGCGCATAGTTGTAAACTGTTGGCCCGCAGCCGTAAAATCCCACAAAACCGTCCTTTATCGGTCTGAATTCCTCAAGTTTGCGCCCCATCGTGTTGAACAGCCTCAAAGACATAAAAACTCCTAATTTTTCACAAGACGCGTGCAAAACCGCACAAAATGCACCGCCAAAAAAGTTAGTTTATTTTTCAGAAAACGGAACACCGTTTTAAAGAAGGGAAAAGCCTTCCCCTCGCTTCCAAGCAAGCCGCTTACGCTTTGTTGCTTGTCCGCTACCCCTTCCCCTAGGGGAAATCCCCTAAAACCCCTTTTCGGAGCAGCCAATAAAGTTTAATGAAATTAAAAGCGGTTTTCAATCAAGCTGAACATAATTAATTGCTTAAGAAAAAACAAAAAAATCTGCCAAGACAAGGCAGCATTTCCGGACGATTTGCATTTGCACAAAAAACGCGCATAAAAAAATCGTTTTCTTTTCGGAAAAACGATTTTTTTTAATTTTTATCATAATTTAAGTTCATTCGGACAGTTTTTGCAGCTCCGCAATTTTTGAAAGTCTTTTTAAGAAAAATTCCGTTTTCTTACCTGTAAGTTTTTCCGCAAAAACTACCGCCTAAAACCTATATTCAGTTTATTCCGATTTTATTTAAAAATCAGTTAAAGATGAAAAACGTATTTTAGGCGGATTCCGGCATTTTTATCCCAAAAGCGGAAATTCAAAATCCGAATGTTTTTATAAAATCGGTTCTAAAAAAACTGAGACTTTCAATTTTAAACTGCAGCCTGAACGCCTTGCTGCTCAGCCTTCAAGCGCTCATAATAAATCGCAATTGTGGTCTCAACGTAAGGAGCTACATAAATCATGGCAAGTCCAAACGTAATAATTCCAAGGATGTACCACCAGAAAAAACTTAGCTCAAGAAAAAACAGTTCAAGCTTATGCCCGTCCATCATTTCTTTTGATTTTTTCATAGCATCCGAAGCTGAAATCGTAGGATTATCCGCCAAAATAAAAAAAGTCATTGCATATCTGCACTGAGCGATTATTCCCGGAATTATAAATAAAAGAGACCAAAGGGACGTAAATATAAACACCAGCAAAAACGCCACAAATGCCGTGCCGAACTGTTTAAAGCCTTTGAAACCCGTCTCAAGATTTCCACGCCCTTCCCTTACCACTTCAAGAAAAAACATTGCAAATCCCAATTGAAAAGGCCCCATCAAAACAAAACTTCCGACAAAAGTTAAAGCAAGTGCCGAAAGAATAAGTCCCACAATTATCGAGAGACCAAAATAAACTCCGATGTTTCCGTTAAGTTGCTTTTTAGCTGCAATTTTCATTTCTTTTCTGTTGAACATAATTTTCTCCCTAAAAATAAAATATTCTAATAACCTAAGGCAATTTTTTAATACAAATGCTTCAAAAACTGCATAACTGCGGCTTAGATTTTAATCATTCACCGTTTACTTACAGCTCAGTTTTATAAAATCAGTCGCAGTATAAAAATAATACAAGCCTTTTAATTTATTCGCAATATTTTCAAATGCTGAAAAAATATATTGCAATTATCGCTTGCTATTCTTCCTGCAGACGCAATACCATATCAAGCAAACCTTGAGCGCTGTTGAAATTCGCAGGAATTATCTCATGCGCCGGAATCGAAATATCGTATTCGTCATTCAGCGTGCTTATAATTTGCAAAATATCAAACGAATCGATATAGCCGTCGTCAACAAGCGTTGTGCAATGCTCAAAATCAACGTCTTCTTTTACGTCTTTTAATAATTCAAGTAATTTTTCCATACAAATACTCCTTAAAATGATTTTCAAAATATATTTTTCAAAGAACCTGCCGACGCATTCAGCGCGCAGATTTTTCTACCGTATTAAATAAACTGCTTTCGATAAAATCCCTGGCAAGGCGCACATCGTTTTTATCATAATACAAAATTATGCGCGGCATTGTCCTGCTTAAAAAAAGCGCAATTCCTTCGGTAACGGAATACGCTCCGGTATTTTCAAATGCAAGCACATCTCCGTTTTCCGGGCAGGAAAGCGGAACATTTTTCGAAATCACGTCGGCAGTTGTGCAAAGACTTCCAAAAAGAGACACGGGATTTTTATCATTTTCCTTTCGATTTGATGAGGAATCGGCGTTTTTAAGATGGCGAATCACAGGAATTTTCATTCCCATCATCTGACCGTAATAGTTCAGGTGATTTATTCCGCCGTCCAAAATGCAGTAACGTAAATTTCCGTTCGATTTTTGATCCATAACTTTAGTTAAATAAAAGCCGCAGCTGCTTACAAAAAAACGCCCCATTTCAACGGTCAGGTGCGCCCATTCGGACACTTCCTGAAGAGCTTCGTTCAATTCTTTAATAGGCTCCAGCGAACGCTCAAAATCTTCGCCTTCAAAATACGGAACCGGAAGTCCGGGCCCATATTCCAGCTGTTCAAGCGTAAAACCGTATTCTTTTTTTACGGAATCAAAAAAATCCCGCAGCATTTTAAGTTCGTATTTCTGATGCTGCAATTTTTTCCGCTGCGTTCCCGCAAAATAATGAATTCCTTTAATTTCAATTCCTTTATACGAATCTCTGTTTTGTATAACCGAACGCAAATCAGCCTCGGACATTCCGAACTGATTTCCGGATGTCAGGCGCAAAAGAAGCGGAACTTTTATGCACCTTTCCAAAGCCGCTTGATTTATAAGCGAAACG
>CALHVG010000043.1 GCA_938039145.1 uncultured Treponema sp.
CCGAACAAATCACTTTTCTTCGAACAACACAATCACCGCACATCTTCAAAAAAAACGCTTATGGGCTCCGCCCCTATAAAAAGAGGGGAATGGGGGAACATCCCCCTATCCTTCTAGTTGACTTTGAACTTTGCAACTTCGTGCGAAAGGTTTTCAATACTCGTTTTGTTCTTTTGTGCGATTTCGGTTACTTCATCGACAGCCGTGTTTATCTGCATTGCACCAGCCGCCATTTCCGTAACGCTGTCTGCGATGCTGTCTGACATTTCTCCAAGCCGGTCCATCTCGCCTGCGACAAGGTTACTTCCGGTGAGCATGTCGTGCGAATTGGTCTGTACATTGTGCGCCATCTCGCCGATTGTCTGCATAGCCTGCGTGATACGCCCGCTTCCTGTACTTTGCTCCTGCATTGCGCTCATGATTCGGTGTTCCTGCGCCTTTGTTTTTTCGGCAAGACTGAAAATGTTGTCGAACTGCGCTGCGACTGACACGGCAGAATCGTTTACTTTTGTGATTTTTTCTTTTAACTCCTTGAGGATTGACGTTATATGCTTTCCGTGCGTGTTCGATTCTTCGGCAAGCTTTCTGATTTCGTCTGCGACGACGGCAAAACCTTTTCCCGTCTCCCCGGCGTGAGCCGCTTCAATTGCGGCGTTCATCGCCAAAAGGTTTGTCTGCTCCGCAATGTTTTGAATGATGACGCTTGTCTCAAAAAGAACTTCAGAGCCGTCGTCAACCGCCTTGCTCAAGTTCACCGTCTCATTGATGACATTTTTTCCCAAATCAGTCGCTTTGTTGAGTTCTTCAAGCGCATTCAAATTGTTTTCGATAACTTCGGCGACCGCCTTTACGTTCATAACCATGTGGTTGATTTCTTCGGTAGACAAATCGATAGTTTCGGTCTGCGTTTTTATATGCTCGTCAAGGTCTTCGATTGTCTTCATCATCACCTGAAGCGAAGAGCCGACGGCGACAACGCTTGAAGCGTGCGTTGTCATTTGCGTTTTTACTTCCTCGATGTGGGAACTGATTTGGCGGATAGAACTTGCCGTCTCTATCGTGCTTGCGTTCAGTTCGTCCCCGATGTTGCGCATGACATTTGTGTTTTTTCCGACGGTGCGAACTGAAGCGGCGATTTTATCGAACGTTTCGTTAAAATATATCGAAAGTTCTGTAAGTTCGTCGTTTCCCTTTACAGGAAGTCGGGCTGTCAAATCCCCGTCCCCTTCCGCAATGTCTTTTAACATTCCGCTTACCGCTCTAAGCGGTCGGCTTACGATTATTTTTATAAGCGTGTTCAGCACGATGATAATTGAAAGAAGTATAACCGTATATTGGGCGACTGTTATTCCGAATTCTTTCCATGCTGCTGCGGTGATTTTTGAAAATGTCGTTACGGACGTTAAAACCCATTTTTCATCGATTCCTTTGAGCGTTACAGGAACGAAAATGAACTGTGATTTTACTCCGGAAGTATGTGAATGAAAAATATGACGGGCAATCTCGCCTGTTTGAATTTTTGCAAATATGGGTTTTAGTTCGGGACTATCGTCAAACCTATTTTTAAGCACGCGGGTGGAATCCGCTCCGTTTGCTACGACTGTGCCGTCGGCTGCACACAAAAACTTGAAGTTTTCTTTTGAAGTTCCTTCAACCTTTTCGGTATTCTGCTGAATCGTCGTAACGTCAAGGTTCGTGCAGTATACGCCGACGATTTTTCCTTCAAAGAATATGGGGGCAGCAAGTGTTACAAGGATTTTTTTGTCGAGCGTAAACGGCGGAATGACAACAAGTTTTTTGTGCTTCATCGGTTCTGTATACCATGCGTCTTCATGATTGTCGTACAGTTCGTCCATCATTCGGATTGTTATGCCTGAATTGTTTTTTTGCGTGTAAAGGGTGAATCGTCCGTCGGGTCCGTAAAAACCGTTATTTGCAAACAAGGCGTCCTTTGCGTCGAACGCATTCGCTTCAAAAATGAGTCCCATGCTGGCAAGCATCGGATTTCTTTCCAAAAAAATTTGTATATACGATTTCAGATGTTCTCGACTTCTCTCCGAAACCGGTTTTTTAAGTTCTTCCTGCACCACGCCGTCCCAGTCGCGGTAGGTCTGGTATGCATTTGAAAAATATTCGGAAATATTTTCTGCCATAAGTTGGTTCTGCATAGTCATGTCGGTGTAGTTTTCTTCAATCGTATTCGAATAATCAAAAACTGCATCGTATGCCGCTATCCCGGAAAAGACTAAAAGCAGTATGGAAGAAATGATTATGGTCAGTTTGAAGCCCAAACCATGCCGAGTGCCTTTGGTTTCGCTGTTTGATGTGTCCATTTGGAAATCTCCTATTATATAATTATCGGCAGAATAAGGTTTTAGGACATCAATTTATTTTGCGGATTTAGAATATATTTTTCTCTTTAATGCGGCGGATTTTTATAATCGATAAAAGACCGTGCTTGCCTAAGGGGTCTGTTTTTTCTATTATGAAGTCCATGAAAAAAAAGACGTTTTTTGAGGGCGTAAAGGATGGGCTTCCAATCGGACTTGGCTATTTTGCGGTGGCTTTTTCAATCGGAATAGTCGCAAAAACCGCTTCTCTTTCGCCGATTCAGGGCTTTGTCGCAAGTTTTTTGAACGTCGCGTCCGCAGGTGAATATGCGCTTTTTACGTCGATAAAACAAGGCTCTTCGTACATTGAGATTGCCTTGATTACTCTTGTCGTGAACGCCCGCTACATACTTATGAGCTGTTCGATGTCGCAGCTTTTCAGCCCGGAAACTCCGTTTTATCACAGATTTCTTGTGGGGTTTGGAGTTACCGACGAGATTTTCGGAATAACCGTTGCACGAGGAGGAAAAATCGAGCCGTCATACAATTACGGAGCGATTTTTGTCGCGGTTCCTTTGTGGAGCATAGGGACTTCGCTTGGAATCATCGCAGGGAATATCCTTCCGGAGCGAGCTGTAAGCGCGCTTTCCGTCGCGCTCTACGGAATGTTCATTGCGATAATAGTCCCGCCTGCAAAAAAGGATTTTGTGATTCTTTCCGCCGTGGCTGTAAGTTTTGCGTCAAGTTTCCTTTCGGGAATTCTTCCGTTTGTAAAAGAACTTTCGGGCGGAACAAGAACTATAATTCTTACCGTTTTAATATCTTCCGTTTTGGCGCTTTTAAAGCCTTTGAAGGATGGAAAAAAAACATGAATCTTTACGCATACCTTTCGATTTTCACGGCGTTTTTTGTCTCGTATCTTATCCGTGTGCTTCCGTTGACCCTGATACGCCGCCCAATAAAAAACGTTTTCATCCGCTCGTTCCTTTATTACGTCCCCTATGTTACGCTTTCGCTGATGACTTTCCCTTCGATAATCGAATGTACGCAATCGGTGTGGTCGGGCATTGCGGCTTTGCTGATAGGTGTTATAATTTCATGGCTGGGTGCGGGACTTTTTTCCGTCGCATGCGCAAGTTGTCTTGTGGTCTTTGTTACGGAACTTTTTCTTGTGAAGGGCGGATTTTAGTTTTCTTGAAGGATTCTGATGGGCGATATTTTAAGGGTTTCAAAACTTTCAAAGCAGTTCAACCTTGAGGCAGGCGCTTTTCGGAAGAACAAAAAAACGGTCTATGCCGTGAACGATGTTTCTTTTTCTGTGGGAAGGGGAACTACCTACGGAATCCTTGGCGAGTCGGGTTCGGGAAAGACTACCACCGCACGCCTTATAGTGAAGATGTACGGTGCGTCGGGCGGAAGCATAAACTTTTTCCCGACGACAAAGCTTCTCCTTTGGACGTGGAATTTCTTGGGGGCAGGGAACTGAAGTCGTACAGGGAGGCGGTAAAATATATTTTTCAAGATCCCGCCCGCTCGTTGAATCCAAGGCTTAGCGTGTTCGATGTGATGACAAGCGGACTTAGGTATTCAAAAAAATGGCACGGGAAAAAAGACGCTTGGGAAAAAGCGTTGCGGATTCTTTTGGAAGTCGGGCTTGAAGAAAAAGACCTTTTCCGCCGTCCAATGGAATTTTCAGGCGGGCAAAGGCAGCGGATTTCTATCGCAAGGGCTTTGATAATGGAGCCGTCGCTTATCCTTTGCGACGAGGTTGTCTCCGCATTGGACGTTTCGATTCAGGGACAGATAATAAACCTTCTTTCTGAACTGAAGGCATCAAGGAATTTAAGTTACGTTTTCATAACCCACGACCTGAAAATCGCCTCGTATTTCTGCGACAGAATCGGCGTTATGTATCGCGGTGTCTTGGTTGAAGAAGGAGAGGCTGTAAATCTTTACAAAAATGCCGTTCACCCGTACACAAAACTTCTTTTTGCCGGAGCGGAACACAGGCTGAAAACGGGTTCTACGGAAGTAAAAAGCGTGCTTCAAAAAGAAATCTCATGTCCTTTTGCGTACAGATGTCCGCACGCAAAACCGGAATGCAGCCAGAGCCTTCCTGAATTTTCAGAAGTGGAAGCCGGTCATAAAGTTCGCTGCCTTCTTGTGTGAGGCGAAAAAGTTTTAGGATTTTTTCAAAATTTCGCAAAGTTCTTTTAGATTCGGAAATATAAAATCCACAGTTTTTCTAAGTTCCTCGTCAGGCTGAATCCTGTCCGGAATCATTGCGGTTCTCATTCCCGCTTTGACGGCGCTTTTTATTCCGTTCGGGCTGTCTTCCACGGCAAGGCAATCTTCGCTCTTCAGGTTCAAGCTTTTTGCCGCCATAAGATATATGTCGGGAGCGGGTTTTGAGTGTTCTACCATGTCGCCCGTGGAGATTGTCTCGAAATATTTTAATAGACCTGCATTTTCAAGTTGGCGTGACACTTTTTCCATCCGTGTGGACGAGGCAAGCGAAATCCTGTAGGAGTCTTTAAGGAGTTCAAGAGCCTCTTTTGCGTAGAACATCGTCTTTATTCCCTTAGTTTTTTCTATTTCGCTGAAAAAATCGGAGGTTCTTTTTAGGAACGAAAACGCATCGAAATCTTCTCCGTAATTTTTTTTCAACGCGGTTATCGTGTCGTTCCTGTTCTGCCCCCTACATTCGTCCATAATATTTTTTGTGATGTCGATTTTGAATTCTTTTGCCGCAAGAATCCATGTTGTGTCCGATATGGATTCCGTGTCCAAAAGAACGCCATCCATGTCAAAAATTATCGCTTTTATGCCTTTAAAATCGTTCATTTTTCGTAGTTTTCCACCAGTTCCGATATCAGAGGAATAAGCTGTTTTTTTCGGCTTACTACATCTTTAAGAAAATATATGTCGTTTTCAAGTTTTCTGAACGTTACGAACGGAATGAACGTGGCTTCGGATGCCATAAGGAGTATGCTTGAAAGTTCCGTTATGTCCGTCACAAGAAGGGACGAAAAAATAGCCTTTGAGCCTCTGCGTTCAATCTCGAGTTCCTGCATGAGTTCGTCTTTTATGGTCAGGATTTCCTGCAGGTTTGAGACTTCGATTTGACTTACCGTATAGTTTCCCTTTTCTTCTTGGTACAGTTTCATGTCCTGATGGATTATTTGGCTTGCGGTCCGACCTTTTATTCCGCTTCCTGCCTGAAGTATGTCTTTTCCGAGCGTCTGTATGTCTAAATCCGTGATGTTTGAAAGATATTCTGCCGTTGTCCGGTCTACTTCGGTTGTGGTCGCTGACTTTAGAATCAGAGTGTCCGAGAGGATTCCGCAAAGAAGGATGCTTGCTATTTCTTTTGGAATTGGAATTTTTGATTCCTGATATAGGCTTGCTATCAATGTTGACGTTGAGCCTACGGGTTTGTTGATGAATGTTATCGGATATGCGGTGCTGAAAGTTCCGATTCTGTGGTGATCGATGACTTCCTGAATCTTGTAATGCTCGATTCCATCGACGGCTTGGCTCATTTCGTTGTGGTCCACAAGGATTATCTGTATGTTCGGCTCGTTTGTAAGATCATGTTCCGAAATGATTCCTATGACTTTGCCTTTTTCGTCGATTACAGGAAGACGGCGTATCGGGGAGTTTTGGATGAGTTTTCTGACCTTTGAAATTGTATCTTCCGGATGTACAGCCGGAATTTCAGGATCTGCCATGCATCCTACGGGCGTTGAATATGCTATCATCATCACTGTCGAGCTTGTGTCGTATGGGCTTAGGATGACGTTGACTTTTTTTTCCTGGGCGAGCGTTTTCAGTTCTTTGTTGAGGGTAAAACCGCTTGTGATTATGAGGAGTTTTACGCCGTTTTCTATGCTTATCCTGTAGATTTCTTCGCGGTCTGATGTTATTACGATTATGTTCTCCGCGGCATGAGCCTTTAAGGTCTCTTCAAACACCTTGGAACTTCCTCCGCCTACCACAATTCCTGCCTTGAAAAGGCGGTCTTCATCCATGGTGACTATGGGCTGTGCGTTCATCGTGTTGAGGATTGAATTGACGCTTGTGGATATGCTTATCTTTTTTTCCGGATTCAGCAATGTAAGAAGTTTCTGGGCGAACGCCGAGTAGTGGAGAAGCGAAACGTATCTTCCGTTTTTGTCAACGACTGGAAGAGCCCTGCTGTTCGTTGAATTCAATCTGTTTATTGAAAACCAGACGGATTGGGATTCTTCCACTGTTATGCAGTCTTCGCTCATGTAATAGGCGACCTTTGGCGAAAGTTCCGGAAGGTATTTAGGAAATTCTATTCCGAAACGTCTGTAAATGTAGTCGGTCTGCGGATTGAAATGACCTGCGCGCGCCGCCTTGTATTCGGAAAAGCCTTGCAGTTCCTTGAGTTTTGCGTAGGCTGTGGCTGATACTGTGCAGTCCGTGTCGGGATTTTTATGCCCGAAAATATAGACAGTTTTCTTCATGGCACTAGAGTTTACTGATTTTCGGAGTTTTAGCAAATGAAGGGACGGACATTTTAGTGTATCGTTCATCGGATTGTCGGTCGTATGTCCGTCTCAAGAATCGGACGTTGTCCAATTCTTGCAAGATGGGATATCCAAGTTTTCCTTTTAGGAAAACCGGAGACGGCGGGCGAAGAACTAAAGGATGTAAGACCTGATTTTCCGCCGACCGTCCGTCCCAAGTTTGCCATGCGGCAAACTTGCAAGATGTGTCCTTAAACATAATGCAGGC
>CALHVG010000044.1 GCA_938039145.1 uncultured Treponema sp.
TGGAAAGTAGGTCGCCGCCTGTCCCTTCTTTTTTTTTAAAATTCCGTTGAAACATCACTGGATGAAATGCAGAAATCAGAGGAATAGAATATATCTGCAGCTCGTTACTTTGGCGATAAGGAGAAGCGCATGGATTATGAGATATTGATTCAGAAGGCATTTGAAATGTTGGAATTTTCCTATGTTCCGTACTCGCATTTTCATGTGGGTGCTGCGCTTTTGGCAAAAAACGGGAATATTTATGGCGGCTGCAACATCGAAAATGCTGCATATAGTCCGACGAACTGCGCGGAACGTACGGCATTTTTCAAGGCGGTGAGCGAAGGCGTAAATGATTTCGATGCCATTGCGGTTGTGGGCGGACATGACGGAATCGTGAAAGATTTCTGTCCGCCATGTGGTGTATGCCGCCAAGTTATGCGAGAGTTCTGTTCCAAAGATTTCAAAATCATTCTTGCTAAGACCACCAAAGAATATAAGGTCTATACGCTTGAGGAACTCCTTCCCGAAAGTTTTTCGCTCTGATTTTTAATTAGGAAAGATTTTCTTTGTGATTTATTTTGAGAAACGAGCGGAGGTTTGCATGAAAATTGAACATGTTGCGATTCGCTATAGGGATTTGGAAAAGGCTCGTGATTTTTTTGAAAAATATTTTGATGCGAAAAGCGGAAAACTTTATTGCAATAAAACGACAGGATTCCGTTCCTATTTTCTGAGTTTTTCAGGAGAAGCCCGGCTTGAAATAATGAGCCTGCCTTTTCATGATTCGAAGGAAAAATCAGGTGGTTTTCACGTTGCGTTCAGTCTCGGTTCAAAAGAAAAAGTTGATTCTCTTTCAGAAATTCTTAGAAAAGACGGTTTTGAAATTTTGAGCGGACCTAGAACAACAGGAGACGGATATTACGAAACCGCATTCTTGGATTTTGAGGGAAATCATCTTGAAATCACCGTGTAGAAATTTATCGTCCTGATTTTTCCGCTGAATCTAAAACACTTTGAGAGGTCAGCGTTCCCGTTCGACAAGCCTCTCTGTCTCCGTCCGTTTGCTTTTGATTTCTTTTCGTGCTTCTTTTATGATGGGGTGTTTTTCGTATACCCAAACCAGTTGGATTGTCATTACCACCCATATGAGCGGTTCGCACATGATAATCCCCCATGTCCCTGCGAGCGGAATGATTATCCAGGTGAAAAGCATTTTTCCCAAAAGTTCGATTATGCTTGAAATCAGCGGAAGAAGTTTGCTCCCCAAGCCTTGAAGGCTGTTCCTTGAGACTACGAGGATTCCCAGAACTGCATAGAACGGCTGCATGAAAGAAATGTATTTTGCTCCGAAATCTATGAGGCCAGGATTTTTTGAGCCGCTGACAATCTTGATTAGTGTTCGTGAGGCAAATGGTATTGTCGCAGTGCATAAAATTCCCCATGCCACGCACAGGATACATGCGGCTCTTACTCCCTTTAGGATTCTGTCTTTTTTGTTTGCTCCGAGGTTTTGCGAAACGAACGTGGAACTTGAAATTCCGAGCGTTATTAGCGGAATGTCCGTTATTGCGAAAACTTTTCGTGCGGAAATGTGTCCAGCCATTATCATCGTGTCGAAACTGTTGATGGCGGATTGCAGTATTACCGAGCCTGAGCTTACAAGCGCGCTCATCAACGCCATCGAAAGTCCTTGCCCCGTCAGATCTTTGTAAAGACTTTTCCCGACATGAAAACTTTCTTGCTTAGGAAGAAGAATTGTCGCTTTTTTTACTATGTAAATTAAGCAGAACACTGCGCTTATTCCTTGGGCGAACACAGTCGCGATTGCCGTTCCTCTTACTCCCATTCCGAAGTTTTTCACGAAAATTATGTCCAGGATTACATTCAGCACGGATGACACGATAAGAAACACCAACGGCATGAAACTGTTCCCGATAGCCCTCAAAAGTCCGCTTAAAAGATTGTAGGCAAACAGCACTCCGGAAAATATCGCTATTGTCCATATGTATGAATGCGCCTCATCGAGGATTGATTCCGGCGTTCCAAGAAGACGAAGGAGCGGTTTCAGGAAAAAATGTCCCGAAACCATTATGAAGGCTGTCACGCAGATTGTGATGATTATTGAGCCTGCCGTAACTTTTTTCAGTTTTTCCACGTTGCACGCCCCGAAATATCGTGCGGCGACGATTCCAAGTCCGCCGCCAAATCCGTTTCCGAATCCGATTAAAAGTTCCGTGATTGCCGCACACGAACCGATTGCGGCAAGGCTTTTTTCCCCAAGGAAATGCCCGACAATCACGGTGTCGACCGCATTGTACAGTTGCTGGAAAATCCATGAAATTACAAGCGGAATTGTAAATGCGATGACGGATTTTAAGATTTTGTCGCGGGTCAAATCGGGATGGAAAAAACTATAGATACTCATACTCTACAGTTAAAGTTTAACGAGAATATTATTTTATGTCAGCGGATTTCATAAAAATCGCTTGGATTCCGTTCCGGAATATTATATAGATTCGGAAAATCGTTCTTGGTGGTGGAAATAAAGACGCAGAATAGACGCATTTCGACGGAACGAACGGGAAACGCTCCGGATTTGCGTTTTCGAAAGTTCGCCTTTTGGCGGTGTCTTTTCAATTTATTATAAATCTAGGAAAAATCATAAAATTCTTTTGCTTTTCATAAAGTTTTGTCGTTTCACGAATTCTATCGGGTCGCTTATTTTTGGACTTAGGATTTCGTAGTCTGAAACGCACTTTCGAATGGTATAAAAACATCACACTTTGCTTTTCGGCAAAATTGCGATTGTGAAGTTTTTAGGAAAATTATGTTCTCTTGCGGATTTTTGTAAACTCTTTCAGATAAAAAGAGGTCAGATAATCCCCGGCACATACAGGCTCTTCATACCGTTGCTTCGTTCCCGACCTGGCGGAGTTTTGAAGATTGCATTGCGAGGCATCTGACCTCAAGCGGAAAGATGGGGATTCGAACCCCAGGTAGCATTGCTGCTACGCATCCCTTCCAAGGATGTACCTTAAACCACTCGGACATCTTTCCAAAATGATTAATAAATAACCACAAAAAAAGCCCACCATTACGATGAGCTGAAAGTGAGACTGACACGATTCGAACGTGCGACCCCCACCTCCGCAGGGTGGTGCTCTAATCCAGCTGAGCTACAATCTCGTACACCTTAAAATAACAGACTGAACTGTAGTGCATCGGAGGCGACAGGAGTTGAACCTGCCCAGCCCTTTCGGAACTGACGGATTAGCAATCCGTTGTATTACCGCTCTACCACGCCTCCAAACTTTCGGAGCGAGAGGGATTCGAACCCCCGGACCCGTGAAGATCAACGGTTTTCAAGACCGCCCCAGTACGACCGCTTTGGTATCGCTCCAATTAAAGTAGGATAAATATATCGAAATCAAATAGACTTGTCAACCGGAAAAACATAAAGCCGCGGAAATAGATTTTATGAAACGGCGGAGGAAGAATGTAGATAGAGTTCTAAGGAAAACGACGGAATAGGCGAAGTTTTCCTCGGGCGGAGAATAAACTGAGTCTGTAAGAACGGTTTGATTTCCGCCGCTTTATCTTGGGAAAAGTTTAGGTTTTACTTGAAAGGGATATTTATTGGGTTTTATGAGAATTGGGATTCGTTTTTTTTAACGAAACGCCATGCCCCGTGCTGGAACGGTGGCGAAGCCAGTGCCGCAAAGAGGAAAACATTTCGTTTTTTTTTGCGGATTTTTTTGAACGATTGATTTTTATAAAATCAAAAAAAAATTAATTGCGGCACCGAGCGTTAGCGTGCCGTGCAAGGACGGTAGGTGGAGGGACTGGCAAAAATCAAAAAATTTTTCTTCCCGAAAGGAACAGCGAATGCACTTTTCCGCAGAGTTTCATTCCGTCGAATGGGGTTGCCTTTCCTTTGCTGAAAAACTTGGATGAATCTACGGACCATTCTTCAAGCGGTGCGACAAGCGCAAGGTCTGCCTCGTAACCTGCGTTCAGAAGACCTTTTTTGAGCCCCAGAAGCCGAGCCGGATTTGCGCTCATCAGGGAGCTTAGTTTGCGGGAAGAGATGTGTCCGTCATTCACTAAAAATTTATTGCAGACTCCATAAGCGACCTCAAGCCCCGTAAAACCCGGCGCGCCCATGGCTTTGTCCTCGAGCGTATGCGGCGCATGGTCTGTGGCGATACAGTCAATCGTGCCGTCCTTGAGCGCCTGAATCACAGAAAGCCTGTCTTCCTCGCTTCTAAGCGGAGGGTTCACCAAGGTGCGAATCCACGGCTCGCAGTCGCCAGTTAATGCAATGTGGTGCGGGGTAGCCTCGGCGGTAACCGAAAACGAATCCCATGTTCCGATGTTTTTGGAAAGCGTGTTTGTCTCAAGAATAGAAGTTTTTGCGTTTCGCACCGATTCTATGGATTTTTTTGTGCTTATGTGACATATGTGGATGTGGCAGCCCGCCTTTTTTGCAAGTTGTATGTTCCTTTCGGTCGCAAGGTCTTCGGCAAGGCAAAGGATTCCGTTCGCCTTCATAAGTTCGCCGTTAATTTTTTTTATCACTTCTTCAGGAACATTCGAAGACGTAAATTTTCCGCATGCGGATACGCCGTATTTTCTCATAAGCTCGAGCGCAATTTCCCGATGATGCTTAGCCATTGCAGACAGCGAACAATCTTCGCTATGGCATGAGACGATTTGCTGATTTTTGGCGGCTTTTTCCATTCCTTCAAGCATTATCGCAGCGGATTCGACATCGTGTCCGTCTTCGGTAATCAGAGGAATCCGGGAACGGTCAAGTCCGTCCAAATGGTGCGTGGTTTTTCCGTCAAAACCTGCCGTAATGCTTACCGACTGGAAAATATGAGTAAGACCAAGCGATTCGCCTCTTTCCATGATTTTTTCAGCCTGCGAGCGTTCCGAAATCACAGGATTTGTGTTCGGCATTGCGACGACAGTTCCGTAGCCTCCGTGGGCTGCCGCCATAAGTCCGGAAGACAAATCTTCTTTTTGCGTCTGCCCCGGATCTCGAAGATGAACATGGGTGTCGATGAAAGCGGGCATTAGCGTTAATCCTTGCGCGTCAATAAGCTCGGCGGATTTTTCTGAATGTAAAAATGATTCTGCAACAGCCGCCGCCTCTTTGCCTGAAAGAAAATCCGTTTTGATTACGGAATGGATTTTTCCGTTTAAGATAAAAACGGCTCCGGTTTCGTTGATGTTTTCGTCAAGAAGTTTTGCGTTATAAATAAATTTTGCGTTTTTCATATTGATTCCTATAAAATTTGCAGCTGAGCAAAATATAAATTTTCCCAACATTTATATTCGTCTGCGCGGCACTCGTAAATTTTACGGTTTTTTGAAAATCCGTAGCCTTGCAATGTTTTAACCAATCTTTGCAGCATTTTCGCCTGCCTTGTAAAGAGTATCGCAATATTCGCATCTGTAAATTCCTTTTAGCCTGTCTACAAGCAAAAATGTGGAAGAAACATAGCGTTCGGTTTGCGTTATGCAGCGCGGATTTTTGCAGCAGAATACATCCTGAACTCTGTCCGGAAGTTCCATTGTTATTTTTCGAACGATTTTTTCGTCTTTTATGACGTTCACGCAGATTTTAGGGTCGATAAAGCCCAAAACCGAATAATCTATGTCCATCACATTTTCAATTTTTATGATGTCCTTTTTCCCGCTTTTTTTAGAAACCGCATTCACTATTAGGGCTGCTCTGAACGGCGAGCTGTCAAGCCCCAGCCATTGGAAGATTCTCCAGCCTGTGCCGGCTCTTATGTGGTCGATTACAAGACCGTTTTTTATCGTATCGATATTAAGCATTACAGAACTCCAAGAATTTTTGAGATAAGCGCCATCCGTGCGTACATTCCGAACTTTACCTGCATAAAATACGCCGCTCTAGGGTCAGAATCTACGTCGGTTGAAATTTCGTTCACCCTTGGAAGCGGATGAAGGACAATCATATGCTTTTTTGCAAGCCGCATTTTTTCTTTGTCCAAAATATAACTGTCTTTCAGGCGAATATAATCCTGCTCGTTGAAAAACCGTTCTTTTTGAACCCTTGTCATGTACAGAATGTCAAGGTCGCCAATCACATCTTCCAGTTTTTCCGCCGTTGAAAAGCTTACGTCCTTTTGCGAAAGAACATTTTCAATCATGTAGTCGGGCATACATAGTTCGCTTGGGCTTATGAAGACAAATTTGTTTTTCGGATAACAGGAAAGCGCCTTTGAAAGCGAATGCACTGTTCTTCCGAATTTCAAATCGCCGCAAAATCCCACGGTAAGCCCTGAAAGATTTCCCAAAAGCCTTCGAATCGTAACAATATCCGTGAGCGTCTGTGTGGGGTGGCTGTGCCCTCCGTCGCCTGCGTTTATCACGGGGCAGGAAGAATATTTTGAAGCAAGCAGGGAGGAGCCTTCCTTCGGATTTCTCATGGCGATTACGTCAACATACGATGAAACAACTCTTATCGTATCCGCCAAAGTTTCGCCCTTTGTAGATGACGACGAAGCCGAGTCGGCAAAACCTTCCACGGAACCGCCGAGCCTCAGCATTGCAGCTTCAAACGAAAGCCGAGTTCTGGTGCTTGGCTCAAAAAAAAGTGTCGCAAGAATTTTCCCGCGACACACATCATTGAAAGATTTAGGATCGACTATCATCTGTTCCGCAAGAGAACAAATCTCGTCGATTTCAGAAACGGTCAAGTCACCCGGTTCTATTAAATTTCTTCCCGCCAACATTCCATAAAACCTCTTGGTTCGGGAGTATATCAAATGGACGAATTTTTTACAATTATCAAATATTTTTTTTACCGTCTTCGATAAGAGACAGCATTTGAAGGAACGCGCTTTCTTCGTTTTTCATTTCTTTTGAACCTCGTGTGATTTTGCACAAGGACATATTGTATTCCTTTGCGACCTGACGTTGAGTTTTTCCGCTGCGAAGTTCCTTTACCAAAAGCCATCGTTCGGAAAAATGTTTCAGTTCAGCAGGCGTAAAAAGTCCTTTGAAAAATTTGTCTATGTCGGAAGGATTTTCCGTTATGGAAAAAATACGGCACAGTTCATTGTAACATTCGTCCAGATATTTGGCGTTTTCTACGGCGTTTTTGTCGTCCATTTGCGAAAGATTATATTACAAAAACTTCGAAACCTCAAACATGAAGAGCCTTTCTTAATCTGCGCAAGGAGCACGGCAATGAAAATCAGAACGCAGCCTATTACGCCCCATACGGAAAGATTTTCTTTTGCGCCGTTTACGGGAATCAGTACGCTGAAAAACATTCCGAACACGCTTTCAAAACTGAAAAGGATTGTCGCAAGCGTGAAATCAAGGTATTTGAATCCGATGTTCAGAAGAACAAAGGCAAGCGCAGTGCTGAAAAATCCAAGGTATATGATAGAGACGACAAAGTGTCCGTTCCTGAACGCTTCAAGCGGAAAACGCTGAATTTGGAGCGTAAAACTGTTCGATTCCGCGTTGTAGAACGGCGAAATTATCCAGTTTAAGACGGCGCACAGCGCAAACTGAACGAATGCGTACACAAAAGGGTCGCTTTCCCTGTCTTTTTTTGAGAAAAAACCTTGGTAGAACATTTGAAGGCAATAGAACACTGAACCGAGGAGCGTAAGCCAGTCGCCAAGCGTTAACGAGATTCCTTTTTTTATGTCGCTGCCAAGGGAAAGAAAACCGATTCCCGCAATCTGAAGGACGGCTGCAAAAAACACGAACCATGCCGGACGTGCTTTGTACACAAGCCAGCCGAAAAAAGGCATAAGGATTACGTAGCCTGTCGTGAAAAATGCGTTTTTTCCGGGGGTGGTGTAGTTGCATCCGACAGTCTGAAAAAAATATGCTAAAAAAAGAAAAACTCCGATTACGGCGGATTTCTTTAATGTGTCGATTTTCATGCGCCTTATTCTTTTGAAAAATAAAAGCCCGAGAATAATAGCCGCAATCGAAAATCTCATTGCGCATATATATGTTGCACTGACGGAGGCAAGGCTGTCTTTTACGACAACAAATGCAAAACCCCACACCGCCGCAACAAGAATGCTTCCGAGAGCGGCAAAAAATTGTATCATACTTTCCTCGTTCAGGTTTTTGACTACAAAAAGACCGGCATCATCGGATACCGGTCTTAATTTCGGAAAATGCGATTCGCGGCGCACAGTAAGTGCGAAACGAAATGCATTTATGTCTTGGACTTTTCTATTTTTCGCCGCCTGCGGGACGAGGAACTTTTTTCAGTTTCCAAATATCCCTGACGTAATCCTCGATTGTTCTGTCTGACGAGAATTTTCCTGAATTGGCGATATTTTTCAATGCCGCCTTTGCCCAAGCTTTTTTGTCCGCGTAGAGTTTTTCCGCCTGATCCTGAGCTCGGCAATAGTCGTCAAAGTCCGCAAGAACATAGTAGACATCCGCCCGATTTCCTTCAACTCCGTATACCAAAGAATTGTGAAGTTCGCTGAAAAGCTGGTGCGTCGGGTCGTAAGTTCCGTCAACAAGCTGTTCAACTACCTTGGCAAGCGCCGGATTTCTTTCAAGATAATCATGCGGATTGTAGGAATGTTCCGTCTCAATCTTTTGAACCTGTTCCGTAAGAAGTCCGAAAATGAACGAGTTCTCTTTTCCGGCTTCTTCGACAATTTCAATGTTTGCTCCGTCCATCGTACCCATGGTCAACGCACCGTTGCACATGAATTTCATGTTTGACGTGCCGGAAGCTTCAAGTCCGGCTGTAGAAATCTGCTCGGAAATGTCGGCAGCCGGGAAAATCTTTTCAGCCACGGAAACTCTGTAGTTTTCTACAAACACAACGTGAAGCGTGTCGTTCACGCGGCGATCGTTGTTGATTCGTTCCGCAACGGTATTTATGAGTTTTATGATTGACTTTGCACGGCGATAGCCTGATGCGGATTTTGCTCCGAATATGTAAGTTTTCTTTGCAGGCTTGTACGACGGGTCTTCCAGCATTTTGTTGTAGACGTACATTATGTGCAGAATGTTCATAAGTTGTCTTTTGTATTCATGCAGACGCTTAACCTGAACATCGAATATGGAATCCGGATCGATTATTTCGTTCTGCGAATGTTTCAGGAAATCCGCAAGACGGCGTTTGTTATCCGCCTTTATTGCCATAAGTTCCTTCAACGATTTGTCGTCGTCTACATATTTTTCAAGACCTTTGAGCTTTGTAAGGTCTTTTTCCCAGCCGTTACCGATTCGCTTTGTGATAAAATCGGCAAGTTCCGGGTTTGCAGAAAGAAGCCAGCGCCTTTGCGTGATTCCGTTCGTCTTGTTGTTGAACTTTTCTGGATACATATCGAACCAATCCCTAAGTTCAACTTCTTTAAGAAGCTTTGTGTGAAGTTCCGCAACGCCGTTCACGCTGAATCCTGCGTGAATTGCAAGCCAAGCCATATAAACTTTTCCGTTGTTGATGATGGACATTCTTGACTGCTTTGCATAGTCCGACGGATATTTTTCACGAAGTTCAATCATGAATCTTCGGTTTATTTCTTCCACAATCTGATAGATTCTGGGCAAAAGTCCCTGGAAAATCTCTATCGGCCACTTTTCAAGCGCTTCTGCCAAAATCGTGTGGTTTGTGTATGCAAACGTATGCGTAACAACATCCCACGCTTTGTCCCAGCCCAGATTGTAGTCGTCCATGAGAATTCTCATAAGTTCAGGAATCGCAACCACAGGATGAGTGTCGTTCAGCTGAATCACATGAAGACTTGCGAATTTTGAAAAATCCGTTCCGTAGTCGGCAACGTAATGACGCACAAGATCCTGAAGCGAAGCGGAACTGAAGAAATATTGCTGCTTGAGCCTGAGCGATTTTCCGGACGGACCTGAATCGTTAGGGTAAAGGACGGCTGAAATGTTTTCCGCACTGTTCTGCCGTTCCACCGCACGATTGTATTCCATGTTGTTAAAAAGCTGAAGGTCAAATCCGTTGGGCGACGAAGCCTGCCAAAGACGCAGCGTGTTCACCGTTCCCGTTCCGAACCCGACGATGGGCATATCATACGGAGTTGCCGTAATTTCTTCGGCATTTTCTATATAGTAGCGGTCGCAGCCGTCCGGGGTTTTCCCGTAAGCGATGTTTCCGCCGAACTTTACTGTAACGGCAAGGTCAGACCTCTTGATTTCCCACGGATCCCGATGGGCAAGCCAATTGTCGGGATATTCCATCTGGTAGCCGTTTTCGATTTTCTGCTCGAACATACCGTATCGATAGCGGATTCCGTAGCCGTGTCCCGGATAGTCCAGGGTCGCAAGTGAGTCAAGGAAGCATGCGGCAAGACGTCCAAGTCCGCCGTTACCGAGCCCTGCATCCGGTTCCTGATCCTCAAGCATATCGTAGTCGATATTCATTCCTTTTAGGACTTCTTTTACCTGTTCTGAAATCTGGGCGTTTATGAGATTGTTGCTCAATGCCCTTCCCATGAGGAATTCAGCCGACAAATAATAAAGCTGTCTGGTAGGCTTTTTCTCGTATTCTTGACGAGTTGCCATCCAGTTGTCCATAATCACTTCAAGAGCGGAAGCCGAAACTGCATCAAAAAGATCGTGTTTGTTCGCCTGTGAAATGTCTTTACCGTACTGGCGTTTAAGCCGTCCCTCAAGATTTTCCTTAAATTTTGCGGCATCAAAATTCATTTAAAATCAACCTCCATGGTCATTTTATTTGTTACGGTACAAAAAAATCGAACATTTTTCAACCGTAACGCCAAATTAAATTATTTGCTCATCAAAACTACAAAACTTCCGGCGGGAAGAATGTAGCGCTTTTGCTCCGAAAGAAGAGTTTCTTTTCCGTTTTCAAGAGCGGTGTCGTCGCCTGCAACCGAAGTATCGCAGATTAAGTACCATTTTTTCCCTCTTCGAGCCGACGGAAGCGTTACGGTAACATCGTAGATATCCGTGTTTCCCGCAACGTAAAAATCGCTGTCGTAGGTTTTACCGTCCGGGTAAAAGCACCTTGAGCCGTCAAGCCTGAACGCAAGGAATCGACCCATGTTGCCCCAGTCCGGATTTTTGCACGAGGAATCGAACCATTCCACTTCCGGGGTTGTAGTGCTGAAAAAAGTTTCCCGCTGGAAAACAGGATGCGATTTCCGCAACGCAATCATACGCTCGGTGAAAATCACGAGTTCATGATTTTTGTGGCAAAGAAGCCAGTTCAGCCACGAAATTTCGTTGTCCTGGCAGTAGGCGTTGTTGTTTC
The DNA here is from genome assembly GCA_938039145.1 of uncultured Treponema sp. Lineage (GTDB taxonomy): Bacteria > Spirochaetota > Spirochaetia > Treponematales > Treponemataceae > Treponema_D. The sequence goes on from CALHVG010000044.1 coordinate 11,255, forward strand.
CCATCTGCGTTCGTCTGAACTCGTCGCCTGCATGAAGCATCGGAACGCCCTGCGACACCATCAGGCAAAGAATAAAGTTTTTGATTTTTCTAAGCCTTATGTTCTCGATTTTCGGATTGACGGTGATGCCCTCAAAACCATGGTTGTAGCAATTGTTGTCGTCCGAACCGTCGCGGTTTGAGCCGCCGTTTTCCTCGTTGTGCTTGCTGTTGTAACTTACGATGTCGTTCATCGTAAAACCGTCATGGCAGCTTACAAAATTTATGGAAGCGGTTGTAAATCGTCCGCCGTGATTGTAAAGGTCTGAACTTCCGGCAATCCTTGTGGCAGCGGACGTTATCACTCCCTCATCTCCACGGATAAAACGGCGTATGTCATTTCTGTAATGGTCGTTCCATTCGCTCCAGCCGCCGCCCGGAAAATTCCCAACAAGATATCCGCCCGGACCGCAATCCCACGGCTCTGCAATAAGTTTTGAACCTGAAAGGACGGCATCGTTTTTGATGGCGTTTGTCAGCTGGTCATAAAGCTGCACGTTTCCGCCTTGGTCTCGGCAAAGCGAGGCTGCAAGGTCAACCCTGAATCCGTCGACGTGCATTTCGCTTACCCAGTATCGCATGCTGTCAAGAATAAAATTTCTGACTACAGGGTGATTGCAGTTCACCGAATTTCCGCAGCCTGCAAAGTTGTTGTAATACTGCATTTGTCCGCCAGGCAGACTGTAGTAGACCGAATTTTCAAATCCTCTGAAACTGAACGTGTAGCCATGCTCGTTTCCTTCCGCCGTGTGGTTGTACACAACATCAAGAATCACCTCGATTCCAGCCTTATGCATTTCCTTTACGAAAGTCTTGAATTCCTTCACAGGACCTTCAGGACTCTTGTCGGAAGAATACGAAGTCTTTGGCGCAAAAAATCCGACCGTACTGTATCCCCAATAATTGGAAAGTTTTGTTCCGGTTTTGGGATTTATTGTATCGTATTCGTCATCGTCAAACTCGAACACAGGCATAAGCTCGACCGCCGTTATGCCGAGTTTTTTAAGATAAGGGATTTTTTCGATGAAGCCCATGTAAGTTCCGGGAGCATTCACCTCGGAAGTGGGAGATGCCGTAAATCCTTTTAGATGAACCTCATAGATTATGGATTTATGAAGCGGAATCCTGAGAGGCATATCTCCTTCCCAATCAAAATCACCGTCATCGATAACGACGCATTTTGGGAAGTCGGAAAGATCCGAGAGTTTTCCGTTATCCACGCCGGCAAGTCCCATAGCCCGCTGCTTGTTATAGGAGCGGAAAACAGAACCTGAGGTATGGCTCTTTGCGTAAGGATCTAAAAGATATTTGTTGAAATTGAATCTGTGTCCCAAAGGAGGATTATAAGGCCCGTCCACCCGATAAAGATAAAGCGCGCCTTTCTTTAATCCTTTTAAGTACACATGCCAAACGTCGCCCGTACGGTTCTGCGCTGGGTCAAGTTCAATAGAGCGAACAGGAATTTTATCATCCGGAGAATCAAACAAATCCAGCACGACTTTCTCAGCGTTTTTGCTGTAGACGGCGAAGTTCACGCCGTCCGCATCAGGGTATGCGCCAAGATTCAGCGCCTTGCCCTTCAGAATCTGTAAAGAGTTCATGGGAAGGATAGTAACATAGTTCCAAGCCTTAATCCAAGTGGGAAAACGCAAAAAAGGCTTTTTATTTTTAAGCCCGATAAAAAAACGAACGGAAAATTTTTCCGGGTTTTCAAAAAATTAAAAACTCCGATTGAATAGATGCATTTTTATTCTGCACAAAAATCCGCTGTCTTAAAAATGACATTTTCTGCAATCATTAAAAATCAAATTAATCCGGTGATTTAAAATATTTTTTTCAAAAACTTGGATTTCTTCGGACGACAATCGCTCTGGATTTTGCGTATGACATCATAAAATTATGTGATATAATGTTTTGCATGCTAAACCATTTTGCATCTTTTTATATCGTTTTGATTCCCGTAGTGATTTTTGTGCTTCCAGTTTTGATCGGGATTGTCTTCCAGCTTTTGTGCTGGATTTTTCTTCTTATTGCTTCGTTTTTTTTCAGCATGAAAAAGGACTACCAAAAACCTTCCGCATTTTCCAGATGGCTTTTGAATTTCGGCTACAGGCTTGTTTGTTCCGGCGGACGGCTTGTGATTCATTTTGATGGAAAGGAACTTTTGCCGAAAGGGCGCAGGTTTCTTTTTATATCGAACCATCGTTCCCGTTTTGACCACATGGTCGAGTGCTTGGCTATGGACGATGAATACATGGCTTTCGTTTCAAAGGAAGAAAATTTCAGGATTCTGCTTGCCCGCCGTCTTATGAAACGGAACTGCTACATTTCTTTAAAGCGCGGCGACGGTAGAAGCGCATTTGAAATGATAAGAAAATCAATCGCTTTTATAAAAAATGGAGTTCTTTCCATAGGAATTTTCCCGGAAGGAACAAGAAGCCCTGACGGAAAACTTCTTCCGTTCAAGCCCGGAGTTTTTAAGATTGCGGAAAAAGCCGAATGTCCGATTGTTGTCGGCGCGATAAAAGGCACGGACTTGGTCTGTAAAAACTGGCCGTGGAAAAGGACACCGGTTCATTTTGAGATTCTGAAAGTCTATGAACCTTGTGAATTCAAAGACAGGAACACAAATGACTTGAGCGACGAAATAGAAAATCTTCTTAGAAAATCGTTGGAAAGCTAGTTTTAGGCGGCAAAAATAGTGCCGCTTAAAAACACTTTCGACTTTGCTTTCTGCAAACATCGCTTATTTGGACGGATTTTTTATCGCATTATAAAAATGCGGAAATCAGTCTTTCCATCCCGTGTATTTTTCACATTCAAGGATTTCTTTTGCATTTTTCACTCTTTCTTCCGACGGAGACGGAGTGTCTTTTAGGACATAATCCAGTCCCAAATCCTTGTACTTTATTGCACCCAATCCGTGGTATGGAAGTACTTCAACTCTTTTCACATTGCTTAGTGTGCGGATAAAATCCCGTGTTTTTATAAGATATTCATCGTTGTCCGTTATTCCGGGCGTAAGCACATGGCGTATCCAAATCGGTTTTTTGATTTCGTCAAGATAACGGAACATTTGGATTATGTTTTTTCCGGAAAGTCCCGTAAGTTTTATGTGTTCCGCCTCGTCTATGTGTTTTATGTCCATCAGCAGAATGTCTGTAACTTCCATCAGTTTTTTAAATTTTTCAAACCACGGATTTTCCATTGTGAACGGACCTCCGGCGGTGTCTATGCAGGTGTTCACACCTTTTTCTTTTGCGAGCGAGAAAAGTTCAATCAGAAAATCTATCTGCAAAAGCGGTTCTCCGCCCGAAACTGTGATTCCGCCTTTTTTCCCCCAGTATGAACGGCAGGTAAGAGCCTCTTTTAAAACGTCTTCGGCGGAATATTCTTTTCCGTCTTTCATTTTCCATGTGTCAGGATTGTGGCAGAACTTGCAACGCATGCCGCACCCGCTCAAAAAGACGATAAATCTGCTTCCGGGACCGTCTGCGCAACCAAAAGATTCGAATTGATGGACATATCCTTTCATATATTCTCCTAACTCACTATAAAATATAAATCTTTTTTTTCTTATTGAGAACATAATTTAATTGAAAAATGCGATTACTATATTTCGATTATAAATGAGTTGGATAACATATGAAAAAAGTTGGTGCTGTACGAAGACTTAATTTTAAATTTGATATACCATATTGTTTTCAAAATGATTTTCAGCCGACTCTGAAATTTCTTGGTTAAGGATATATTTATGGTTCGCCTGATATTCGGAAAAGCCTGTTATAAAACAGAGTGTTTTTGATAAAAATCTTGATAATAGATTGAAATGGTCTTAAAATAGGCGACATGGATAATACTGTAAAGAAGAACGGATTGATTTATTCGACGGATTTAAAAATAATATACGGAATAGATTCGGATTCTTCTATTTTTAATGGCGTCGTGCCGAACGGAGCGGTTCGAATCGAATCGAACGCTTTTTCTTGCTGTGAACTTTTGGAAATATCCCTTCCGGATTCCGTTGAGGAAGTGGGGGAAAATCTTTTTCGCAATTCAAAAAAACTTTTTCATGTAAAACTTCCTACGGGACTAAAAAAACTTTCATCGTTCATGTTCGCAGGCTGTTCTTTCCTAAAAAGGGTGGATATGCCTTTTGAGGTTGAAGAATTCACCGAAGGGCTTTTTATGGATTGCACGGCTCTTGAAGAAATCCCTTTTAGAGCAGGCATCCGGACATTGCCCGAAAGCGTGTTTGCAGGCTGTTTAGCGTTGCGTTCTTTGGTGATTCCGGGGACTGTGAAAAAAATCCATTCTCATTCGATAAGCGGCTGCAAAGAATTGAAGACAATCGTTCTTCCCGAAGAACTTGAAGAATTGGCTTTTGATGCCATCGAGGATTGTCCTTCGCTTGAACGAATCAGGATTTCCGAAGAGAATCCTATGTTTTACACAAGCGACGACGGCTCTGTCCTTTATAAACGCCAGTCCGACGGCAACGATGCGGTTCTTTTTCAGATTGGAAATAAAATAAAAAGCGAGCTTCCCGGCTTTAACGCCATGGGCGATAACGAAAATCCTTCCATAATCGATTACGCTGACGATGAAGAGGGTATTGACGAAGACTTGGATCTGTTCTCGCTTGGAAAAACTTCCGTGTCTATCATAAATGCAGACGAGCCTGTGGACCAGGCGGTTCAAAATAAAATTGAGGTGGAAAAAGTGGATTTTAACGACGAAAAGCCAGTTAATGATGATATGGAAAGCAAGCTCGCCGAAATAATGAGCCAGGAAAAACGTTCCGACGGGGAAGCTTTCAGCATAATGAATATTCCAGAGGCAACGGAAGAAGAAATGGCGGCTTCAAAACTTGCTCCTACGCACGTAAGCGAAGATTTTGTTCCTTCGATGGAAATTCATAAGCCAGTGTTGCCGGCTGCTCCCGAAGAAAGTTCGGAAAAAATGGAAGATAGACTTTCTGAAATCATGGAACAGGAAACTTACGATTTTTCAATTTCGGATATTCCCGAAGCGTCTGCGGCTGACATAGAGGCTGACAGGATTGTTGCCGAAGGGGATTTTGCCGATGGAGTTGAAAACGTCGATTCCGTTCTCCCTGAAATTCCTGATGCAGTATTAAAAGCGAATAACGAAAACTACGATGACGACGAAAAAAGCGTCATGAGAAACATGATTTTGCAATCCGCAAAAGTTGAGCAAATCAATCTTATTCCGGAAACAACGGAGCAGAGAATACTTTTTGTGTTTGCAGAAAATCTTTGTCAAGGACCGATAGGAAAAATATTTTCCAAAAGACTTGTAAAATGCGCAAACCGACTTGCAGAAATTCATAAATACACCAGCATTTATTTGTTTTCCGATATAAATCTTGATAACGAAAAATTCAAAGAACAGTTTTGCCGCTACATAAAAGACAAGAGCGTTGTAATTGCTTGTGACGCAGAAACGTTGGATTCTGTAAGCCAAAGAACTTTGGACTTCGCAAGATTTACAGGCGTTCCTTTGGAAAAAGAAAAACTTGCCGAGCAGGTCGCTTTTGCCCGTTCCGCAGATTCAGGCTGCCTAAAACTTTTGATTCAAGACAATATGGAGGATTGACCGAATCGTTCGTGCTGAAATTTTAATGCTTAGGAGCGACCATTCGCGGCATAAGTCATAAGAAATTAAAACGGCTGCAATATTTTTGCGCGGCACAAGCAAATTCTAAAAATTAACGCAAGTTTAAAAAAATGCGGACATTGAAAATTTTACGCATAACGCTGTTCAGTTATCCGGCGTCCCGAAAAGAAAACTCCGCCGGTAATTTTCAGCCGCGCTGTTTTTCCGCTTAAAATAAAACTTGATTTTTTTGCATTGTTTTTACCTTAATTGAAATCTGCGTTCTTTTTTGATATATTTCCCGCATGGATTTGATGAAAAAACTTGAGGACTGCGCAAAACGCTTTTCGGAAGTGCAGCAACTGATTCTTGACCCCAATCTTGTTAAAGACCAAAAAAAATACAAGGACACGATGAGGGAAAACGGCTATCTTTCCGAGCTGAACGACCTTTACAACGAATACAAAAAGACTTTGAACGGCATAAAAGAAGCGAAGGAAATGATTACTGCCGAAGACGATCCGGAAATGAAAGAAATGGCGCGCGAGGAACTTAAAGAACTTGAGGAAAAGCAGCCGCGCCTTGAAGAGGAAATAAAATTAAAACTCGTTCCGCCAGATCCGCTGGACGAAAAAAATATCATTCTTGAAATCAGGGCTGCCGCAGGAGGCGACGAGGCTTCGCTTTTTGTGCGGGACCTTTGGGAAATGTACACGCATCTTGCCGAACGCAGGAACTGGAAAACCGAGACAATGGAAGCGCAGGAAACTGAAGTTGGCGGCTTCAACAAAATCGTAACTTCGATAAGCGGAAAATTTGTGTACGGAGCGCTCCGCTGGGAATCCGGTGTGCATAGGGTTCAGCGTGTGCCTGAAACCGAAAGCCAAGGAAGACTTCAGACTTCAACAGTTACGGTCGCAGTTCTTCCGGAAGCCGAGGAAACCGAAATCGAAATAAAACCCGGCGACGTAAGGATAGACGTTATGCGTGCGGGAGGGCCGGGCGGTCAGTGCGTAAACACGACCGATTCTGCGGTTCGGCTTACGCACATTCCTACAGGGCTTGTAGTAATTCAGCAGGACGAAAAAAGCCAGATAAAAAACAAGGAAAAAGCGTTCAAAGTTTTGCGGGCAAGGCTTTTTGATCTTGAAGAGACTAAAAAACAGGCGGAACGTTCCGCCGCAAGGTCAAGCATGGTGGGTTCGGGCGCAAGGTCCGAAAAAATCCGCACGTACAATTATCCGCAGGACAGAGTAACCGACCACCGGATAAATTATTCCGAGCACAATCTGCCTTCGTTCATGATGGGTGAAATGGACGGAATGCTTGATGCACTTAATGTCTACGCAAAGGAAGAGCAGCTTAAAGCGGATGTTACGGGGCTTGTCACGGACTAAAGGCGCATTTTTAAGACAAGTTTTTATGCGGCAGCCGCAAATCCGCCGTTTTGTTCCGGGCATTTTTCCGAAAGGCGGCGGTTTGTAATCGTTCCATTTTGAAAATATTTCCGGCTTGTAAAATTTTATGCTTCTTTGAATAAATGATTTTTGCCGGTTTTTGCACCTACCGTCCTTGCACGGCACGCTGACGCTTGGTGCCGCAAAGCAAAAAAATTGCTTTGCGGCACCGGCTTTGCCGCCGTTCCGGCACGGGGCATGGCGTTTCGGTAAAAAAAAATCGATTTTCCCTTTTATACGATTTTTTATTCGGCGCTTAAAAAATATCGAAATCGTTTAAAAATAAATATATAATATTTTGCGTTTTAAGCCGAATCTTTCAAAATCTAAAAAATGCCTTTTAAAAGGAAATTGAGCTATGTCTACAAAAATCAATAAAAACAAAAAAAAACAAAACTCTAAAATCCTGATATTTTTTGCGATTGCGCTTTTCAGCCTTTTATTCAGCTTTGCAGTTTTCGCTTATGAAAAATCATTGGGAACTCACGGCGATTTTTCCGGGGAAAACGCATCTTCTGCAAAAAACGAAACTTACGATTCTTTCGGGAATTTCGAAAATCAAAAATCCGCTGTCGGAAATTTTCTTTCCGTCGAAAATCCTTGTTCCGTTGAAAATCTTCCTTTGTATTTTGGAAATCCAAGTTGCGCCACTTCGGAAGTTGATAACGCAAAAAATTATCTTATGGAAAAAACTCAGTTTTCGCTTTCTTACAACGCCTTAAAATTGATTCCAAACTGGGTTTCGTGGCATCTTTCAAAAAACGACATGGGCGATGTCGCGCGTGGAAACGATTTTCGCGCGGACTTAAACCTTCCTTCCGGTTTTTATGCTGTAAAAAAATCTGACTATCGATTTTCGATTTACGGTTTTGACAGAGGCCATGTCTGTCCTTCCGCCGACAGGACGCAAAGCCAAGACGACAACAGCGCGACGTTTTTGATGACGAACATGATTCCGCAATCGCCGAACTGCAACCGCAACGTATGGAAAAATCTTGAGTCTTATGAAAGAAGCCTTGCCTTTTCGGGAAAAGAACTTTATATAACGGCAGGTCCGTATGGCTGCGGCGGCACAAGCGAAAAAGGTCGCTTTGAGAAAATCGCTCTTGAAAACGGAATGTCTATTGAGGTTCCAGAATATTGCTGGAAGATAATTTTGATTCTTGATGAAGGCTCGGACGATTTTTTTAGGGTGGACGAAAAAACGGAAATTATCGCCGCATGGATTCCGAATAATCAGGTTGTCTCGGACTTTACTTGGGATTATTATATTACCACTACGGATTTTATCGAGGAAAAGACAGGTTTCGATTTTTTTGCCGCACTCCCTGATTCAATCGAGGATGCGATAGAAGCAAAAAAATACGTCTGTCCAAAATGATAGCGCATATGGATTCTGAACTTTTTGATTGTAAAGGGAACGTAAGGCGGGAAGATTACGGTGTAGCGTCGGGAATAATCGGCATTGTGCTGAACATTATGCTTTTTACATTGAAACTTGTCGCAGGAATTTTTTCAAAGTCGGTCTCCGTTATCGCCGATGCCATGAACAATCTTTCAGACGTATCCGCTTCGCTTGTTACGCTGATTGGATTTAAGGTTTCCGCAAAAAAAGCGGATATGGAGCATCCTTTTGGGCACGGTAGAATGGAATATATTTCGGGGCTTATCGTTTCGTTTCTGATAATTCTTGTCGGAGCGGAACTTTTGGTTTCTTCCGTAAAATCCATGTTCGTTCCGTCCGTGCTGAAAACAACGGCTTTCACTGTGGCAATCCTTTTTGTTTCGGTTTTCGTAAAATCCGCCATGTTCGTGTACAATCTGATTCTTTCTAGAAAAATAAAATCTGTGGCGTTAAAGGCGGTCGCAAAAGATTCGATAAGCGATGTAATTTCGACAACGGGCGTTTTGGCGGCGATGCTTTTTGCTTTTTTCAGACCGGATTCAAAAATCCCCGGTGACGGAATAGCCGGAATCTTGGTCGCCGTTTTTATAATCTGGAACGGCATTGATTCGGCAAAAGATACTGTGAATCCGCTTTTGGGCGAACCTATGGATAAAAATTTTGTCGCCGACGTAAAAAATGTAGTCATGGGATTTGAACCGATATGCGGAATCCACGATGTGCTTGTTCACGATTACGGTCCCGGAAAGGTGATGATTTCGCTTCACGCAGAAGTTCCGGGCGACAGAAATATTTTTGACTTGCATCAGGTTATAGACGACGCCGAAAATGCGGTTTCAGAAAAATTCAATTGCATGGTTACGATTCATATGGATCCGGTGGATTTTAATGACCCCGAAACCGTAAGGGTAAGGGAATATCTTGGAAGTTCCGCAAAGAAAATCGATTCTGAACTTACCGTCCACGATGTGCGTTTTGTTCCGCTTGAAAATGGGCGGCGCAGAGTCCGCTTTGACATTCTTATTCCGAGGGGATTTTGCATACCGGACGAAGAGTTGGTGAAAGTCTTTCAGCAAAAAGTCTCGGCTTTGAATCCGCTTTACGAATCCGAGATTCATGTTCACAATGTGTTCTGTTGATTCTTTACATTATTTGTTTTTATGCTAAAATCATATCGACATTTCGGATAAAAGTTTATTAAAGTTTATTATGGAAGAGCAGCTACTCAAAGTCGATACGGAAAAAATAAAAACGGCGGTTCATGCAGGTGTTCCGCTTTCCATCACAACATATACGCTTCCCCACAGCATGGAAGTCTATATGAATGATGTTGTTACGATATTTTTTAAAGAACTCCATCAGGAACAGATGATTCAATATATCGTCTATTGCCAGAATGAACTTATAACGAACGCAAAAAAAGCGAACACAAAACGGGTGTATTTTAAGGAACGCAGACTGAACATCGAAAATCCCGATGACTACAAAGACGGAATGAAGATGTTCAAGAGCGACACACTTTCAAACATCAGCTATTATCTTTCAAAGCAGAAAAGTGAAGGACTTTACGTCCGCTTTATAATTCAGGCGAAAGACAGCATAATCCGCATGGAAGTGCAGAATAATTCAAAACTGACGTACAGCGAGTTCAAACGTATTCACGACAAAATATGCAGGGCGCAGCAGTATACTTCTGTGGAAGACAGTTTGGATTCTGTGCTTGACGATTCCGAAGGTGCGGGGCTTGGGCTTATCATAATGATTCTGATGCTCAGAAAACTTGGAATGACGGAGAACAATTTCCAGATTCTGTGCGTGAACGGAATTACAATCACAAGACTTTTTCTTCCAATCGCAAGAAATTCGGCAAGCGACATCTCAATCGTAACGGAAGAATTCAAGAACGGAATCGAAGTTCTTCCGCAGTTTCCCGAAAACATCAACCGCCTTCATTCGCTTTTGGATAATCCCAAGGTTACGCTTTCGCAGATAGCAACGCAGATTGCAAGCGATGTTTCCCTTGCCGGAGAGCTTTTGAAGCAGGTTAATTCGGCGAGTTTTTCGCTTTCGGCTAGATGCAACAACATCGCCGATGCCGTAAAACTGGTCGGGCTTCGCGGCGTTCGGAATATGCTTTTTACGATTGGAACGATGCAGGTTTTCAGCAAAGTTCCCGGAAATTCTGAAAAACTTTGGATTCATTCCTACAGAGTCGCATTTTTTTCGTTCAGCCTTGCATACACTTTTTTCCAAGGGAACAGGGATGTAATCGAAAATGTGTACACTTGCGGACTTTTGCACGACATCGGAAAAATTATTTTCGAGGGAACTCATCCGCAATATCTTGACAAGGTAAAATCTATTTGTATCAAAAAGGGTGTGAATTCCGACATTTTTGAAAAAATCCTTGGAGGGGCGAATCACGCCGAGATTGGAGCGCAGATTGCCGAAAAATGGAATTTTCCTGCCGTTTTGACCGGCGTTATTCGATACCATCATTCCCCCGAATCCGCTCCCGACAATTGCAAAAAAATTGCGATTTGCGTATATGTTGCAGACCTTATGGCGCATTACTTGGACAAGGAAGTCGAATATTATCAGATTGACGAAAAAATCCTTTCCTATCTGAATATAACTTCCGAAGACCAGTTCAAGATTATAGCCGACAGAATCACAAAAAAAATGGAATCCAGATAGCCTCCGTTTTTTGCGCGTAGATTCTGAAAATCTTTGGGGATTTTAATGGAAAATTTATTCAATCTTATGAATTCCGTTCACATCGGATTCAGATCGGCGGAACTTTCAAAAGCGTTCGTCATTTTTTTGATGTTCAGCGTGATTGGCTGGATTTGCGAAGTGATTTATGTGGGTTTGTTTTTTGAGCGAAGGTTCGTGAACCGAGGATTTTTGCACGGTCCTTTGTGTCCGATTTACGGAGTCGGCGGGCTTTTGATTCTGCTTCTTCCGGAAAAACTTCAAAATCCTGTGTGGGTGCTTTTTCTTTCGGGAACGTTTTTTTGTACGATTGTTGAATATTTGGGAAGCTGGATTCTTGAAAAACTTTTTCACACGACATGGTGGGATTATTCGGCTCAAAAGATTTCATTGGGAGGAAAAACCATTCCCTTGAATCTGCACGGTCGTGTTTGCCTTAAAAATTCGCTTTTATTCGGATTGATGAGCGTGTCTGTGATAAAATTCGTCCAGCCGCTTATGGAAAAGCTTCTTTCTTCCGTTCCGGAACTTGCGATTCAAATTGTCGCGAATGTGCTTGCTGTGATTTTTGCGGCGGATTTGTTTTTTACGGTTCGAAAACTTGTCGATTTCAGCCTTTATATGTCAAAACTCAAGGAATTGGGCGAGTCCCTGAAAGACAGATACCAGAGTGAGGTTTGGTTTCGTTCGGGGTCGCTTAGAGAAATGATTGAATCCGTAAAGGAACGTTCTGCGCTGGAAAAAGAAAAATTCAGTTCCGCTCTTCTTGAAAAAATTGAAAGCGCAGGGCTTCGTCACAAAATTTCAGAAAGATTCATAAAAAAATTCCCGCATATGAAATCCGATGCCTATAACGCTCCTGTTTTGATGCTCAAAGAAAAATTAAAGAAAATCAACGAAAAAAACAAAAAACGCTAAAGTGAAATTTCCTGTCTCCGATACTTTTAGTAAGGGGGGTGGAAACCCGTGAAGCAGAAATCAATCTAAAAGAGAGTGTCTGCAAAACACACCAAGGAGATACACTATGGTTATTAATCACAATATGAGCGCTATGTTCGCTCAGCGTTCCCAGGGAATCCAAGATTTGGCTCAGCAGAAGAGCATGGAAAAGCTTTCTTCAGGAATGAGAATCAATCGTGCCGGCGATGACGCATCAGGTCTTGCAGTATCAGAAAAGATGAGGGCTCAGATTCGCGGCTTGAATCAGGCTTCCACAAACGCCGAGAACGGAATTTCTTTCATTCAGACAACTGAAGGCTATCTGCAGGAAACCACAGACATTATTCATAGAATCCGACAGCTTGCAATCCAGTCATCTAACGGCATCTACACAGCCGAAGATCGCATGATGATTCAGGTTGAGGTGTCTTCTCTTATTGCCGAGGTGGATAGAGTTGCTTCCGCCGCTCAGTTCAACGGCATGAATATGCTCACGGGACGATTTGCACGTCCGACCGGAGAAAACCACGTTACGGCTTCAATGTGGTTCCACATCGGAGCGAACATGGACCAGAGAACCCAGGTTTATATCGGAACGATGACGGCAATGGCTCTAGGTCTCAGAAATGTCGGAGACGAATCGATTATGACTTTGGAAGGTCCGGATGAGGCTAACCGTGCCATCGGAACATTGGACGAAGCGTTGAAGAAAATCAACAAGCAGAGAGCAGACCTTGGTGCTTACCAGAACCGACTTGAAATGACAGTCAAGGGACTTGATATCGGTGCTGAAAACCTTCAGGCGTCCGAATCTCGAATCCGCGACACGGATATGGCAGGAGAAATGGTCGAGTTCACCAAAGACCAAGTTCTCTCCCAGGCAGGAACAGCAATGCTGGCACAGGCGAACCAGTCGAGCCAGAATGTGCTTAGCTTGCTGAGGTAGAAAAACTTTAGTGAGGCGGACAGCTGCCAGCCATTGCGTGCGAGTTTGCGCAAAGCGCAGTTTGTTCGCTCAGCGGCTTAATAAAAATATACAATAAAATATTTAGGAAAATTGCCCGTAAAAGGGCAATTTTTTTTATGCAAAATAAAAGTTTTTAGGAAACTGCAGTTTTAAAATATTTTTAACATAAAGTGTAAAGACTCCGCCGAAAATGCACGGTGCTTTTGTCAAGCGGAATATATCACAGAGCAAGTCAATAAAACAAAGAAGAACGGACGAACTTACGGCATTAAGAAAATTTGCGTGTACGAGATGTTGCTTTTATTCTGAAAGATATTCTTCGATTATCGATTTTATTTCTTTCAAGAGTTCGCAGGCATTTTTATCTTCGAGGTAATCGACAGCGGGATTTTCGGAAAATAAAAGAGCCGGATGAATCTGAAATACTTCGGACATTTTTATAATCAAATCAAAAGACGGCTTTGCGATTCCGCATTCAATATTTCCGATTGTACCGGTCGCCACATCGCACAATTCCGCTAAATATGACTGGGAAAATCCGCTTTTTATTCTATATTTTTTGAGATTTGCGATAAATTCCTGCTGATATCTATGCATATTGTCAGTATAAAATGATGTTTTTGTGTTTGACATAATATTTAATTGATAATATGCTGATAAAATCAATTAGATTGATAAAGGCTCAATAAATCATTTTATAAGGAGTTCATAATGAACACACAGAAGAAATTGGTTTCTTTGCTTGGCGTAGCGGCTATAATGCTGGTCGCTGCATTCACAATCGCAAGTTGCAAAACACCTAGCGCACCTGAGCCCGTTGCGGTTCTTAAATCGAGCGATGGAAATGCAACCATCACTGTAAATACTTGGGACAAAAGTGCGCATAAAGGAACTTGCTCTTTTGCCGTAAAAATGGGTGGGGAAACTTACGAGGGAACTGCGGATTTTTCCGCTGACGAGTCAACCGTAATGTTCAGCAATGTAAAACCGGATACGATGAAAGCACTTGAAAAGGCATGGCCTATTGATAGTGCAAAAGGTACGGCAGCTATAATGGGTTTTGTTTTTGACATCAAACCTTTGCTGAAATAAGGTAAAAATAACAAAGGCTGCACTGTATATTGCGCAGCCTTTGTTATTTTAAACAGTTTGCCGACTTCCTAAAATAAATCCGAAAAAACTGCGGTTAACGGTGACGGAAATATTTTTGTAATTTAATAAATAAAATCTTTTCTTAAAATAAGTTGGCGTATTTTCATACACAATTTCGATTTTCAAAAAAATCGCTACCAAATTCCCATAAAATGCTGAAGCAGAAGGCTTACGCTCGTGATTGCAATCCAGCAGGCGGCTCCCAATAAAAGCGGTTTTCCGCCGGTTTTAATAAGTTTTACAATGTCGCTGTTTAAGCCGACCGCCGCCATCGCTTCGACAATCAAAAACTTGCTCAAAGTTTTTAGCGGAGTAAAAAATCCTGCGTCCACGCCGAATTTCAAAGCAATCGTCGTAATTAAAGATGCCGCAATAAAATACAAAATGAAAAACGGAAAAATCTTTTTTATGCTGACGGAACGTCCTGTTCCGCCGCTTTTTTTTGCCGCCCGAGTTCGAATCAGTGCAAGGACAAATGTAATCGGAATAATTGCAAGCGTTCGCGTCAATTTAACCGTAACGGCTTTGTCGAGCGTTTGGCTTCCCAAATTCCACATACTGTCCCACGTGGACGCGGCTGCGGTAACGGACGATGTATCGTTTACGGCGGTGCCTGCAAAAATCCCGAATGCCTCGCCGCTTGCGGTGTCGAATCCGATGAGTTTTCCGAAAATCGGAAAAACGAGTGCGGCAAGCACATTAAAAAAGAAGATGACCGAAATTGCCTGCGCCACTTCTTCGTCGCCCGCGTCGATTACAGGAGCAGTTGCCGCAACGGCTGAGCCCCCGCATATCGAAGAGCCGACTCCGATGAGCGTTGAGATTCCGGAAGGAATTTTCAGCGCTTTTTGCAGAATGAATGCGGTAAAAAGTGATGTCGCAATTGTGCAGACAATAATCGGAAGAGACTGCTTTCCGGTTTTTAAGATTACCGTATAATTCAGTCCGAAGCCCAAAAGAATTACCGCCCATTGCAGCACTTTTTTTGACACGAACTTAATTCCCGGATCTGCGCTTCCTTTGTTTTTCCAAAAAACAGTGATAATCATTCCGCATAAAATCGCAATCACCGGACCCCCGATGACGGGTGCGAGTTTTCCCAAGAACCACGCCGGAATTGCAATCGCCGTACAAATAATAAATCCTAAAATATTTTTCTTGATGAAATTCATAAAATCCTCTTTTTCTAAAAGTAAAAATATAGCTATTTCCCGTTCCGCGGAAAAAGACGGCGAGCGGAAATATTTTAAAATTATGCCGGCATTGAAGACCGTTTATATTTTTAAGCTGTGCATTTGCAATGTGGATTTTTCTTCGACTTACAAAATGTCTGGCGGAAGAAAATTTTAGTCTACAAAATAAAGCGGTCTATCTCCGACTGTACGGTGCGGACTCCCTCGGCGGCTGCGGTTTGCAACTCTGCGACGGTTTCTACGGCATTCTTGATGTCTTCGGAGCTATGCGCCATGTTTTTCATCGTTGAGCCTATGCCCGCCGTGATTTCAACGAGGGCTTCCGTTTTTTCAAGAACATTTTTATTGTCCGCATTCATTTCTTCAGCTCCGGTTCGCACATCTTCGGTCAAGTTTTTGATTGTTTTGAAGACTTCGCTTACCTGAATGCTTTTGTCGCGCTGCTTGTCCATTGCAGTGCGGATTGCCTCCTGTTCGTCGGTAACGCTTTCAATTGCCTGACGCACGTCCTCGAACGATTTTCCCGCCGTTTCCGATGAAGAAACAACCAGTTCGACTGCCGAAACCAGTTCTTTGAGAGCCGCCGATATGAATTTCGACTGCCCTGCAGAATTTTCAGCAAGTTTTCTGATTTCGTCGGCAACTACTGCAAAGCCTTGTCCTGCTTCGCCTGCATGAGCCGCTTCAATCGCAGCGTTCATCGCAAGAAGGTTGGTCTGCGAGGCGATGCTTTGAATGACGGCGTTCGCTTCCGACATTCGTTCGGATTTTGCCGAAATATCAAGAATCTTCGTTCTGACATCGGAAATATTTTTAAATCCTGCTTCGGACGATTCTGTCAGATGAGAAAAACGGACCGCATTGTTTTCAAGCGCATCCGTAACCGAGCGGATGCTGGTAAGCATTTCTTCCACCGTCTGAAAACTTTTGTTTACGCCTTCCGTTTGCCGGGCGATAATGTCGTTCAGGGCGGAGACATTTCCTCCGATGCGTTCCATTGTGTGAGAAACGCTTTCAATTTCGTCGGACTGCATATTCATCTGCGAAATGACACGTTCAACGTCAGCGTTGATATTTTTAAGAGCGTCCTGAGTTGCTGAAACGCTTCCTGAAAGTCCTTGGCTGGATTTTGCAAGTCCTTCCACCGAGTTGCGCACGGTTTTCATGATTCCGTGCAGGGTTTGCACAAATCCGTTAAAACTTGAAGCGACAACGCCGATTTCGTCGTTGCTTTTGACTACAATACGAGATGTTAAATCGCCGTCGCCGGAGCCGATATCGGTAAGGCGCGTGGCAAGTTTATCCAAAAGCAATACGGATTTGAGCACCCACAGCGGAATGATGACGGCTACAAGCACTGCAAACGAGCAGATGAGAATCATAAATGTTTGAAAAAGTCGCGCCGTTTTCCTAGTTGCGTCGGTGAGCGTGCGGTTTTGCGCTTCTTTGTAGTCGATAAAGGCGTTTATGCGGTCAAGCCAAAGCTGGAACGCCGGTCTTGCTTTTGAAAGAAGAATTTCGTTTGCTTCCGAATGCTTATTTGCGTTTTCAAGCGCAATAATCCGTTCGATAAGCGGCATTGTTTCCGCCTTGCTTTTTCCGATGTCGGAAAGAAGATCCATTTCTTTTGTGGTATTGTTGATTTTTTTTGCAAAAATCTCATTGATAGCGGTTTCGGATTTTTCGTAAAAGTCCTCAAGAGTCCGAATGTCGGAAAGGACGCTTTCTCTGTCGCGCTGGTCTTCAAGCAGCACAAAATCCCTGATTCGTATCGAACGGTCGTGAACGCTCCCTCGGAAATTAATTGCGTACCGCTGTTTTACGGTGTTTACATCATTTATTTCAGTCAAGTTTTTGTTTATTTTTTTGATGCGATTTATTCCGACCAGCGTAACCGAAAGCACCAGCACCAGCGATATTCCAAAACCTGCGATTATTTTTGTGCGTATATTCATATCTTCCTCGATGACTAAAAAAATTATTTTTAGGATTATAATGCTTTCTGGCAAAATAAGCAAAGTTGTATTTTATCGATATTGAACGATAGATTTGTTTTTTTTGAAGACTTTTTTTGGGGAAACATTCGGTTAAAAATCAAATTACAAAAAATCTCAGAATAAAAACTCTAAAATCCGAAAAATTTTATGATGATTGAAATTAAAGAAAACGTTTTAAAAGCGTACTTTTCTTGTGAAAAATACGCAACGAATTTTGTCTCTTTCCAAAGGTCTATAAATTATTTGTTCTGAATGCAAAAAATCGCCAAGTTTTCTTGTTCGATGCGATATTTGTTCTTAATATACAATTTAATTGAAATTATGCGGTAAAGAGGTTAAAATTATGACTAGTTTTGCCGCTCATACAGGCGGCGCAATCCAAACACAGGAGTTTTAAATGATAAAGACTGTAAAAGACGTTGACTTGAAAGGCAAGCGTGTGATTATGCGTGTTGATTTCAATGTTCCTATGAAAGATGGAGTTGTGCAGGACGACACCCGAATCATGGCGGCTCTTCCAACTATAAAATATATCCTTGAGCAGAATCCTCGCTCTCTTGTTCTTATGAGCCATCTGGGAGACCCCAAAAAGGACGTTAAAAAAGCGGAAGAAAAGGCGATAAAGGCTGGAAAGACATGGACTGAAGATGATTCCAAGAAATTCATCGACGGAAAGAACCGCATGGCTCCTGTCGTAAAATATTTTTCCGAAAAACTTGGAAAAGATGTAGTGTTCCTTCCGGATGCGCTGGGGCAGAAGTCGGCTATCGATGCTCTTCCGGATGGCGCTGTTGCGATGCTTGAAAATGTCCGCTTCCACAAAGAGGAAACCTCAAAGGATTCTGCAGAGCGGGATGTAATGGCAAAGGAACTTGCCTCTTATGGGGATATTTTTGTAAACGATGCCTTTGGTACGGCTCACCGTGATCAGGCTTCCACAGCTTCTATAGCAAAATTCATGCCTGTTGAGTCTGTGGGCGGTTTCCTGATGGAAAAGGAAGTAAAATACATTCAACCAATGGTAGAAAATCCTCCAAAGCCGCAGGTGGCTATAATCGGAGGCGCAAAAGTTTCTTCAAAAATCGCTGTTCTTGAATCTCTTTTGAAAAACGCTTCTGCCTTGGTGATTGGCGGCGGTATGGCTTATACATTCCTCAAGGCGCAAGGTCATTCAGTGGGAATTTCTTTGGTCGAAGATGATTTTATCGACACGGCAAAAAAATTGCTTTCCGATGCGGCTTCCAAAGGCGTGAAAATTGTACTTCCTGTTGACCACATAGCGGCAGACAAGTTCGACGCTTCCGCAACTCCTGTTCCTATCGACGGAGCTGACATTCCTGACAATCTTATGGCGATGGATGTGGGACCAAAGACAATCGAACTTTATAAGGAAGTCCTCTCGACCGCAAAGTCAGTTGTGTGGAACGGTCCTGTGGGTGTGTTCGAATTTGACGCATTTGCAAAGGGAACTGCAACGGTCGCTCGTTTGGTGGCGGATGCTACCGGTAGAGGGGCGATGACAGTTGTCGGCGGCGGAGATTCTGTTGCCGCTGTGAACAAGTTTAACCTTGCCGACAAAATGAGCCACGTATCTACAGGCGGCGGAGCTTCCCTTGAATTCCTTGAGGGAAAAACTCTTCCTGGCATTGCTATTCTGGCTACAAAATAGGCGGAGTCTATTTATCCGGCAACCTGTCCTTTGATTTTGCGTTTTTGCCGAATCATTGGATGGGACGCCGGGTTTTGTAGCGTTACACCTTTCCGTCGCTTTTGCGCTCGGATTATTTACATTGTATTTTGGAGAAAATAAATGGCACGTACACATTACATTGCAGGAAACTGGAAGATGAATACTTCCAAAGCGGAGGCTGTCGCACTCGCAAAAGATTTGGTTGAACAGCTAAAAGGAAAAACCAATAAATTCATGATTGGAGTTCCTTTTGTTTATCTTGACGCTGTTGCTCAGGTGGTAAAGGGCTCGAATATCATTCTTGCAGCCCAGGACTGCGCGGCAACTGAAAACGGAGCTCACACAGGTGAAGTTTCCACCGCCATGCTTAAAGATATCGGCTGCGGCTGCGTAATACTCGGTCATTCCGAACGAAGGCACGAAATAGGCGAGTCCGACGAGCTTATAAACAGAAAGGTCAGAAAAGCCCTGAACGACGGACTTGAGGTTGACCTCTGTATCGGCGAACTGCTTTCGGAACGTGAAGCGGGCGAAGCCGAGCAGGTGTGCGCCTTTCAACTTTCTGCAGGACTTGCAGGTGTTACGGAAGAGCAGATGAAAAACGTTACGATAGCATACGAACCTGTTTGGGCAATCGGAACCGGAAAAACCGCGACCCCGGAGGATGCTCAGGCTATTCACAAGTTTATCCGAGGTTATATTGCAAAGCTCTACAATCAGAAAGTTGCCGACGAGGTTATAATTCAGTACGGCGGTTCTATGAAGGCTTCAAATGCCGCAGAGCTTTTGGGGCAGCCTGACATCGACGGCGGACTTATTGGCGGTGCGTCATTGAAGGCTGAAACATTCGTTCCGATTTGCGTTTTGTAATACTTGGCGTTAAAAAAAACAAAGGGGTCTTTCTTTTTGAAAGACCCCTTTGTTTTTTTTGAGCAGAGTTTCCTCGCTCGAAGGAAGTAAGTTCGCCTTATCAAAGACCCTTTGTCCGCTTTGTCAAAGACCCTCGGATAAGGCGTACGGCGGAAAAGCTCCCTATTTTGTAAGCTCGCTTGGGCTTTTTATATAGCGTTTTGCCGTGCTTTCAGAAAGCTCAAATTTGTGTGCGGTTTTGTTGCTTGTTGCAATGTATTTTGTTCTTTCGCCGTCTTTTTCCGAATAGATGTCAAGGGTGATTTTTCCTTCGGTTCCGTCGATTTCAACGGAAACTTCTTTTTTTGCAGGAAGAACTTTTGAATCGTCCAGCCACGAAGACGCCGTGCATACCGAAATCTGTCCAAGCCATATATTGACTTTAGACGTGTCGGCTTCCAGCGCAGAGGCTGTTCCCGCAAAGCTCCACGAGACTTCGCCGCCGGAAGAATCGGTGCCTTCCGAAGGTACGGATTTTGAGACAGACCAGGTGTCCTTTTGCAGCGTAACGCTTACGCCGGAAATGCTTGAGCCTTTGATTGAAAAAACGCTCTTGCTTCGATAATCCTCTTCGCTTTTGTTGAAGAGGCTGTAAAGGTTTCCCGAAACAAGGTTTATGTCCTTTGAGTTTCCTACGGTTATATAAGTCTGTGAGCCTGTTGAAGACGCTTTTCCGATTTTTACGGTTCTTAAAACTTTTCCGTTTTTCGATGCCGTAACGGTTATCGCTTTGTCTTCGTTCAGGTCGTAGCGGGCGTTCTGTTCTTCCGAAGAAAGCCTTCCTATTGTGTCAAGGATTTTTATTTCTTTCAGGTTGCCGGTTATGTTGTCAATGTCCGGCAGATTCGCTTTAAAATCGCCCGTTCCCACGTACCAGTCGGAGCCGTCAAGCAGGAACTCGATTTTTCCGCCGGACTTTTCTACGGTGATTGAATCGAAGCCTTCGTTGAGTTTCAGAGTTTTTACAGGATTCCTTGCCGCAAGAATAAACTGAATTATGCAGATTATAAGCAGAATTCCGATGCTGGACAGAAGGACAAGTTTTCCGGGTTTAAGTTTTTCTTCCATGGGGTTCTCCGTAATTATTTTGCTTCTTTTTTGATTTCACGGCTATCGTTAGGATCGTATTTGTCGTGAATTTTTCGACGGCGGACAGCTCGTTTGTGCCATACAACAAGTCCGGATATGGCGCTCAATACGGCGATTCCGATTATGCAGAAATATTCAACGCTTGCCGCATAAAATCCGGTTGTGTTGGAAATTGACTGAAACGAAACGCCCTTTGTCCGCATTGAACACAAATCGCTGTTTCCGTTCATGTAGTCAACGGCATTTCTTACCATGATGGCAATCGGCTCTTTTCCGCCGTCATCGAGCAGTTGGTCTGAAGTAATGTACGATGAGCCTGCCACAAAAATTTTCCCAGCCTGCCGAGCCTTGGCGATATGTGTTGTCGTGGAAAGACTTGCGTTTTCTGTGCTTTGTTCATCCGCCGGATTCCTGTCAAACGCACTTTTGAATTTTCCTTCAAGAAGAATTGCAAGCGGATAGCTGTTTTCAGTGGATTTATCGTAAGGCGGTTCCATTCCGGGAGTCAGCTGAATATTTCGGCTTTCTTTCCAGCCTTTTTCCGATGTGCTTGCAAGAACCGTAAATCGTATGTCCTTGTTTTCTTCCGCTCCGCTTGTGTTGATTCCGCCGGATTGCAGGAAAATCACGTATCCCAAGTTTTTGGTGATTGGATGCTTTTGGTTCAGCTGCTTTCCCGAAAGTTGAGGCGCCCAGTAAAGATTTATGTTTCCATATCCTTGTTGACGGGCAACATAGCAATTCTCGTCGAAAAGGTAGTTTGTCTCAAGTTTTACGCCGTATCTGTCAAGTATAATGTTCAGTCCGGTTTCAAGCGGATTGTAAGTGGACGGCTGATAATAATTTCCCTGAACCACCTGAAAAGGATCTGCAAAAATCATCACGTTTCCGCCTTTCATCACAAATTGGTCGATTTTATACAATTCGGATTCTGAAAGAATTTCGCCGGGTCCGTTTACGATTATTGACGTAAGATTTGCGGGAATATCGGCTTCCTTCAGATTGATTTCCGTAAGTTCGTACATATCCGAAAGCAGTTTTACGAATTTGCTTTCTTCGCCGTTTTCGTCTCGGAGCGGTTTTTCGCCGTTCCCTGAAATGTAGCCGATTTTTGTGGATTTCGAAAGCAAAGCTTGAAGACTGTCTGAAATTCCTTCTTCCATATCATCAAGACCTGCAAGCACAAAACCGAAAATCGAACGCTGAATCGCCACCGGAATGATTCTGAACTTATCGCCGTATTCGATTACCAGCCCGAATATCCCCGAACCCATCGAATCGTCGGGATTCTTCCAGTTTATGACCTGAAGACCGTACTTTTCGGAAAGAGCCTCGATTTCCTCGGCGGAATCAGGAGTTTTTTTAAGGTAGGTAAGTCTGTTCAGGTTCTTTTTGTTAACCGTGTTGAATGCGCTTTGAACGCTCATATCCAACTGGTCGAATCCTGCGATTCTGAATTTTTCAAGTTCATTTGTGGCATAAAGCGTTACGGTTATGGAATCTTGGGAAGAAAGACCTGCAAGAGCGTCTGTGGTAGAAATTATTTTTGCGATTTTTGTGGTAAGGTTGTACTCAAATCCCGATTCGGACGTTATCCCGTCCAAAACTTCTATGGAATCTCCGTAAGAAATCGCAAGTCCCATCCACACCTGCTTAAATCCCACCTCGTTATTCTTTACTTCCTGAATCTGAATCTGGCGGAGTCCGTAGCCGGTCGCAATCTTCTGACTTTCGCTTTTATCCATGTCAAAGATTGTGTAGGAGAAATTTTTGTTTGCCGCACCTTTGTATTCCATAAGAATGTCTTTTACGTAAGTAGAAACCTTGCTGTACGTGGACGGAAGGTTTTCCGAAAAAAATACTTTCACGGAAAGCGGTTCGGTCAAAGTCTTTACAGTCTGTTTGCTTGCCGCAGAAAGCGAATAGGCTCTCTGCTTGGTGATATCAAACCGCAAGTGGGCGTTGTGACCGACGATGCAAGCCAAAACCAAAACTATTACAAGAAGGGCAAAGTCGCTTTTTGGGCTTTTTAGCCAATTTAAAATTTTTTTCATCTTTAGCTCCTTAGTCTCTTTCCTTTTTCTGAGTTTTTACAGTAAGGCAGAAAAAGAATACCGTCAGGCATACAAAATAAAGCAAATCTCTTGTATCGATGATTCCGTGGGAAATTGAAGTAAAATGCTCGTATGTTGATATGAACTTGAAAAACTCATCGATGAAGTGCGGAATGCTTTTCGGAATTGAGAACGGAACATAAATCGACATCATCACCGCACAAATCGGAAGAGATACAAACAACGAGACAATCTGGTGCTTTGTGATGGAAGAGGCGAAAAGTCCGATTGTTGAAAAAAGTGCGCAAAGAAGCACAAGCCCAAGATATCCTGCGATTATTTGATTTATGTCGAGCTTTCCGCAGAAAGACACCAACACTGGAATCAGAATCGTTGGAAAGACCACGATAAGGGATGTCACAAAGGCGGCTAAAGTTTTTCCCATTGTAACGCTGAACTCCGTCACAGGAAGTGTCATCAGCGTCTCAAGCGAACCGGTTCGTTTTTCTTCGCTGAAAAGCCTCATCGTTATTATAGGAATGAATACTGTAAGCAGAATCGACTGGAACAAAAACAGGATTCTCATGTCGGCGCTTTTGTAAAGGAAAAAATTATATCCGAGAAAAAGTCCCTTAAAGAATGCCAGACTAAGAATTATTATGTTCATGCATATTACAATATATGCGATTGGACTTGAAAAGTAGGAGGAAAGTTCCCGCTTCATGATGATTTTTGCCGTATTAGGCTTTTTTACAGACTGCTCGTTCATTTTGCGCCTCCGTTTTCTGCTTTGGGATTTTCTTGAGAAGGCTCTGCCGTAAGGATTCTGAAAATATCTTCAAGGCTGTTTTTCTGAAGACTTAGTTCGTAAAGTTCCAGATTTTTTGCGACAACCGCCTTTGCCACCTCCGGACGGATTTCCGTTCCATCTTTTATGGAGATGAGCGCAGTCGAGCCTTTTTCAGCCTTTTCGAACGAGAGGCTCTCTATTCCTTCGATTCCATGAACCGCTTCGGAAAGTTCCGCCTCGCTTGCGTTTGCGTTCAATCGTATCGTGGCGGAATTTGCATAACGGGTTCTAAGCTGGTCAGTCGGAGAATCGGCGACAAGTTTTCCCCCGGAAATGATTATCACTCGGCTGCAAAGAATTTCCACTTCACCAAGAATATGGGTGGAAATGATTACCGTTCGGGTTTTCCCGATTTCTTTTATTAACGCTCTTACTTCTTCCACCTGATTAGGGTCAAGACCGCTTGTAGGCTCGTCCAAAATCAAGATTTCAGGATCATTCATAAGAGCGTGCGCAAGACCCACCCGCTGCCTGTAACCGCGTGAAAGTTCTGCGATGTTTTTATGCATCACTTCCTCAAGTCCGCATTCCTTGCACAAAAGCGGAACTTTTTCCGTCGGGTCTTTTCCCTGAATGTCCGCAATGTAGTTCAGGTAGTCCTCGACAATCATGTCGCCATACAAAGGCGCGCTTTCCGGCATGTAGCCGATTCTGCTTTTTACGGCTACCGGATCTTCCAAAACATCGATTCCATCTATCTTGATAGTTCCGCTTGTAGGCTTCAGGAATCCCGTAATCATTCTCATCGTGGTAGTTTTTCCGGCTCCGTTAGGGCCAAGAAGACCTACAATCTGCCCTGTTGGAATGGAAAGACTAACACCGTCAACGGCTTTGAAAAGTCCAAAATGCCGAGAGACGTCAGTAACTTCAATCATTTATTTTCTCCCATAAGCGTAAATTCAAAAGTGAAAAACGCCGTAAAGTAAGAAAGTCTGCGACGCAAACTTTTGATGAAATTTTATTTTCATTTAGATACAAGTTAAAAAACAACTGAATTCGCTGTCCGGTTACACATCAAATCGTGTATTTCCGTTTTTTGGGGTCTTCGTTTTGCTTGAAAAGTATGGCAACATTCCCGATGATTCTGACCAGCGTCGCTTCCGTTTTGGCGCAGATTTCTTCCGTCAAGGAGCGTTTTTCGTCCTTGAATTCGTTGAATTTCACTTTTATAAGTTCGTGAAAATCCAGCGATTTTAAAACCATCTCGATTACTTGCGGTGAAACCCCGTTTCCGCCAACTATCACAATCGGGTCTAAGTTGTGGGCTTGTTTTTCCAGTTGTTTTCTTTGCTTGCTTGTTAATTCTGTCATGGTGTAAATAGTACCAAGTATTTTTTCCAAAGACAATCAGGGCGCAAAGGCATCTTTCAAGTCGCATTTCACGGCCCGCCTAGGGCTTGGTGGGCGGCATCAATAAAAACATACAATTTTAGCCAGCATATGTAAAAATCCATCAATACGGGAAAAGCCGCCCACTGCCTTACGGCACCGTTCAATTCTCCGCGCGGAGCATTCTTCCAAAAAAACGCATCCTCCCTATCTTTGTTTTTCTTAATCGTCCTACCTTATTTTAAGGAACAGTCCAAGAACGGCGACTGTTATCAGTAATTGCAATATCATGAATTTCAGAAGAACTTGCGTGGTGCTCCAGCCTTTGTTCTTCCGCATATGGTCATGCAGCGGAAATCTAATGTTTTCGAATATTTTTATATGGAAGAATCTTAAAAGGAAAACTTTCAGAAGTCCCATTCCGCCGTTCAGAAAAATCACTGTGCTTGTGGCAAAAATCAAAAGCGGGTTTCCGCTTATAAGTACCATCACCCCTATAAAATATCCGAGCGCCCTGCTTCCTGCATCCCCCATCAGCACGCTGGACGGAAATGCATTGTGCCAAAGATAGCCCATCAGAACTCCGGCAAAACCGAACGTCATCAACGCCCATTTCGCTCCGTCCTGCAGATGCGGAACTAAAAGATAGGCGGCTATGTCTTTATGTCCCAGAATGAAATAAAACACAGCTCCTAAAGTAAGAAGGGCAATCAGCACCAAAGAGCCGCTAAGCCCATCAACGCCGTCGGTGCAGTTTGTGGTGTTTATCGAAGCCCATATAAGAATCACGCTTATTGCCACAAATACGGCAGGATGCACATTCACAGGATTTGAAATGAATGGAAACCAAAAATGCACGTTTCCGTCGGTGTTTTGCCGTGATATGAAAAAATATATAAGAAGAGCCGTAAGAATCGCTATCACTAGGTCAAGGAATCCTTTAAGGTATTCGCCCCAACTGGTGATGCTTCTGTCATCAAGGAATCCCATGAGCATAGTAAGCCAAGTAAGAATTAAGATTCCCGCCTGAAGAATTCCCATCGGAACAAAAATTATGCATATCAGCGCATAAATCGAAATGAAAACAGAACCCGCTCCAGTAGGTTTACCTTTTGCGGCTTCGGCGTTTTCTTTGATTGTGAATTCGCGTCCCCGGTCATGCGGAAGTATGTCGTAAAATTTTGGAAGAATCCAATTGGTCACAAAAAATCCAGTGTAAAGCACAAGCGCAATCAGCACCGTATATGACTGCAGAAGCCGGGCAGGTCCCCAAACAGTCTGTAGAAAAACGCCAAGATGGTAAAGCATAAAATCCTCTATAAAAAATAAAAGTAAATCGGAACGGGAAAACGTCCGGCAAAAAGGCTTGCGTTTTGATTTCCTTAAAAGGAAAGATGATGCATTCCTGTAAAAATCATTGAGATTTCGTGTTCGTTGCAGAAATCTATCAACGCGCGGTCGCTTGAAGTTCCGCCTGTCTGGATTATGGCTTTTACTCCCAGTTCCGCCGCCTTAATTATTCTTTCGTCAAAAGGAATTGACGTATCGCTGACCAGAACTTCGGCATTCGTGTCCGAAGACGTTAGCCCGTTTTGAAGACATTCTTCGGCAGCCTGAATCGCAAAATTTACGGCTCTTTTTCTGCTGGGCTGCCCCACAGAAATTCCGATGGCGGAAGAGTCGTTTATGACGAGCGACGAGTACGATTTTGATGCAAAACACACCATCGTTCCGAACGCCATTGCATCAATCTGAGCTTGAGTGGGGCGCTTTTGCGTTACGATGTGCCATTTTCTGAAAAGTTCGTTGTCGGCAGTTTCAACAAGAAGTCCGCCGTCAATTGACGAAATTTCATGAAAATTTGAAGATACCACCGAAGCCATTACAAGCCGGATTGAATTGTTCTCGGAAAGTATTTGACGGGCATCTTTTGTGAAGTCGGGGGCGATTATTGCTTTTAGGTTTGATTTTGAAAGCGTAACGGCTGCTTCAACGTCAATAACAGCGCTGCATCCGAGAGTTGCGCCGTCAAAAATTGTCGGGGCGCAGTTGAACGTCTTTGAAAGTGAATGATTTACGTTCGAGCCCAAAGAGGCTCCAATCGGATTGTTATTTTTTATTCCGATTGTAAATACGGAGCCGGCTGCAGGCGTAAAAGGAGTTGTGTACGCATAGCCGGAACTGTCTATGGTTTCCACCTCAAACGGATTTTTTATGATTTTCAGAAAAAGACTTACTATGTTCCAGGCTGAAAAAAAGTTTTTTACAATTGGAAGTTCCAGTTCTTTCCCTTGGATTTTTTTCATTCCGTTCAGTGCGGAACTTTTCAGGTTTTCCGTGTAAAGGCAGGCAACCTGGTGAGGATTGCTTCCGTGGCTCAGTTTTATATTTCGTTCGTACGGAGCCATAAAATACTTCGGGAATTCGATTTTGGGTTCCTGCATCATTATTGAAAGGGAAGTTGACGCATCGTATGCGGAACACAGATTCAGAGCCTTTGCCGCAAGTTTCAGTTTGAAGTCCTTGGTTACGTTGTCCGTTCTTAACTGAATCGTCGCTTCGTGGTAGTCCTCAGGATTTGTCAGAATTAGTGTTGTATTGTAGTTTTTTGCAGCATATCTTATTAGCGAAATATGCTTAAAATCTATGGCGTTTTCGGAACTGGATTCTTCAAGGAACGATGCCAGCGGCATGAACTTTGGCAGAATGTTTATGCAGACAAGTTTAATTTCGCCTGCGATTTCAAGTCCGCCGTAGCTGTATTTGTTGTCCGTCTGGTCAATCTGATGAAGAAGACGAAGATATGCGTCGTTATCATTATTTGAATCCAGAAGAGATTTTTCAACTGTTACGGGAATATTTTTATAGCCGAGAAACTCAGCCGTTTCTCCGGCGGAAATTATTTCCCAATTATCCGACACAAGGAATTCCGCAAGCAGAAGAAGATTTTCCATGTTTTCAGTGTAAAGAATGGCACGCTTTTTCATGTGTTTATTCTATCAGAATTGCATTAAAATTCAATTGCGTAAGATTTTCGGAAAATCCGGAAGAAAAATAAGCTGCTTGCATTTTGGAAAAATTGTGTTTTTATCGAAGAGAAAAATAGCGAACTTGCGGGTATTTTCCCGAATCGTAAAAATCTAAAGAACTGTAAAAGCATTGCCGACAAAATTGTATTTCCAAAGAAAGAATTTGTCTTTACAACGAACAGCTTATGCCGCGGTCACGAACGGTAAATATCGATAATTGCTTGCGGTTTTGTTCAATATAAAAATGCTGCAATGAACAAAAACCGCTAGCCGCTGCGCCATTTTGCTTTTATAAAAAATCGTAATTTTTAAAATTTTTTGCCTTTTTTTAAAAAGTTGCTGCGTCAGGATTTATTTGCCGATTATTTTCTTTTCGTAAGAAAAATGCGTTTATTTTCTGCCGGTTAAAATGTGTACGAGTTTTTGCGAAAACAAAATCTCATTTATCATGTAACGCGGAATTTTTCAAAGTCATGCAATTCTAAATGCAAAAAACTTTCCATATTTTGTAAGCGTTTTTTGTCAGGAAAAGCCTTTTAAGAGTTTGCTTTGTGCTTTTCTTTTGCAAACATTTATCAATAAAATCTGGCGAAAATCGGAATTCTGCATGATAATATAGCGAGTATTTTTAGGAGGTTTAAAAATGGCTGAAGATTTTTCTTTTGAGATAACCGAAAGTATCGGTGTCATTTCCGAATCGAAAAGCGGCTGGAAATTCGAAGTGAACAAAGTTTCTTGGGGCGGGCGTCCTGCAAAGTTTGACATCCGAAGTTGGGCTCCCGACCATCAGAAAATGGGAAAAGGAATTACGCTTAGCGGCGATGAAATCAAAAAACTTGGCGAGATTATTGCAGGTCTTTCTTTATGATTTTTGCGCAAATGCGGAACTATTCGTATTTTGCGCTTGAAGAACCTTTTTTTACCACGATTTCATAAATAATTTTCTGAAGGTAAATATCTTCAAGCAGGCTTCCGTTTGTTCGTATTGCCGTATCGCATTCCGCAATCAAAGCCAGTATCGCATGGCTTTGTCCC
Source organism: uncultured Treponema sp. (assembly GCA_938039145.1). GTDB lineage: Bacteria > Spirochaetota > Spirochaetia > Treponematales > Treponemataceae > Treponema_D. The sequence continues at coordinate 40,722 of CALHVG010000044.1, forward strand.
GGATTCCAAGTTTTTGAGGCGTTTGCGTATTGTGTTTTCATCTTTTTGCTTGAAAATCCGTTTTTTTTCAGGTTGAAATCGTCCGTCATTCCTGATGAAAGAATATTGTGGTATATGATAAGTTTTCTGTAGCACGAGGCAAGTCCTGCAAGAATTAAAAACGCCTGATTTTCTTTTGAGAGCCTTATTTTCTGAAGAATTAACAGCGAGCGCTCAAGGATTTTTTGCCGAGGCGACGTGTAGTCCGACATTGCGTCAAAGAGCGTGAATGCGTTTTCTTCTCTTGTGCTGAAAAGCACGGAATCCACATCGTCGTTTGAGATGCAATGCCCTTTCTGAAAAATTTGCAGAAAGCGCCCGCACTCGTTTTTTAACGCTTCGGTGTTGCTTTCGAACATTTCGATTATTGAATCTACGGCATCGTCTTCAATTGAATATCCGTTTTTGCTGAAGAATTTTCTTATCCAGTCGGAACGGCGGCTTTCTGAAAGTTCCCAAAAAATCTTTTTTCCTGAAGGCGGAACCGCTTTGTCCAGTTTTGCACTCACGGAATATTCGTCGGAAACCAGAATCAGAGTGTTCCTGTCGTCTTGAGCCGATTGAATCCAGTCGGCTATCATTTCGATTTCGTTCGGCTTTTTTATAGCTTCCGCATTTTTTACGACAATGCAGGCTGCCTCGGAAAAAAGGTTTTCGTTCTGAAGTATCGAAATGTATTCCGCCGGAGTGCTTTCCGCGGCATAGTAAAGACTTTCTTCTATTTGTCCGTATTTTTTTTTGAGTGCACTTTTTAATGATTTTATTGCATCGTTTTTTTCGCCTGCTTCAGGGCCTGTGTAAAGATATACCATTTTGCAAAAGTCCCCGTTCAGTATGTGCGAACTATGCTTGAAAGCACGCCCACAATTCTTAGGTCATTGCAAAGTATCGGCTGAAAAGCGGGATTTTCTGGCTGAAGTCTTATGCGCGAATCTTCTCTGTAATATCGTTTGAGAGTTATTGCATCTTCCAATACAGCAACGACTATCTGACCGTCGAATGCGCTTGATGTCTGCTCGATTACCGCAAGGTCGCCTTCCAGGATGCCGGCGTTTATCATACTTGCACCCCGTACCCTAAGCGCAAAATAGCTTTTTCCGGGTTTGATGAAAGGTTCTGTAAGATTTACGTAGCCGTCAAGATTTTCTTCGCAGAGCAGGGGTTTTCCCGCCGCGACCGTTCCTAAAAGCGGAATTTTATCCACGTAAAGCCCGGAACCTTTTTCTTTTTCGTCTTTTATGACTTTGATTGATCTTGAGCGCTTAGTTTCGCTTGAAAGATAACCTTTTTTCTGAAGTGCCACGACGTGATCCTGAACCGTTTTCAGCGAAATTCCAAAATGTTCCGCAATTTCACGGATTGTCGGCGGATAGACGTTCGTCTCCGTGAAATTCGCGATGAACGAAAGAACTTCCTTTTGACGTTCGGTTATTCCGTTCATCAGGTTATTCCTCTTCAAATTTTGAGTCGAATAACGCCGATATTTTGTCGGCGGCTTCTTTTTCGTCCGTTCCTTCCGTTTTTAGTGTGAGGACTGTGTTATAGCCTGCAGCCATGGTGATTACACCCATAATTGATTTTGCGTTTACCATGGTATCGTCTTTGGCAATAATGATTTCGCAGGAAAACTGGTTTGCAGCCTGTGCGATAATTGCAGCCGGACGAGCATGAATTCCCGCTCGATTCTTTACGGTAAGTAATCTTTCAATCATAGTGTGTTCCTTTCCACAAAATATATTTTTCGCTACCACATAAAGTTTTCGCTTCGTGCAAACAGCTCCATCCGTTCAGTAACTGCCGTCGTCGCCCAAGTACGTGGACTGCATCTCTCCGTTTTCTATCCATCTTAATACATTCTGGTTGAAATCCCTTGCGGAATTGTAGCCCATGTTCTTAAGCCTTTCGTTCATGCTGGCGGCTTCTATGATTATCGGAAGATTTCTTCCTGAGCGGACAGGAATATCTATTGCCGGAATCTTAACGCCCAGAATGTCGATATATTTTTGGTCAACTCCAAGACGGTCATACGCCTTGGAGTTGTCCCATTCTTCAAGCTGAATTACCAGCTGGATTTCCTTTTGATCCCTGATTGCTCCGACCCCGTAAAGCTGCGAAATGTTTATTATTCCGAGTCCGCGGATTTCCATGTGGTGGCTTATAAGCGCATTCGGACCGAGTCCAAGAATTATGTTTCCGTTTACGCATTTTGCTTCAACAATATCGTCGGCAACAAGTCTGTGTCCGCGTTCCACAAGTTCAAGGGCGGTTTCGCTTTTTCCGATGCCCGAATGACCTGTAAGAAGGATTCCGATTCCGTAAACTTCTACAAGAACTCCGTGAATAGTCTTTCTGGGCGCAAAAATATTCGAAAAAACTCTTATCAGTCTGGAAGTAAAATCCGTGGTGTCCATCGAAGTCTGAAGGATAGGGCAGCACACTTCTTCTGCAAGGCGGGAAAACTTTTGGGTAGGCTCCAGGTTGTTCGAAAAAATACAGCACGGAATATTGTACGCAAAAAAATCTTTTAGGCTGTCGCTTTTGTTTTGATTGTGAAGTTCATGAAGATATGCAGTTTCGCCCCGTCCGAAAAGCTGGACTCGTTTGTTTGCGAATGCATCGAAAAATCCCGAGAGGGCAAGCCCCGGGCGATTTATGTCGGGAACGGAAATTTCTCTTGGTAGACCGCGGCGGCCGCCGATACATTTTAGTTCAAGCGCATCGTGACCTGGCAAATCAAGTTCTATCATGTCTAAAACAGTGAATTTTCGTTCCGCCATGTGTGTACTATACACGGAAACGGCTTTTTTATTCAACCGGAGGAAAATCGGGCGCACGGAGCGAAGATAAAACCGCTTTTCCTGCAATTTTTTTTCAAAAATCCATTTTTTGTTCTATTTTTTTGTTTTTGTTGTTACATTCCGATTTCGAACACGTTTAACTGTTTAAGTTCTTACTTGATGAAATCAGTCATGAAACTGTAGGAAAAATCGATTTTTTAAGGAATCTTCAAAAACTTCGCTTTTTTGATTTTTTCTTTAGATTTTACTTGCGATTTTTTTTATAAGTAATTAATGTATAAAGACTTATAAAAACTCGTCGGGCATGTTTTAAAATCCGAAAAAGGTTTTAGATGTGCCCTTAAATTAGACTTCAAAGAGGAGTTTTGATTTTTAAGGATTTGTCATGAGAAAAATTATATCAGCGGCGTTCTTTCTTTCGTGCATTTTATTCTTTGGCATTTGCGAAGAAACGGAATCCGGTTTTGGTGTGATACGTCTTAATATAGAAGATGCGGTAAAAACGGCTTTGGAGAACAACATTTCGATAAAAAGTTCCGCTCTTGAACTTGAAAAACTTTCCGCCGTAAAAAAATATTCATGGGGGAGTGTAAGTCCAAGCATTTCCGCAGGCGGAATTTATCGAACCAATTTTGAAGAAAATGCAGATTCCCTTTCCTTTTCCGGAACGGTGAGTCTGGGGCTTTCGACAAATCTTTACACAACCATGAAAGCGGCACGGCTGAATTATGAGAACGGGCTTCTGTCATACGGGGAGACCCTTCGTTCCGTTGAACTTAGCGTGCGGAAGACTTTTTATGCCCTTCTTTACGAAAAGGAAAACATCGAACTTCAAAAACGCGGGCTTGAGACAAACAGAGTTCAGTATCAGACGAATCAGGAAAAATTCCGGAACGGAAAAATCAGCGAACTTGATGTAATGACAAGCCGAGTTACTTACGAGCAGAAAAAGCCCATCGTGGAGTCCGCTGAAATTTCTTATAAAAACGACCTTGCGCTTTTCAAGCAGATTTTGGGTATAGAACAAAATACGGAAGTCGAGCTGGACGGAACGCTTGACGATGTGCTTGAACTCAAAGAAATAAAACTTGACTCTCTTCCGAAAGTTTCCGAACCTGCGCCAAAGGTTCGCACTGCGGAAAAATCGCTTGAGATTGCAAAAAATTCTCTTTTGTCTTCCCGTTTTTCTGCCTACGGACCGAGCCTTAGCGCTTCGTACACTTATGGGATTACAAACGCCTATTCCGTAACGAAAAACGAAAAATCTTGGAACAACCCCGAGCATTCGCTTTCAGTTGGAGTAAACATTCCTCTGGACGGCTATCTTCCTTGGTCTCAGGGCGGTTTAGCTGTCCGCTCTTCAAAAAAGTCCGTGGAAGATGCAAAATTGAATCTTGAGGTTGCAAAAACTTCGGTTCAGGTAGAAGCAGAAAATTATTTAAGAAAGATAAATCAGGGAATAGGACAGATTTTTTCGCTTAAAGAAAACGAAAAACTTGCGGAACAGGCGCACAATATGTCGCTTACCGCATATAACTACGGAAAAACGGACATTCTAAGTCTTCAGAATTATTCCGACTCGCTTTTGAGCGCAAGGGTCAGCGTCAAACAGCAGGCGTATTCGATTTTGAGTTCACTGCTGGATTTTGAAAATCTTTTGGGACTTCCGTTTGGTTCGTCGATAAAATAAATTAGAACTTTTTTTGAGGTATTGGAATGAAAAAAACTCTAAAAAAATGGCTCATTGTGAGCGCAATAGTTTTGGTAACTCTGATAGTTTCGGTGATAATTTTTGTTACTGGATACAAAAAAAATGTTGTAGGAATGCCCGGCGGCGGTATGGCATTTGCAGTTGGGGATGGATTTCCTGAAATAGAGATTTCATATGTTACTGTGCGGAGCGAAGTTGCGGCTGTTGCGGCGTTGAAGGATTATGTTCTTACAAACGGCGAAGTGGAAAGTCAGAGCGCAATCGAAATATATCCTTCGATGAGCGGAAAAGTAAGCCGAGTGAACGTAATGCTTGGTTCGCACGTTGAAAAAGGCGACATAATCGCATACGTAGACCCAAGCGAACCCGGCTCGAATTATGCGCAAAGTCCCATAACAGCTTCGATAAGCGGAAGTATAGTCTCTTCTCCTTTAAAGGTGGGTGCAAAGGTAAGCAACACAACGGTTTTTACGATGATAGGCGATATTGAAAATCTTCAAGTTTCGGCTTTGATTCCGGAACGATATGTCTCGGAACTGAAAGTGGGACTAAAGGCGGAAGTCAGTCTTGAGGCTTACCCCGGCGTTGTATTTAATGCGACTGTAAGTCGGGTAAGTCCTGTTGTTGACAAGGCAAGCAGGACAAAGGAAATAATCCTTAATTTTGACAAGAATGATTCTCGTGTGAATGCGGGAATGTTTGCAAAAATCAAACTGTATACTTCCACATACGGCGGAAAAATTGTGATTCCAAAGGATTCGGTTGTTTCAGATGAAGAGCAGAATTATATTTTTGTAGTGAACGACGATTATTCCGTGTCAAAGAGGCTTGTGCGTTTAGGAAAATCCGTTGATTCAAAAGTTCAGGTAACGGACAATCTTATGGCAGGCGAAAGGGTTGTTGTTGAGGGAATGCTTTCTCTTTCAGACGGAGCAAAAGTAAGCGACATCGCAAATCCAAAGGCTCCGGAAGCGGAAGTAGCGAAAAATGATTCTGCTATAGATGAACCAAAAATCAAAATCAAAGGCAAAGGTAAAGTTAAAATCAAGGAAGGACTTTAATGGGCATATCAAAAAAAACACTTGAGCATCCTGTCCTTGCGCTTATAGTTTTTGTGCTTTTGGCAGCACTTGGACTATTTACTTTGAAAAATGTTCCGATTGCTCTTTTTCCTGATGTGGATTTTCCTTATGTTATGGTCATAACTTCTTATCCAAATGCAGGTCCGGAATCCGTGGAAAAAAATATTACCAAGGTTCTTGAAAGTTCCTTGGTCAGCGTAAATGGACTAAAAAATCTTTATTCAACGTCTTCTGAAAGTTCTTCGATGATTCAGATGGAGTTTAACTATGGCGTAAATCTTGAGGATGCTGTAAACGACATACGGGATAAACTTGGACGGGTTACAAAAAGTCTTCCTGACAATGCCGGTTCTCCTACGATTTTTAGAATCAGTGCAGATTCCATGCCGATTATGCGGATTGCTATTCGTGGAAACCGTTCCGTTGACGATTTGAAGCAGATTGCCGAAGACAATATAGTAGACATTCTTGAGCAGTCTAGCGGAGTTGCCGAAGCGAGCGTAATGGGCGGAAAAACAAAATGCGTTCGTGTGGAACTGGAGCAGAATCGGCTTGCGGCATACGGTTTTACCGTGTCTCAGGTAAGTGCGGCTTTGGCAAAGCAGAATCTTGAATTGGGCGGCGGAAAACTGAATGAAGGTCAAAAAGACTACACGGTCAGAACTACGGGAGAATTTTCCAGCATAGACGACATAAATAAAACCGTAATTGCGACGGTTAACGGTTACGACGTAAAACTTAGGGATATCGGAAATGCGTTTATGGGTTTTGAAGATTCCAGTTCGGAGGTTTTTATCAACGGGGAAAACGGCGTATACGTAAGCGTAACAAAGCAGTCCGGCTCAAATTCCGTAACCGTAGCGAATAATGTCTACAAAAAAATAGAACAATTGAAGAAAACATTACCGTCTGATATTTCAATGGAGATAATACAGGATGACACTGTTGCCATCCGCAAGACCATCAGCACTCTTGTAAGTTCGGCTTGGCTGGGACTTATACTGGCGGTTATAGTTCTTTTTGTATTTTTGCAGAATTTTAAATCAACGATAATAATTGCAATATCAATTCCGCTTTCACTGATTATAACTCTTTTGTGCATGAGTTTTGCAGGTCTTACTCTGAACATGATGACGCTTACGGGGCTTATTCTTGGCGTTGGAATGATTGTGGATGCGTCCATTGTTATGATTGACAATATCTATAACTACAGGTCAAGGGGAGCTAAGCCTAAGATTGCGGCGGTTCTCGGTTCTCAGGAAATGATGAGTTCCGTTCTTTCCGGAAACCTTACGACAATCTGCGTGTTTGTTCCGTTCCTTCTGTATATCAAAGAACTTGAAATTATGGGACAATTTTTCAAGGGATTGATATTTACGATTGTAATTGCTCTGCTTTCTTCTTTGATGGTGGCGGTGTTCCTTGTTCCGGTATTGGCAGGAAAATTTCTTCCGCTTTCAAACAGGGCAGAAAAACCTGTTACAAATCCGGTTCTAAAATTTCTTTACGGAACTTTTGAAAAAGGGATTCAGTCTGTAACTGTGCTTTACAGAAAGATTTTGAATGCGGCTCTTCAAAATAGGCTTGTTACATTGGTTGTAGCCGTTTCGCTTTTGCTTATTTCGGTTTTTCTGCTTCCGACGCTCGGAATGATTATGATGCCGTCCGGAAACGACGATTCTGTTACGCTAAGCATTACCATGCCGATTGGAACTCCTTTGTCGGAGACCAAGGCTGTTGCCCTTGCCTTTGAGGATATCATAAAAAACGAGGTGAAGGGTTTTAAGACATTGACCACGACAATCGGTTCAGGCGGATGGGGAGATTCCAGTTCCTATAAGGCATCGGTTTCGGTTGCCTTGCCTGATGAAGAAAAACAGATTGAAAGTGCGGCGGAAATTCAGAATATTCTTCGAGCCCATTTCAATGATTTTCCAGGCGCAAAGTTAAGTTTCCATGCAGGCTTTCGAGGTCAGATGATGGGAAGCGACATTAACATTGCGATTCGTTCCGACGATTTGGACAAGGCTCTTGAAGTAGCGGAAGTTTTTTCCGACGCAATGAACGAACTTTCTATCGTTGGAGATACTTCCATCGACACCGAACGTGGGCTTCCTCAGGTTGAGGTTGTGATTGACAGGGAACGTGCCTATAATTTTGGCGTGGATGTAAGCACTGTTGCCAGAGAAATAAACTACGCCATAAATTCAGTTACTTCCACAAGTTTTAGAAAAGACGGAAAAGAGTACAACGTAGAGGTTATGTATCGTCCGGAAGATAGAAAGAACGTAATGGATTTGGAAACGATGTACGTCATGGGAAGTGCCGGAAAAGTTGCCGTTTCAAACTTTGCTACTCTTCGCCGAGGACTTGGGCCTGTCTCGATAAATCGGGAAAACCAAAGCAGAACCATACACGTAACCGCAAGTATACTTTCTAAGGACAACGCAAATATAGTTGAAAACGCCATAAAAGAAAAAGTTGCGGAAACTTATATCGTGCCTGACAATGTGAGCGTGTCATACGAAGGCTCTTGGGGCGACATAGCAAAACAGATAAATCTTTACCTTGCGATAATCGGGATGGCGATTCTTTTGGTGTTCGGGGTTATGGCGGCAACATACGAGTCGTTCAAAGCTCCTATTATAAATCTTGCTACCATCCCTTTCCTGATTATCGGAGTTGCGTTCATATATAAATTTTTAGGAGAACCGCTTTCTATCATAAGTATGATTGGTCTTATCATGCTTGTGGGAATAGTCGTCAATAACGGAATAATTTTGGTTGATTACACGAACCTTTTAAGAGCGCGCGGCCTTGAGATGATGGATGCCTGCCTTGAAGCAGGAGTAAGCAGGCTTAGACCGGTTCTTATGACGACGCTCACAACCATTTTGGGAATGCTTCCGATGTGCTTTACGATTAAAGGTCAGTCTGCCATGGTTCAGCCGATTGGGGTTGCCGTTGTGGGAGGACTTACGTCTTCGACATTTGTAACACTTCTTGTGATTCCTGTGCTTTACAGCCTTGTGATGAGAAAGAAACCCAAGAAAACTCGTCTTCAGAAAGTTCTTGAAGGTTCGGCGGAGGAAACGGAACTTTATGCATCGGAAACTTTGACCGACACAAAGACCGAACAGAAGACGAAAAAAAGCAAAAGAACTGCTGGAAAGCCAAAGGAGTCTAAAAATGAATAATTACCGAGTAGAAATTGTCGCAAACCAATCCGTGGAAGACGACATTATAGAATTGCTGGAAGAAGAAATTCCTGAACTGGAATACACGGTGATTCCTACAGTTCATGGTCAAGGACTGCACACAAAAAAACTTGGAAGTTCAACTTGGCCTGAACAGAATTTTTTGATGTTCACTTATGTGGACAAGAAAAAAGCCAACGCAATCAAAACTATAATTGCAAAGATTCGGGAAAAATTCCCAAAGGAAGGAATCTCATTTTTTTGCGTGGAAGAAGCAGAACTGTAAAAAAATGTTTTTGCGTGGGCGTTATATTTTCAGAGTTTTTCTCCGTACACATCGCGCGCCTGACCTTCCAAATCTTTTATGATTTTTACGTGCGAAAAACCTGATTTTTCAAAAATCGCTTTTGTCTCAACGGCGTTATATTCCCCTGCTTCAACAATAAGGATTCCGCCCTCATTCAGATGTTCCATGCACTGCGGAATCAGGCGGCGGATTATCGAAAGACCGTCGCAACTTTTATGGCTTGTGTCATAAGAATCTCCGTCAAGCGCAAGTCTAGGCTCGCTTCTTCCGTCTTTTAAAAGTTCGTCCACCATTTTGCTTGGGATGTACGGCGGATTTGAAATAATCATGTCGAATCTTTTAGGAATCGCAGAAAAAAGGTCGGACTTAACTAAATTGATTTTCTGAAACAATTCTTTGGACAATAGATTTTTCGCATTCTTTTCAGCAATCGAAAGAGCGGCGGAACTTATGTCTGAAAGTGTAAGTTCGGGAAGTTTTGCAGAAGGGATTTTGTTCCGCTCTGAAAGGAATTTTATCACCGAAAGACCCACGCAACCGCTTCCCGTGCAAATGTCGCAAATCGAAGAAATGCCGTTCTTTTCGCTCTGAATTTTCTGCAAGATTTCAGTCAAGGCACTTTCGACAAGGATTTCGGTGTCGGGCTTTGGAATAAGAACATCGGGAGTAACAAAAAAATCGTAGCCGTAAAATTCTTTGTGTCCCGTTATATATGCGATTGGAAGCCCCGTTTTCCGTGCGGCAACAGCGCCCGAAAGTTTGGAAAATTGCTCTGCGGTAAGCTCATCTTCTTCGTGAAGGAGAATCCAGGTTTTGTCTTTTCCTAAAAAGAATTCCAAAAGCACGGAAACGTCAAGCGCCGCACTCGGAGAAGATGAAAGATGTTTTTTCGCCCACGATTTGAATTCCCGTATTTCCATTTTTTAAGTCTATATCGATTTTGCGTAATTCGGCAAGCGCAGGGTAGGGCGGCAGTTACACAGAAACAAGAGCCTAACTCATAAAATCTTGCCGCTTGCGACGGTAACTCCCGAAAATAAAATAAAAACTATCTTAATTCCCAAGAATTCCCAAAACCCTATTGCCCCACAAATATAACAACTATATAATCGCACATAACAACTGTTAATCACCTTGTAATTCCAACAATTATTCATAAAGAGGAGCTTGAATAAAATGCTAGATTACACCATTATTACCCCCCCCCCCCAGTAGTAGCAATAACTACTCGTTTCATCCCGAATAACCTTTTCCTAGACAATACAATATTTTTATTTAGGAGGTTTTCGGATGAAAACTAACAACAGACACAAGGCAAAAGCCTTTTTGGGAGCGGCATCTGCGCTGCTCGTCGCACTCGTCTTTGCCGCCTGCCGCTACAATGTAAGCAACGACGCAACACCTACGCCCAAGTACACTGTCAGTTTTAGTGTAGATGGCAAAGGCACACTTAAAGCAAAGGCTGAAGGTTTTCTTGAAACAGAGATAAGCCCCATGGTGGTCGAAAAAGGTAAAACCATAACGTTTACCGCAACAGCAGTAGATTCACTGCATCAGATAGAAAAGTGGGAGCTTAACGGAAAAGCGGTAAACGGCACGGAAGCTACCTACACGCTTACCGTAACCGAAGATGCGGATGTAAAGGTTATCTTTAGAATCTTATACGAGTTTGTAGACATCCCCGAGGTAACCATTATAGGTGCTGAACCGGACTGCACCCTGCCTGCGACTAAACCTCATTTATATAAAGGCGTATTTACACAGGGACGGACGGTAAAACTAAGTTCCTACAGACTTGGAAAAACGCCGGTAACCTATAAACTTTGGAAAGAAGTGTACGATTGGGCTTGCAGAAAAGACTACACGTTTGTAAATCCGGGAACAAAAGGCAGCAACGGAAAGAAAAGCAATGACGACCCTGTAACATACATAAACTGGCGGGACTGCATAGTATGGTGCAATGCGTATACACAAATGAAGGCTGAAGGGGAATCCGATGCCGAATGCGTATACCGCAAAAGCCAAACCGATGCTACCGTGTTAAAAAACGCAACGGATGCTGTCTCCTGCGATGCCGCATACGCTGATATGACTAAAAAAGGATTTAGACTTCCTACAGAAGCCGAATGGGAATATGCAGCCCGTTGGCAGAAAGATGGCACGAATGCGGTAAAATGCGGAGATGTATGGCTTACTAAAGTGAACAGTGCAAGCGGAGCTAAGGCTGACTGGAATGATGCTACGGAAACAGGAAATGTTGCGTGGTATAGTAGTAATTCAGGTAGACAATCCCATCCTGTATGCGAAAAACGGGCGAATGCACTTGGTTTATATGACATGAGTGGAAACGTATGGGAATGGTGTTTTGATAAATTTGGCGGTATAGGTACAGGGGTTGTTAATGATCCTCAGGGGGCGGCCTCGGGTGTGCACCGCGCAAGGCGCGGCGGCAGTTGGTACGTTCAGTCGTATAACTGTACTGTAGGTGCTCGTGGCAGCTTCCCGCCTGAACATAAGTCCATTGCTGACGGCTTCCGCTTGGCTTCACGCCCTTGATTTCACACATTTTCCCGACTGTAGATTATGACCTTTGGCGTTTGCTGGCATAGTCTACATCTTACGAAGATTGCCCCAATCCGGAATGTCTTACGGATTGGGGCAATTCAATTTAGTTATGAAAAACAACACAAAGAAAAAAGTCTGAACGGTTAACATAAAATATTTATCGAAAACGCTTAAAAAATCCTTGATTTCAGTCCTTTTGAGTATATAATTAGCATACTGTTTGCATATAGATAGAGGAGTTGACCAAGGTGCAAATCTACACTATTCTTACCCCCCCCCCCCCCCCCCCCCCCCC
>CALHVG010000045.1 GCA_938039145.1 uncultured Treponema sp.
AGCATAAAACTCAAAGAACGAAAAAATCGGAACAAAAATGGCTGAAAATTCAACAAAATATTTTTCGATAAAAAACATATCCAAAACTTGGAAGTCTCCATGCGATTTTTCTGTCAACTTCGATGCGGAAATTGAAAAAGGAAAGACGCTTGGAATCCTTGGAAAATCCGGAAGCGGAAAATCCACAGTCCTAAGGCTAATCGCAGGTCTTATCGAAAACGACAAAAATCCGGAGAAAAAACCTGAAATAATCCTTGATGGAAAAAACATAACGGAAGAAAAACCTTCTTCAAGGGAAATCGGAATGGTTTTCCAGAACCACAGCCTTTTTCCGCACCTAACGGTCCTTGAGAACGTTGCATACGGACTTAGATTTTCAAAAATAAGAAAAAATCTTTCAAAAAAAGAGGCGCAAGAAAAGGCTTTTGAATTTTTGAAAATCTTTGAAATGCAGAAGTTTTCCGACCGCTATCCTGAAACATTAAGCGGCGGAGAAGCCCAGCGGGCAAGTCTTGCAAGAAGCCTGATTCTAAAACCTAAGGCAATCCTTTTTGACGAACCGTTTTCATCTCTGGATAAACCGATGAGCCGAAAACTCATCTCCGACATAAAACTCATGCAAGAAAAAGAAAGATTTTCTGCAATCCTTGTGACCCACAGCATCGATGAGGCTCAAAAACTCTGCGATACGCTTGCGGTTTTGCGCAAAGGTAAAAAAATCTGGAACGGGAAAAGCGAAGATTTCACGGAATCTTTGCTGAACACAGAAATTTAATTTTTTAAGTCCAATTTTTCCGGTCACTTGTTAGACCAATTGCATTTTTCAAAAATCAATCCAAAAAGCGGAAACTTCTCTTTAGTGATTATTTTCAGCATAACTGCTACAATTATTCCATGAGTGAAAATCCTGACTTTCTTACAAGCCAAATAATCACGTACATCGGGAACAAACGCACCCTGATATACGACATAGAAAGTCAAATCCATGAAATTTGCGCAGTCCTTGGAAAGGATAAAATCGATTCTGCGGACCTTTTTTCCGGAAGCGGAATAGTCGCGCGGATGCTAAAGCAATATTCCCGAACGCTCACGGTAAACGACATGGAAAACTATTCCTATGCGATAAACGGCTGCTATCTTTCAAATGTAAGCGATTTCGATGAAAAAAAATACGACGCATATCTTTCAAAAATAACAGAAAAGGCAAGAAACAAACCTATCGAAGGACTTATAAGCAAAAACTATGCGCCAAAAGACGACAGCAACATAAAAAAAGAAGAAAGAGTCTTCTACACACGGGAAAATGCGCTTTTAATAGACACATACAGAAACCTAATCGACGAAATTGTAGACGACGGATTCAAAAAATATTTTCTTGCCCCCCTCATAACAGAAGCATCCGTTCATGTGAACACAAGCGGCGTATTCAAGGGATTTTACAAAGACAAGACAACCGGAATCGGCTGCTTCGGCGGAAAAGGAAAAAACGCCCTCTCAAGGATTCAAGGCAGAATAGAACTAAAAAAACCTGTCCTAAGCCGCTACGAATCCACAATAATTCTTCACAAAGAAGACACGATGGCTCTTTCAAAGCGGCTTAAAAATCTTGACGTGGCTTACCTTGATCCGCCGTACAACCAACATCCTTACGGCTCAAATTATTTCATGCTGAACCTGATTCTAAAAAATCGGCTCGAAACTCAAACAAGTTCGGTTTCAGGAATTCCCATCGACTGGAACCGTTCGGTCTTCAACAAAAGAGCGTTCGCCCTAAAATCCATTGAGACGATAATAGAAAACCTGGATGCAAAATTCATAATCGTAAGCTACAATTCGGAAGGCTTCATCTCGTTTGAGCAGATGACAAAAATGCTTGAAAAATACGGCGACCTAAAAACCGTAACGATAAAATACAACACATTCCGAGGAAGCAGAAACCTTAGAGGAAGAGCCATCCACGTCTCTGAATATCTTTTTGTGTTGAAAAAGCGGTAAGGAACTATCATGGAACTGTACATAATAAGACACGGAAAAACAGACTGGAACGCCACAGAACGGCTTCAGGGACGGGAAGACATAGAACTGAACGAAAAAGGCATAGCCGCCGCAATCGCACTTGGAAAAAAACTTCAAGGCGTGCACTTCGATAAAATATACACCTCTCCGTTAAGGCGAGCCTACCAAACGGCAATCCTTATAAAAGGAGAAAGAAACATTCCGATAATCCGGGATGAAAGACTTGCTGAAATCAGTTTCGGTGTAAACGAAGGCACTGTCTACAGCGACTGGATTGCAGGCGGCTCAAGTTTCAACGCATTCGCGCACAGTCCGGAAAATTACGTTCCACCCAAAGGCGGCGAATCATTTCAAAGCGTAATAGAAAGAGCAAAAGATTTTCTTAAAAACGTAATCGAGCCTGACTTTTCTTCCAACGGACGCATTATGGTCGTCGCCCATGGAGTTTTGAACGCAGGATTAACCGCCGCCATAGAAAGTCGGCCTATAGAAAAATTTTGGGCAAGCGGACTTTTCAAAAACTGCGAAGAAAAAATCTACACCTTCGACGGAACAAAATGGCTTTTCGGGGCAAAAACTTAAGCATTGTAAAAAACATTCCGAAAATCACTGTATGGGAAACACTTACGAAAAGCCGGACTTTTGGTCAAAAAAAGCATTCAGCGAAGGATACCCAGCCCGCTCGGTGTACAAACTTCAGGAAATCGACCAAAAATTCAGGATTCTAAAGAAAAATTCAAGCGTCCTTGATTTGGGTTCTGCGCCCGGAAGCTGGACGACTTATCTTCTTAGGAATCTTGGAGAGGAAGGCAAAGTCGTTTCCTGCGATCTAAATCCGCTTTCAAAAGACGTAAAAGGAAACAATCTGGTCTTCTTTCAGGGAGATTTGAACGATACCGAAATACTGAACAAAATAAAAGCGCAAGGTCCATACGATGCCGTCGTATGCGATGCGGCGCCGTTCACCACGGGAAACAGGACGGTCGATACAGCCCGAAGCGAACAGCTTGTAGAAATGGCGATATGGTATGCCCAGACAATGCTTAAAAAAGGCGGACATTTTCTAGTAAAAATTTTTCAGAACGGCGACCAACAGCAGTTCCTTAAAAAACTCAGGGAACTTTTTGAATCCGCAAAAGGCTTCAAACCTGCCGCCTGCCGCTCGGAATCTTTTGAGACATATTTAATTGGAATTTCAAAGAAATAGGACTATAATCATGATGAGATTTGAATCGTACAAAACTAAAAAGTTTTCAAAAGGCACGGACATTTACTCTATGACTTTCAACGCAAGAATAAAAAAAATCGCATTGGTTTCAGCCATTGCGTTCTGCCTTGGAGCAGGCATAACTTTCGCAGTGTTTGGAATCTGCGGAAAAAAGACAGACCTTTCGGGAATCGGCGGTCTTGAGACATCCGGAGTTCCAAAATTCAAAGAATCAGACTTTGACGCTTTGTCGGACAAAGCAAATTCGAAAAATTTCTCAAAAGGAAGCGATGTTGAAGCGGACAGCGAAGAAAACACAAAACTGGTTCTCTCGCAGGACGGGCTTGGACTTGCCGAAGACCCGCTTGAACTTTGCTACAGCACGTACAGAGTAAAAAAAGGCGACATGATAGGTTTCATCGCCGACAGTTTCAACATAACCCAAGACACAATAATAAGCGTAAACAATATCCGCTCATCAAGGCTTTTGCAGATTGGCCAATACTTAAAGATTCCTTCGATGCCGGGAATAATATACACGGTAAGAAAAAGCGGCGAAACCGTAGAATCTATTGCAAAAAAATACGACATCGACGCAGAGAAAACCGGAAAAGTAAACTCGCTTGAAAAAACCGCATCGCTTAACGCAGGAACAACTCTGTTCCTTCCCGATGCATATTTAGACTGGGTTACACGCCAGGAAATCAACGGAGACCTTTTCCACAAGCCTGTAAAATCCCGCTACTGGCTTTCGTCCTATTACGGCTGGAGAAACTCTCCGTTCAACGGAAACAGATCTTTTCATTCGGGCGTGGACATGGCGTGTCCCATCGGAACTCCGGTGTACGCAGGACTTGGCGGAACGGTTACATCCACAGGGTTCAACAGCGTGTACGGAAATTACATAATTGTAACGCACCATTCGGGCTACAAAACGCTCTACGGACACTTGAGCGCAATACTTGTTACAAGAGGAAAATACGTTGGAACCGGAACGAAAATCGGAAAAGTCGGAAACACGGGAATGAGTACGGGACCGCACCTTCACTTTACCGTGTATAAAAACGGAAAAACGGTAGATCCAATCTCACTTTGGAAATAGGAAAACAGATTCGCCAGTTTTGCAACAAATACGCTCAATTGCTGTTAAAATTTTTTGTTTTATTGTACTATGGCGTCGAGGGTGGGTATGGCAGGAACGAACAGGATAAAAAAACTTTTCAAGAGCATATTTTCAAAACTGTATGTTTCCAAGCAAGACTATAAAGATTCTCGCGACGAAATCAGGAACAGCAACCTGAACATGCTGTCGGCATCTTCGCTGATAGTCGCTCCGCTTTACACCTTTCTTTTTATGCTGTCGTTCATACTTTCAAGCGGCAAAATTAACAGACAGCGATACCTATATCTTGCGGTCGCAGCCTTGAGTCTTCTGATTTTCGTAATATCCATTGCGGTTCTTCCAAAGCGGCAAAAATTCATAACACTGAGCCTTTACAGTTTCCTTATGATTATGTATGCACACGGACTTGTAAATGGAATCTTCATATACACACTCTCCCACTCCGTAATCTTTTTTGTGCTTCAGATAGTTTCAGCCATTTTAATTGTGGACAAAACGCTCAGAATAATAACGTTCAGCGCAGTCTGGGCGGCATTGTATATTGTCCTTGCGATAAGATTCAAGCCGTACAGCATAGCAGTAACCGACAGCCTTGACGTGATCTGCTTTTTTATCGTTGGAAGCATGATGAATATGTATCTTTCGCACATGCGTACAAGAGAATTCACTCTTCAGCAGACAATAAAAACAGAAAGGGACACGGACGGGCTTACAGGTCTTCTGAACAAAGAATCCCTTACACGAGAGATAAAGCGAAGCCTTATAAAAAATCCGACCACGGGAATTCTTCTGCTTATGGATTTGGACGACTTCAAAAAAATCAACGACACCTACGGCCACGACATAGGCGACAAAGTCCTGTCATCGGTCGCAAAAATCCTTAAAGATGAATTCAGAAAGGCGGACATAATCGGAAGATTCGGCGGAGACGAATTTATAATCTACATGACAGGAACGGACGACCTGAACGTCGCAAAATCCAAGGCGGCTCAGTCGCTTGAGAATATGCAGGACGCTTTGAAAACCACGCATCCTGAGGTAAAAATTCATGGAAGTTTCGGAATCGCTCCGTGTTCCCGCCCCGAAGAAGACTACAACTACCTTTTCAAAAAAGCAGACAACGCGCTTTACGCCGCAAAAAAATCGGGAAAAAATCAAGTATTCGTCAGCGAGGAAATCTAGGCGAAAATGATAGATTTGGAAAAAGAAAATCGAAAAGTCCGCTGCTTTCTTGTAGGCGAACCCGGAAACAATCTAAGCGAATTGGAAGGGCTTTCGCAAACGCTTGGCCTTTGCACCGCCGGAAAACTCACTCTTTCACGGCTTGAAATAAAACCCGCATACGGAATGGGAAAAGGCAAGGCGGAAGAGATTTCAAAACTTTCAAAAGAAACCGAATCGGACTGCATAATCTTTGACTTCAATCTTGAACCTACAAAACAAAGAAACTGGGAAAAACTTTCAGGGCTTCCGTGCTTTGACAGGCAGGAACTTATAATAAAAATATTCGCCCAGCGAGCAAGGACAAAAGAAGCCTCGCTCCAAGTGGAACTTGCCCGCCTTTCGTATTCGCTTTCAAGGCTTTCACATTCCTACGGCGACATGGCTCGGCAAAGGGGAGGGACTTACGGCTCAAAAGGACAGGGAGAAACCCAGCTTGAACTTGACCAGCGGCAAATCAGGGAACGCATAAGTCAGGTAAAAAAAGAACTTGAAAAAGTAGCGTCAACAAGAATCACCCAGCGCAAAAAACGAAGCCGAAATCCCTTTGTCGAATGCGCACTTGTCGGCTACACAAACGCAGGAAAATCCAGCCTGATGAACGCCCTTACAGGTTCGTCCGCCTTGGTAGAAGACAAACTTTTTGCCACGCTCGACCCGCTTACAAGAAAACTGGAACTTGCGGACGGGAAAAAAATACTCCTAACCGACACCGTGGGGTTTATCTCGAACCTTCCCCACTCTTTGATAGACGCGTTCAAATCAACTCTTTCATCCGCGACCGAAGCCGACATTCTTCTTGTTGTGATTGACTGTTCCGACCCGGATTTCGAATTCCAATATTCCACCGTCAAAAAAGTCCTTGGCGAAATAGCGTCTTCGCAAAAACAAAAAATTCCTTCGACCGCAAAAAACAATATGTTTTGCACGGCAGAAAAAAATTCCGTGTTCGACACGCAACTTGAGCCCGAATCCGATTCAAAATCGCCTGCAAAAAAAAGCATAATCGTGCTGAACAAATACGACCTTTGCAAAGACGACGATGTGCGTAAAGCCCAACTTAGCCTCATGTTTCCGGACGGACTGTTCGTGATCGCAAAAACAGGGCATGGACTTTCGGAACTTTTGAAAAAAATCTCGCTTTACGCCACAAAAGAATGCAAAAAGGAAAATCCGCATGAAAACGTTTGAACTTTCGCTGAACAAAATCCTTTTGATAATAATATATTTTCTTGCGGTGATGATTGTAACATCAACGATAACGATTTTCGCAATGCGAGGAGCAAAACCGAAAAAATCCCCAAGAAAGCCGGATTCAAGTCCAAACCGAATAGAAAAATCATCTTCCGGGAATGAAAAACTTTCGTCCTTTACGGGAATCAAAAGAATCCGCGCCGTTACAGCCCCCGACGAAAAACATACCGACGGAGTTTCACTGATTATCACGCCGTGGTTTTCATACACCGCAGGCGACACGGAATTTTTCGAGGAACTTTCAAGAAAATCCCCCGAACTCCGCTCGGTGATAGTCGTATATTTTCACGGACGCGCTTACCCCGAACTGAAAAAAATCGGCGAACGAAAAATAAAAGACCAGCTTTTGGAAGAAATCAACTCAAAACTTGTGCTGAACAGAATAAAGGAAATCTACTTTTCTGAATACGTATTTTTTGAATGATAAAAATTTCAAAGATTCACAGAAAATCCCATGAAAGGTTTAAGATAAAAACTTCCGTAATCCTCAAGATTCCAGTAAGAAATGTAGGATTCCGTTTTTTCTATCTGGTAGCACCAAAAATTGAACGAAATATCCATGCCAAGTTCGTACGAAAATCGCCTGGTCGGAATAAATTTCAGGCAGAACTCGTTCAAAATCCCCAAACTGAACTGCACTGTGTCGCTTGAGCTGTAGTTTCTGTCCGCATAGCGGAAAAGAAGCGCAGGACCACCTTTCATGCTAAGCCAACCGTTTAGCGGAACAAAAAAAGCTGCGCCAGCGAACGCATCGACGGAAAATTCCTTTAAAAATTCCAAGGAAATGCCTTCAAAAAAACCGATGTTTTCAATCTTAAACGGAAAATTGTAGTTTGAAATTCCGGCACCAAAATTCGAATCCGAAACGGAATGATAGAAATTTCCTCTATAACGATAATCCGTGTGGTTGAACGAAGTCATAGATTTTATGGATATGTCGCTTTTCGCCCACGCACAAAAAATCAGATTCATAAAAACGCAAAAAAGCACAACACGTATATTTCTACATGGAAAAATCTTTACCAAGATACACCTCTCTTGCAAGTTCCGACTCAAGGATTTCTTTTTTTGTTCCCTGAATGGCAATCTGTCCCATGTTCACGATTATAGCCTTGTCCGTAATCTCAAGCGTGTCCCGAACATTGTGGTCGGTTATAAGAATACCGATTCCCCGTTTTGAAAGAAGACCTATCATTCCCTTTATGTCCGCCACCGCAATCGGATCGATTCCGGCAAACGGTTCGTCAAGAAGAAGAAATTTCGGCTCAATGGCAAGGGAACGGGCAATCTCCGTTCTCCTTCGTTCCCCCCCCGAAAGCGTGAACGCATACTGCTTCCTGATTCTGCCTATCGAAAATTCCTCTATAAGCTCCTCAAGCCTTTCCTTTTTCTTCTCTCGGCTAAGATCCCGCCTTGTCTCAAGAACGGACCAAATATTTTCCTCGACGGTAAGTTTCTTGAACACGGAAGGCTCTTGCGGAAGGTATGAAATTCCGAGCCGAGCTCTTTTATACATCGGAAGAGAAGTCAGCCGTTTGTCATCAAGAAAAATATCTCCGGCTGTAGGTTTGTAAAATCCCACTATCATATAAAAAGTCGTCGTCTTTCCAGCGCCGTTCGGACCTAAAAGACCAAGAACTTCGCCTGTGCGCATATTAAAATCTATTCCCTGCACGACTTTTTTGTGTCCGAAACTTTTAAAAAGACTTGAGACCATAAGAGTGTGCGACAAGTGAATGTTTCCGGCTTTATCAACGTCTTTTTTCGATTCGTTATTTTTTTTGTCCATGGCTATTTTACCTTTCCATTTTTAAAAGACCCGTCAGAAGTTTTTTTCCGCCTTGAAGAATCAGCCGAAGATTTTTCCGATTTTTCAGGAGAATTCTGAAGCGAAGATTTATTTTTCTCCGAATCAAGTTTTTCTTTTTCCGACGGATTTTTCTCAGCATTTTCCGCTTTATTTCCGTTTTCAACTTCATTTCCGGAAGGAGTTTTCGCCTTGCCCTTGGATTCAGATTTCTCCAAATCTTTTTTAGTCTCATTCGGCGTTTCCGAAGATTTTTCAGCATCTTTTTCCGCTCTTTTAGGATCTTCGCTCTTATGCTCATCGACAATCGAACCTTTTACCCTGCCGTCAAGAGTTATTTCCTGCGAATCAAGATTAAGGAAAATCTCCTGCGCCCTGAACGTATCGGTTCCGTGTTTTATTTGCGCATTTCCGCTAAGCTCAAGCATCTGGTCTTTTTTTCTGTATACGGCATATGCTCCGCTGCAGACGTTCTCCTTTTGCTTCAGCTCAATGTCAATCTGCATGACAGCCACGTCCGTTTCCTGATTGTAGCGAATTATCTGCGCCTTCGCCTCCACATCGTTTTTCGTGTCCTTTAAGGTTACGTTGTCGCTAAGCTCGGCGACTTTTGTTTCCCGGTCGAACTTGAGTTTTTCGCACGTGAAATCAAGTTCCGCCTCGACATTCACGCCTTTTATGCTCCCTTTTGCTTCGATGTAGCGGTAATCCTCGCCCGTCATTATGATTGAATCCGCATAGATTTCCATGCTTTCGGTTATAACGCTCGCCTCTCCGCTCAAAGTCGTGGAATCGGATTTTTCGCCTATCGTGCCGCTCATGCTGTTCGCCGAAAACGAAATCTTTTCGGAAAAAACAAAAGCCGGATTCAGAATGAAAAAAAATGCCGCAATAAATCGGGCGGATTTTTTCAATTTCATTCGCCGCCCCCTAACGAACTTCCGACCTCATTTCCCGAATCAGAATCCACATTCTCGCTGTTTTCAGGCGACACCTTATTCACATTCGCTTCCCCCGAGACAACCCCCGAAAACGAAAATCTTCTTGAAACTCCGCTTGCTGAAAATCCCGCCCCTTGGATAATGGTGTCATCCTTTTTGATTGTAACCATGCTGTTCCTGCCGCTTGTAAGCTGCTCGGATTTTCCGTTCCACCTGAGGCTTCCGGCATTCACGACCAAATTATCTTTTGTATTCGTGATTTCAATGTTGTCGTAAAGCGTATATTTTTTTTCGTCCGTGTCCGACGCAAGATAGCCGCACTTTCCGAAATTCGAAAGCTCATTGTTTTCATCGAATAGTTTAAAGTCCATGTCTTTGGCGTACATGGATTTTCCGTCTTTATATTGCTCGATTTTTTGCGCTGAAATCGAAAGTTTTATATTTCCGTCCTCGTAGCGATTAAACCGAACATCATCGAACACAAACTCTGGAACGCTGTTTTCGTCCTGCGGGTTCATTCCGTAACGCAAAGAACAGGAAAAAAGAGATGTAGCGGCAATAAAAAAAACAGGAAAAACTCTACGCATAAATCCGAGAAAAATTATACCGTAAAAAGAGCATAAATTTCAACGCAACCTGCGGTTACGAATCCTGCGGACAAAAGACACGCAAAAACGGCGATGTCCACAGCCTTCTCAGAAATCCACCGAAGGACACCGCACACATTTTTTATAAAAGAAAAAAAGCATCGCCTTTCGACTTTTTAAAGTTTCCGGGCGATGTTCATCATGAGTCTTTATGATGATTAAAGATGTTCTCTTGCTATTTTGCTTATTTCGTCAGCCATGTCTTTCAGGGCTACCTGCCGCTGGACACCGCCCATTTCCCATGCAACCTTAGGCATTCCGTAAACAACGCAAGACTCTTCGTTCTGTCCCAAAGTCCATGCGCCTTCCTTCCTAAGATTCGCCATTTCGGCAGCACCATCGCGTCCCATTCCGGTCATTATGACACCAAGCGCATTGTTCTTGAACACATCGGCGACAGACTCAAAAAGCACATCGGCGGAAGGCCTATGACCGTTCCGTTGAGGTTCCTGATTTGTCCTTATAACGTTGTAAGTCGGTCGCCTTTCAACCACGATATGGTAGTTTCCCGGAGCGATATAAATATGACCTTCCTCAATCTTCATTCCATCTTCAGCCTCGTGGACTTCAAGAGGACAGATTCTGTTCAGACTTTCCGCAAATTCTTTAGTAAATCCCGCAGGCATATGCTGAACAACAAGAATCGGCTGCTTGAGGTGAGGATCTATCGTCTTAAATACATCGCGCAAAGCGTTCGGACCGCCCGTAGAAATTCCAATCGCAATGATTTTTATTGCTCCGCCCGAACGCACAGGAGTTATCGTGGCAGGCTCTTTTTTTTCGGAATAAAAATTAAAGGTCGGCTTTACAGGTGCACTTTCCACCAAGCCGGGTTCGTTCTTTTTCTTTGCGACGAATTTTTCCGCTGCTTGCAGTTTTCTGGAATGCAGAAAATAATCCGCATATGGAAGTCGTCTTCCGTTCCTTCTTCCGAAAACGCCGCCGTAAGAAGCAATCTTTTCAATCAACTCATCGGCGACATTCACAATCTCTACAGTGGTGGATGCGCCCGGTTTTGTTATAAAGTCGCTCGCACCAAGTTCAAGACATTCCATCGTAACAGCCGCACCTTGCTTGGCAATGCTCGAAAGAATTATCACCGGAATCCGTATCTGACGGGACTTTCGCTCCCTAAGAAACTCGACTCCCGTCATGATAGGCATTTCTATGTCAAGGACAATCACGTCCGGCTTCAGTCCGTTCTCAAGCTGATCAAGAAGCGTCTGACCGTTGCTTGCTTTTCCGACGACTTCCATGCCCGGAGTGTCATTTATAATCCTTGAAACAAGATTCCGCATCAATGCAGAATCATCGCAAATCGCCACAGATAGCGTATCAAATTTTTCGTCTGTGTCTACCATGGTTTAGAGTCCCCCAATAATTTAAGCGTTTTTCTGGTAAAGACAAGCCCAATCCGTCTTAAGAAATTCAAATTTAGTCTTCATTCCAAAAAGCGACTCGGAATGTCCGATGAAAAGATATGAGTGAGAAGCCATCGAATTCCAAAAATTATCCAGAACCACAAGCTGCGCAGGTTCATCAAAATAAATCATTACGTTTCTGCAAAAAACTACATCAAGATTTTTCATGCCCGGAGCATGCTGAAGATTATGATAGTCGAATTTCACCTTGCTCATTATGTCCGGAGTAACCTGATATCCGCCTTCAACCTTATTAAAACCTATCGGAATATAATCAGGAGGAACTCCGTCAATCTTGTTGTCGGCATAGAAGCCCCTCTGTCCAACCATCAAAGATTTCAGAGAAATATCCGAAGCCGTAACGGAATAACTGTATCCCGAAGGAAGAATCTTCTTCAATATCATGGCGATTGTGTACGGCTCTTCCCCTGTCGAGCAACCTGCGCTCCATATGCGGACAGTTCTGTCGCCGGTCTTTTTCTTCTCCTCAAGCACATGAGGAATCACATAGTTTATCAATGCGTCAAAATGAGGCTGATTTCTAAAAAAACGAGTCAGATTTGTCGTAACGGAATCCAGCATCTTTTTGAGTTCTTCTTTATCTTTCAGAATCAAATCATAATATTCGGAAAGATTTTCAATCTTTTTTTCCCTAAGGATTTCCTTGATTCTGCTGTCAAGAATAGGTCTATTGCTTTCGGAAAAAGTTATTCCGCTTTCGTCATAGATGATTTTCCTGAATTTCTCAAAATCCACATCGCTCAATGTATCTAACATAAGACCCATTATAAATCTCAAAATGTTAAATGTAAATCGGAATATGTAATATATGCAAAAAAAATCTACATCAAAGCAAAAAAATCAAGAGAAAATCGGACTTTTTTATTTTATTTGACGAACCGGCTTTTCAAATTCAGAAAAATGATATAAAAATTCGGGAATCGGAGCCTTTGCAAAAATGCGGATTGGCAAATTACTGCGCTTTTGGAATGAAATTAAAAAGGAAAAACAAAAGAATTTTCCGTTCGGAAAACTAAAAAGCTGTTTTCAATTCAGCAAAAATCCGTGACTAAAATCCGTGAACAACAAAACTTTGCAAATATTTTTAGATTCTTCCGACTTTATGAAATTCAAAACTTTTTATTTTCAATCCGATATAAAAAATCCCCGAAACTGAAAACAAACTGAGCGCATAAAAAAATCCCCTCGGTTCAAAAATTGCACCAAGGGGAATCGAATTACATTTTAAAGTCCGAATATTTTTTTGAAAATCTATTCAAGTTCAAATTCCAGCACGACCGGATTATGATCGGAATACTTGAATGCGTGGCTTGTGATTATCGTGATGTCATGCACCTTTATATTGTCGGAAGCCACAAAGCCGTCGATAGTAACCGTATATGTCCAGTTCGGATCGAATGCCATAGTGTTGTTTCGGGCAGTTCCGAATTCCGCACCGTCATCTCCCTTCAAAGGACCGTAGATTTTATAGCCCTCGAACTCAGCGTCAAAGGAAGCCACCCAGTCGGGAACTATTTCTCCTCCATTCGGCTTTACGTAGCGATTCTCTCCACCCGGAGTAAGAACCTGATTGAAATCTCCGCCCATGACCACATAATTTTCTTTCTCATGTTCTGCGCTAAGAATCTCCTTGATGAAATCCACCTGCTTTTTTCGAACCTTTCCACCCTCATCGTATGCGGAAAGATGCGCATCTATCATTACAAATTCCTTGTCGCTTCCTTCGATTTTATAGCGGTTCATCACAAGACAACGGTCAAGGTCAAAAAGATTTGCGAACCTTGATTCCGACAGCGGAAGACTTCTTCTTATCGAAGAATCTATGGAAGCCTCGGAAAAAATCATAAGTCCGCTGGTGGATTTTCCGTGAGGTTCACGTATAGGATAAAAAAGATACGGAGAATGGAAACATTCAGCCCATGTATAGGCATAGTCTGCAAACGACGAACGGAAAAGTTCGGCCTCGTTCACATGGTAAGACCTCGTGGATTTTTCGTCCACCTCCTGAAGCAGGATAAAATCCGGATCTTGCCCGTTTATAAGTTTTATAATTGAAGAGACATTCGTAAGGACATGTTCTTTGTCAGTGGCTCTGGACTGCCGGCCTTTTATCTGCACCTTTCCTTCCGCATCGGCATAGCCTGTGTCCATGAAAAAACTGAATTTGTCGTCATAAGCTCCAAAACCGATATTCATCGTCAATGCTTTGTAGATTTTTCCTCGTGAAATATTTTCGGAAATTTCAGGATTTTTGTGTTCAAGAACCTTGTTGTCCTCTATACGATAATAACTTGTGAAGACGTACAAAACATATCCCGCACAGACCATGAGCGCAAGGCAAACAACGCCAATTATAGAAAACAGGGAAATCTTTAATGCCGATTTTTTTGTTTTCATAAGAACCACCTCTCTAATTAAATATAGACAATATAAAAAACTCCCGAATAAGCAAGCGCCTAAACGGGAGCATTAGACCGAAAACAAAGCGACGCAAAGACTTTTCTTGCGCCGTGTTCAGGCGACATTCAAAGGCTCTAAAGGATTTTAGAATCCTTGAGCCTTCAAATAATTACGCCTTATTCAAACGAGATTCCAAATCATCGAGAATTGCGCTCAATTCCTTTGGAAGATGTTTTCCGAATTTTGGATAGTGGTTTTCACGTATATCCTTGACTTCCTTCTTCCAGCCCTCAACGTCAACCTTTGTGATTTCAGGAAGAGTCTTCTTGTAGTAGTCTGCAAGACCGTCGATATTGATAGCACCCTCTTTTGGCATGAAACCGATTGGAGTGTCAACAAAGTTGTCCTTTCCGTCGCAACGGTCAAAAATCCATGCAAGGATTCGGCTGTTGTCGCCGTATCCCGGCCACATAAAGCCGCCAGGAAGGTCTGCGTTGTTGTCATCCTTTCTGAACCAGTTTACATAGAAGATTTTCGGAAGGAGTTCCTTATCCTTCGCCGCATTTCCTACATTAATCCAGTGCTGGAAATAGTCGCCCATGTTGTAACCGCAGAACGGAATGATTGCGAATGGGTCGCGTCGAATCTTACCGACTTCTTCAGGATTGATGGTAGAAGCGGCTGTGATTTCAGAACCTACGATAGAGCCGAGGAAAACGCCATGCTCCCAAGAGCGTGACTGGTGTACAAGCGGCACGGTAGATGGGCGGCGACCACCGAAGAGAATTGCAGAAATCGGAACTCCCTCAGGGCTTTCCCAATCCGATGCGATGCATGGACACTGTGCGGCAGGTGCCGTGAATCGGGCATTAGGATGAGCCATCTCTTCGCCCTTTGGCGACTTGTCTTTTGGAAGCGCATCCCTGGACTTTCCTTTCCAGTCAACGAGCTTTCCTTTTGCAGGATAACCGATTCCTTCCCACCATACATCTCCGTCCTCTGTAAGAGCGCAGTTCGTAAAGATGGTGTTTTTTGACGCAGCGATAAGCGCGTTGTTGTTAGACTGCTCTGAAGTTCCCGGAGCAACACCAAAGAAACCTGCCTCTGGGTTGATGGCGTAAAGGCGACCGTCCTTGCCGAATTTCATCCAAGCAATGTCGTCTCCGACAGTTTCGACTTTCCAGCCAGGAATAGTCGGAATGAGCATAGCAAGATTTGTCTTTCCGCAAGCAGACGGGAACGCACCTGTAACATATTTTACTTCGCCCTTAGGATTTGTAAGTTTGAGGATAAGCATATGCTCCGCAAGCCAACCCTCTTCCTTTGCGATGAACGAAGCTATTCGGAGAGCAAAACACTTCTTACCGAGAAGGGCGTTTCCACCGTATCCCGAACCGTAAGACCAAATCAGATGCTCTTCAGGGAACTGAGAGATGAATTTCTGCTCAACGGGAGCGCATGCCCAAACTCCGTTGTCCTTTGCTCCGTTGTTGAGCGGTTTTCCAACAGAATGAAGACATGGAACGAAATTGTCGTCAATGTACTGCCATGTTTTTTCGCCAGTTCGGGTCATGATGTCCATGTTAAGGACAACGTATTCAGAATCAGTAAGTTCAACACCATATTTTGCTATAGGAGAACCGAGAGGTCCCATGCAGAACGGAAGAACATACATTGTGCGTCCGTGCATACAACCTTTGTAAAGTCCCTTCATCGTAGCCTTGAGTTCAGTGGGGTCAATCCAGTTGTTTGTAGGACCTGCGCCTTCCTGTGTCTTGGTAGCAATAAACGTTCTTTTCTCAACACGAGCAACATCCGACGGATCTGAACGGAAAAGGAAACTGTTCGGCTTTTTTGCCAATGGAGTTGCAAGACCTGCATCAACGCATTTCTGCATCAATCGGTCGTACTCGGCACTTGAACCATCGCAAACAACAACGTTGTCGGGTTCACACATCTTAACACATTCTTCTACCCAAGCCTTAACCTTGGCGTTTTTAATGTCATTAACTGTCATTCAAGACTCCTATATAGTCGGGCTAACCCGAAATTTACAATTATATAACGATGATAACACCTTTCGACGTGTTATTCAATGTAAATATCTTTAAGAATTCGCAAAAAAAAAAAACAAGCACTACTGGTTTTTGAAAACTCAACTTTTTTTTCTATATGTGAAACAAAAAAACTAAAAGCTGAAGGATGCCTTGAATGCGGCAGGGATTGTAGGGGCGGCAGGACGCAAATGCGGCATGCCGTTCCGGAGCGATAGCGTAGGAATGAGCGGATAGCGGAACCCCGAAAAGCCCGTTTTTTGCGAAAGCAAAAAGCCGCCCGAATCAAAATGAAAAAAATCTTAAAAAACTGAGATTTGGCTGGGGGCGTATGAAGTTGTAAAAACATATCATTGACTATATAATCGCTTTTTATGGGTGAGGAAAAGACAAAAAAATCATTGCTTGAGGCGGCTTCGGCGATGGCGAAAAAAAGTTCCGCAAAAATGCCGGCTTTGAAATCTGCGGGAAAAAAAATTGAAAACGCCGGTGAAAAATCGGTTTTGAAAAATTCGGCGGAAAGCGCAAAAACTGCAAAAAGCGTGAAAAAAAAAGAAAATCCTGCGACGGAAGCGAAAAATATTAAAGCCGAGAAAAAAACGGAAGAAAAGGAAAAATCTTCTGTGAACGTGAAATCGGCGGAAAAAAGTTTGGCGGGCGGCACAAAAAAAATCTCCAAAAAGGAAGGCGGTGAAAAAAACGCCGTATACGATGAGGATTCGATTCTTCATCTTGAAGGGCTTGAACATATCAGGCTAAGACCCGGAATGTACATAGGTTCGCTCGGCGACGGTTCGAACGAAAACGACGGAATCTACATTCTTTTGAAAGAAGGAATCGACAACGCCGTGGACGAATTTTCGCAAGGTTTTGGAGATAAGGTTGACATAGAGATAAAGGACGGCAGGGTAAAAATCCGGGACTACGGACGCGGAATTCCGCTTGGAAAGCTGGAAGATTGCGTTTCGAACGTAAACACAGGCGCAAAATACAACAATTCGGTTTTCAAGCAGGCCATCGGAATGAATGGAGTTGGAATAAAAGCCACGAACGCTCTTTCATCGTATTTTAGGGCGGCTTCAATAAGGGACGGGAAAATTGCCGTGGTCGAGTTCAAGCAGGGAGTCAAAATAAGCGGCTCTTCAGGACAGGCAAAGCCCGGCTCAAAAAACGGAACATATCTTGAGTTCGTTCCGGATGCGGAACTTTTCGGGAAATACGAGTTCAACATTGAGATGGTGGAAAAACGGCTTTGGAACTACGCATATTTGAATCCGGGGCTGAACATACATTTTAACGAAAAGTCATACAAAAGCGAAAACGGACTTTCTGATCTTCTTAAAAACGAACTCGGCGAAAAAGGAAAGACGCTATACGAGCCGTTTTCATACAAGGGCGGAAATCTTGAGTTCGTTATGACGCACACGGCAAGCCTTGACAAAATCGTCTATTCGTTTGTGAACGGACAAAGCACCGAAGACGGCGGAACTCACGTGAGCGCATTCATCGACGGAGTTTCAAAAGGTGTGAACGATTTTTTCAAAAAAAGTTTCGAGGAACGCGACATAACAAGCGGACTTTTTGTCGCACTCAAGATAGGAATAGACAATCCTATGTTCACAAGCCAGACGAAAAACAAACTCGGAAACGTGGAAATCCGATCCCCAATCATAAAGGAAGTTCAGGCGGCAATCGACGACTGGCTTAGGCACAAAGCGGAAATCGCTTCCGTCCTTGAAGAAAAAATAATCAGAAACCAAAAGGCAAGGAACGAAATAAATTCCGTTACCGAAAAAACTATAAGAGAGGCGGAAAAATCCGTTTCCCTTAAAATCAACAAACTGAAGGATTGCCGCTACCATCTTCAGGATGGGAAAAAGGGCGAAAATTCGATGATTTTCATCACGGAAGGAGACTCCGCAACGGGGTCTATGGTTGGCTGCAGGAACGTTGAAACGCAAGCGATTTTCAGCCTTAGGGGAAAGCCGGAGAACATGTACGGACGGAAAAAAACAGCCCTTTTTGAAAACGAGGAACTGAAAAATCTTACGCTCAGTCTTGGAATCCAAAAGGAAATAGAAGGACTTCGCTACGAAAAAATAATAATCGCAACGGATGCGGATAACGACGGCTTCCACATAAGAAATCTTGTGATGACCTATCTTCTGCTTTATTTTGAGGAACTGATTCTTACCGGACACGTATACATTTTGGAAACTCCGCTTTTCAGGGTTCGGAACAAGAGCAAAACCGTCTACTGCTACAGCGAACTTAGTCGCGACAAGGCGTTAAAAGAACTTGGGAAAGGAGCTGAAATCACAAGGTTCAAAGGACTTGGAGAGATAAGTCCGCACGAGTTCGAGCAGTTCATTCGCCCCAGAAAAGAAGGCGAAAGCGAGGATGTTGGAATCCACCTTACGCCCGTATCAATTCAGACTCTACAGAACGTCCCAAAGGTGCTGGAATTCTATATGGGAAAAAACACGCCGGAGCGGCGAGATTTTATCGTTCACCATTTGGCGGAAGAGATAGACGCATGATTTTTCTAAAATCGTAAAAATCGTTCAAAAAAAACTTAAAAAATATTTTTCCGCACAAAAATTGTCATGCGGCGGAAGAAACAAGAGTTTTTTCCCTGAACGACCTTTTCATAAGGACGGGGACTGTCATGGAACTTACGATTATCAAAAGAATCACCGCAGGAAAATAAGATGAATCCACAAGCCCGACGGCAAGACCTTTCTGCGCCACAATCAGAGCGACCTCGCCCCTCACCATCATTCCAAATCCGATCTGGGCGCATTCTTTCCAGTTGTAGCCCATAAGTCGCGAAACTCCGCCGCAACCTATAATCTTTGAAAGGCAACCGACCGCTACGAATGCAAGCGAAAACACAAGAAGATGCAGATTCATTCCCGAAAGGTTCGTCTTTAGACCTATGCTTGCAAAAAACAGCGGACTGAAAATCATGTATGAGTTTATGTCAATCTTCTGTTCCATATAGTGAGCGTCGTTCAGGTTGCAGAAAATTACACCGGCGACGTAAGCTCCTGTTATGTCCGCGATTCCAAAGAATTTTTCCGCAGCATAGGCAAAAATAAAAGCTACACCAAGTCCGTAAATCGGAATTCGCCTTGAATGCGGATGCCGCCTGTCGTACCATTTGAAAAATTTGAATATCACAAAACCGAACACAACGGCGCACACAAAGAAAAGAAGCGTTTTAAGAAGCACGGAAAGATAATCGCCCGTCCCTGCGCTTACGCCCAGCACCACGGTAAGAACGATTATTCCTAACACATCGTCGATTATCGCCGCGCTTATGATTGTCTGCCCGATGTCGGACTTTATTTTTCCCAGTTCTTTTAAGGTGGCGACTGAAATACTTACGGAAGTCGCAGTCATTATCGCACCGATGAACATCGAGCGGTAAAATTCTTTTGTTCCCCAGCCGTTCCAGCCCCAAAAACAAAGAGCCATCACCGTTCCCATAAGAAGCGGAACAAACACTCCGACAGCCGCAATCACTGTGGATTTTACGCCTGATTTTACAAGGGATTTAAGGTTCGTCCCAAGTCCCGCGGAAAACATTATCATCACAACACCGATTTCAGCCATCGAGGAAATGAAACTGTTCGCCTGTTTGTAGACCACGTTGGCATCAAATGCGCCGTAATTTTTGAAAAACGGAATGAAATGCAGAAGAAGTCCCGCAATTATCTGACCGGCGACCTGCGGAAATCCGACTTTCTGAAGAAGAGTGCCAAGATATTTTGCAATAATAAGTATGATTCCGACCGAAAGGATAATCTGAAGCGCTATCTCCGCGCTGGGTAAAGCATTGTCTGGCATTTGTAATGGACCGTCCAATTAAGATAAATTTCGACTATTATATTTAAAACGACAAATTGTAACAATACGCCAGAGATTTTCAGTTTTCCGTTTCTTCAGGCTGTCCGTATTCGCAAAAAACTCCGGCGACCCTGCAATGTTCAAGAAGTTCAAGATTTTTTCCATGCTGCTTGTATAGCCGAATCTCTCCGTCGCCCGTTCCGCCCGCAAGAATTTTTAACGTCTTCCTTTCGCCGTCCGGAAGTTCCCAGTTTCTAAGATAAAGCTGGCGAACAAGGCAGAACACGTCTATATCCAAAATCAGCGACCTGCTGTTTATGCTCACCGACCAATGAAGTTTTTCTCCGTCTTCAGTTTCCGGCATCTGGGTGCAATTCCACGTTGAAGAATACGCCCCCTTCCGTGAATTCGCCGTAAAAGAATAAGATTTTCCCTCAAGGTTCACAACAAGCGAAATCCTTCCGTCGTACACCCCCTGAAGGGCAAAACTCGAATTCTGATATGATTTTCCGCTTACAAGACTTGCTATGTTCGATGAAGAAAGATGAAACCATTCAGATGGATATGAACTTCCCCAATTTCTATCGACATAGCCGTATGATTTTCTGGGGATTACGTTGTATTCCTTTCCGTCAAGCGTAATTTCCCCTGAAAAAACAGCCTTCGCTCCCGGAATCTGCCAGCTAAGTTCCTTTGTTTTGTAACCGTTTTCAAACGACAGCAAAAAATCGTATCGAAGATTCCAGCTCATGCTCCCGGAATCGCAAAGGTATTCTGGATGCTCAGAAACTTCCGAAGGAGAACATTTTACGCTTCCTTCAAGCGAATTCTCATCAAAACGGCAATCCTTAATCTGAATGTCAAACGAACGCCCCGTATGCACCACGTCATTTACCGGAAAATACCTGCATAACTGCTTTGCGCCGTCTCCCAGCGTTCCCGCCCGGACAACAGTATACGACGGAACTACAAGCGTCTCGCTCTTTATTCTTTGTGCTGAATCCGTGCCGGCAAGCACATGCTGAAGATCTTCTGCAGAAATTTTTACACGCGGCTTAAAACCCAAAAGAACATCGGACGGGCTTAACCAAGGATTCAGCATGGCAAACTCAATGAAAAACGTACGCTCGTTGCCTGTCATCTTTTCGAAGGCTGAAAAAACAAACCGCCACAGATTGACACCGTTCTTTTTCAAAGCGCCGCCCAGCTGATATTTCATTGCTGCAAACGCTTTTTGGGTCGCACTCATATTATAAAAAATCCCCTTCTTTATATATAACTATAAATTCGGCGTAAAACTGAAGATTCTTAAGAGTTTCGGTCAGTGAAAAGTTTGTCGATTTTTTTATTTACATCCTTGGCTTCTTCGTGAAAATTTTCGTCAAGAAATTCAAAACAGTCCACAGCCGCACGCTGGGCATGCTCATACCAAATTGAATAAAGCTCCGACTTTATGTCATCGCCGGGATAGGGGGCACCCTGAACGTCCGAAACCAGTTGTCTCAACATATCCACGCACTGCTTAGTTTTCTTATCCATTACATTCTTCCTTTAAAATGACTTTATATTTTCTCCAATTTTAGATGATTATAAGCGTAATTTTATAATATTACCAGCATTTTCTGTCCTTTTGCGAAGTTCCGCCGCCGAGCAGACAACAACGGTTCTCATTCCAAAGGAATTTTCATGGATTCTGGAAGCACATTCTTTCATCATATCCGGAGTAAGAGCCTTGATCTCTTTAAGTTTTTGAAAACGGTCTTCATCGCTTATGCAATAAAGCATCCTTGTAAGGTCTACCCTTCCTTTTGCGAAAGGAGAAAGCGGCTGAATCTCATCTCCGTATGTTCCCGTTATAGACCTTTTGCATTCTTCTTCGGAAATCAGAGCCTCGGAAGCATCTTTTATGCAGGCTTTGTAAGTCTGAATTGACTTGAACGGGCTAGGGTCTCTGAAAGTCTGAAACAGAAAATGCCCCGAAAGATTTGCGCTTGCAGCATATGCTCCGTATGCGCCGCCCGTGGTTCTTATGCGTTCCCAAAGCAGATTTCCCGAAAGCCAGTGCGACAAAAGAAGTTCGGCGACACTTTCCTTAGTTCCGAAAAATGCGCTGTCAATCGCCGTGGAAACAAAACCAACCTGGCTTGAAACCTGAAATATCTCATAAGGCGAAAGCTCTTTTTTTCCGGGGACAATCAGTTCTCGCATGAACGCATCATTGTCAAAGCCAGTAAATTCTACCAAAGGACGAAGCCCTGCATTTTTGGAAAACAGCGGAAGCATGGATTCGATTTTTTCCGCCGTATCTTCGTCCGCAGTCAGGCTCAAAATCGAGCCTGATGAAGACAGAATATTTTTGATTCTTGAAAATTCTTTTGAAAGAAAACCGATTTTTCGCTTGGAAAGTTTTTTTACGAAAAAATATTGAGAAAAACCTTTTATGATTTCATCGACCGCCCCCGAATGAGTCTTTGCGCATTGCACGCGCGTTGAGGCGTATCTGTTTCCGTGCGGAACAACCGAAGATTTCACCGCACTTTTTATTTCGCCCAAAAGATTTTTCATCCTTTTTTTATCTGTAAATTCATAGCCAGAAATACATTCGGCAAAAAGTTCAAGCCCTTCCTTCGCCTTTTCGCAAAGCAGACGCACGGAAAAGAAAATCCAATCCCTTCCACAAAAATTGTATTTTCTGTACCGATTAAAAATCGCCTTTGAATTTTCTGTCGCAGGCATTTCCTGAGAAAGGATTCTTGTTCCGATTCCGCCGGTTCTGCACCCTGCCTCAAGCGCACATTCAGCCCAGTTTTTTCCGTTCCAGCCGCAATTTGTGGAAAAATACGAAAAAATCGAAAGGAATTTATAATCTTTGGGCTTGAGGGCATCGACCGGAAAGCCGACTTCAAGATAGGCAAGCCCGTTTGTGTTCTGGATGTTTTTGAAAAACGGGATTTCTTGATTCCCGTTTTTGATGAACGAAAGTTCCGTTCCGCATTTTGGCGAGGCTGTATCAAGTTCGTTTATGTCAAGGTCTGGAATGCAGCGAACATCGTCTTCGTTTTCGTGGTACTGCTGGTATGCGTGAAGCGCATCGAGTTCTTTTTTGAGGGTATCTCTTTCGATTTTGGCGGAAAGAAAAGCCGTCATTTCCTTTTCCGATTTTTCCCGTTCTTTGAAATATGAAGAAGAAGGCTCTACAGAAAGAAAGACGCATTGCCTGTTATTCAAAATGTATTTTTCAATAAGTTTCTGCACATAAGAAGAATCTTCTTCCGCGCGCAACCTGATTTTTTCGAATGTGCTTCTATATAGAAGACCTCGATATGGCTCTTCTCCGTAATTCCAAGCGTTCAAGGTTCTGTCCAGCAACGTCAGGGAAAAAGGTCCGCCGTGCCTTTCTGTCTCCCTGTTGGAAACTTCAGCAGACATCACAGCCGCCTCAAGGTCTTTTTTTCCGATTCCATTTTCGCATATTTTTTTCAGGGCATCCATTATGACATCGAATACTTTTTCTTCGTTCTTATGTTTTACTCCGCTAAGTCCGAAAGAGATTGTAAAATTTTTTGTCTCGTTAGAAATTCCTGAAATCGGGGCAAGTTCGTCTCCAAGGTTTGAATCCACCAAAGCCTTGGTCAAAGGCGAGCCGTCGTTTCCGACAAGGATTTCTGCAAGAAATGCGCATTCCATATAAGATTCAAGATCTACCGTATCTCCGCAATTCCAAGTCGCCACAGAAAGTGAACCCGTAGCACCGCTGGAAGGCGCGGTCTTTTTTATTCGGCAAGGTCCGTCGATTTTTTCTGAAACTTCCATGCGGGAAAATTCTTCCGGAACATGGGGATATGAAGAATAATCGCTTGCCTTTGGATATTTTTTTTCAAGGCGGAAAATAAGTTTTTCTCCAAGGAAGTCCAGTTGCTCTTCGGTCGGAATGTTTCCGCAAAGAAAAAGAAGACATTTTTCGGGCGAATAATATTTTTGATGGAACTCCTTGAACGCCTCGTACGTAAACGTCGGAATCTCAATAGGGTCTCCGCCCGAATCAAAGGCATAATTCGAGCCGGGAAAAAGGCTTCTAATCTGGATTTCAGCGGCTACAGAATCGAATGAAGAATAGTTTCCCTTCATCTCGTTGTAGACTACCCCCTGAATCGAAAAATCGCCGTTCTCGTCCATCTCCAGCCTGTGCGCTTCCTGCAGAAACGCCTCTTTTTTTAGCAGAGGAAAAAACACAGCGTCCGCATATACGTCAAGCAGATTGAAATAGTCGCTTTTCACCATAGAAGAGGCAGGATAGACTGTCTTATCCGAATATGTCATTGCGTTCAAAAATGTGTTCACGCTCTGGTTCATCATGTTTGTAAACGGCTCTTTAAGCGGAAATTTTTCAGATCCGCAGAACACGGAATGTTCCATGATGTGGGCGGCACCCGTAGAATCCTTGACGGGAGTTCTGAAGGCAAAGGCAAAAAGATTTTCCGGGTCGTCGTTCACAAGATGAAAAACCTCAAGACCCGTAGTCCTGTGTCTTAGATATATTCCTGTTGCCTTGCAGTCAGGCACATAGTTTTCAGAAATAAGGTCGAAACCTTTGTAATTTTTTGGAAAATCGATTTTCATAAATCCAATGATAGCACAACGGCGACAAAAATATAAGCAAAGACAGATTTTCAGGAGAATACGGTAAATTGATTTTACACATCAAATACCTTATAATTTTTCCATGAGTTACGGAGACAAAAAATCCACTTTCGACGAGCTGGTCGCTGGCATCAGTGCGGACGAAAGACAACAGTTATTAAAAAATCTGAACCATAACAATGAGCAGGAAATTCGTCTCCTTCACTCCGCGATGAACGAGGAAGGCGGATTACTTGATACAAAATACAATAACGAGCCGATGCTTTACAAACTCATACTGTGGATTCGTTCGGTTCTTACAAAACAAAGCAAAAAAGCCATATACAACGACGACCTGATAAATATCCTCAAAAACAAGATAAACAGAAACCACCCCGGAACGCTTGATGTACACAACGATTTGTTGCAGTCGCTTTTCTACGAAAAACTCAAGGAAATAAAATCGTGCGCCGATTTTTTTAAGCCGTATATTTCCACCGCAAACGAAAATCCCGGAAAATTCTATGTTTTTTTAAGCACTTTTGTCGCACCCGGAATTTCTGAAAAAATAGCCGCCGACGCAGATCCGTACACCATTCCGTTCGACAAGGAAGCCACGAACGAACTGAAATCTTCTTTGCTCAAACGAATGGAAAACGACTTGAAGACAATCGACCGCACTTCAAAGGAAAAACTTTATTCCGCCGTAAGAAGCCTTACATGGCTGAAGCAGTTTTCAGAACTTCCTTTCATACATTTTACGTCTCAGTTCACAGCCATAGTTTCCTCGAACTACACCTGTCCGTTCATGAACGCCCAAATCGACTATCCTGCGTTCGCACGGGTTTTGCAGGACACAACGCCCATTCCAAAAGAAGCGCTTGAATCCTTGTTCCTTTTTACGCAACGGGAAAGCCTAAAGCACAACTCAACCAACGAAGACGTGCAGAATGTCTTGAAAGATTTCATGACCAAAGCGATTTCAAGTTTTTCATCGATACAAATGTTCGTGGCGACAATTCCCATCTCATCGCTTGGAAAAGTCATATTCTCAGACTACGAATGGCAGCCCGGAAATTCCGGCGGCGGAGAAGATTGGTTTATGAAATTCAAGGACGAATGGAAAAATCTGTTCGGCTCAAGATGGGGCAGCTGGCTAAGAGACAAAAAGAAAAAACAGCTTTCCAAAATCCTTGAAGAAAAGTTCAACCTAAAATCGTTCCCCGAACTCAGGGAAAAACCGTGGAAAAGTCTTTGGGGCGGGCTTCAGTTCAAGTGCGAAATGACGGCAGGGCTTTTGGGCTGGTTTACAGAAACAAAGGCGGAATCCGTAATGGACTGCCTTAACACCGTAATCCTCGAAGGAATATTCATAAAAAAAGAAAACAGGACTTCGCTTGCGGAAGCCATAAACGACATGGTCGACATCATACAGCAGGTGATGATTTTCCTTGATTCCATCGAAATCGACGGCTCAGTGGGAAGCGTTTTCAAAAAATACGAGACGGAACACACGCACACCATAAAAGCGCAGCAGCTTGTAACATCGATGCTCATAAACGCAGAGACAAAAATCCGGACGTGCGGAAAGATTTTCTGCGACGCCGCAAAAGAAATCGAAAAAATCTTCCACGGCATTTTGGACGAAACCCGCACGGACAAAGAATACGCATCTCTTCAAAACCTGATGACCATAAGAAACAGCGAAAACAAGGCGTTCAGAAAATCCATGGCAGAAACGCTTGAAACGCTTACCGTAATGCACGAAGTCCTTGTAGAAATCGAACCGCTTGATTTACCGAACGAACAGAAATGACGCGCCTTAAACTTGAAGAAAAATCGTCGGATTTTATCACGCTCCCGTTCTATAAAAACGGAGTTCCGCTCCTTGAAAACGCCCCCTTATGGGGAATGACGCTGCTTAGCGCAGGCTCAATGCGGTTCAGATGGGCTGAAGAAAATCCAAAAAGAAAAAAGACCCTTGCAAAAATCGGGAGGGAATCCTCTCGTGTCCATCCTCCCAAAATATGCGAGGTTCAGCTTGACCACACAAAAACAGTCGTTTGCGCCGATTTTTCAGGCGACACGGACCATATGATTGCCGACGGAATCGTAACAAAAGAAAAATGCCTTATGCCGACGGTAACGGTAGCCGACTGCCTTGCAATTTATTTTTTCGACTCCGTAACCGAAGCGTTCGCAATCGTCCATTCAGGCTGGAAAGGAACCGGAATCGCAATCAACGCAATAAAAAAAATGGAAGAAAATTTTGGCTCAAAACCCAAGGACATATCGGTCGCCATAAGCGCACACATTCGCTCGTGCTGTTACACGGTCGAAAAAGAACGCGCCGCTTTTTTCAAGAACAATTTCGGAAACGATTGCGTCCACGAACTTCCGGAAACTTCAGAAGCCTACAAAAATCATAAAAAAAGGTGGAACAATTCCGGCGGAAAACTCTACGCATTGAGCCTTGAAAAAGCGAACTTAAATCTCTTGATACAAAGCGGAATATCGGACGAAAACATCGTTATCCTTGACGAATGCACCTCATGCAATACGAAATTTGGCTCGAACAGACGGGAAACTTTGCTCGGGGAAAATTTCACTGTGCAAGCGGCGTTCGTAAGGTGGTAGGCTAGATATAATCTTTGTCGTTCCGCCCTTTTATCACAAGATGCCCTGCGTCGAACGAAGACCTCAGCGATGTCAAAAAACGTGCGGTAGCCTTGTCGCATTCAATGCGCGATATGGGTTTATTCACGCTTTCCTCGTCAAGGATTTTTGTTTTTCGCCCCAACGAAACGCAGCCCAAAATCTTTTTGCGATACTCAGGATTTTTTCCGGCAATCAAAAAAACAATGTCCATGTCGGAAAGCGACTTTAGATAATCCTGAATGAACCTGTCGTCGGCGTTCAAAACATCGTCCATCGTAAAAAGCCGTTCTTTCAAGTCAAGGGCAAGTTCGGGGTCGTCCGCCGAAAGCGAATCTATTATGGAACGTTCCGAACCCGGAGCCATGTTTTTCAGAATCTGAGCCAAGGCGTTTCTTCCGTCAAGACGGGAACTTTTTTCCGTAAGGATTGCGTTTGATTTTTCACGCATGGCGTTACTCACTCGATGCAAAAAATCCGGGTTCACTGAACCAAGGTTTGCAAGATGACGGACGACATCTTTTTTTGCCTCGCTTTTCATTCCGTTTATCACTGCGGCAGCCTTTTTGGGCTCTACATACGAAAGCACCAAAGCCTGAATGCCTGCGCTTTCGTCGTCAAGAAGAAGACCTATTTTTTCCGCATCGCATGATTTTAGATATTCAAAAGGTTCGGAAGCAGGAGCGGCGGTTGCCTTCAAAACCATCTCTTCGGCTTTTTCAGGTCCGTACGCCTTTGAAAGAATCGTGAACGCAGTCTGCTTTCCGCCGTTTTCAAAAGTGCGGTTTGCAAGACCTTCAAATTCGGCAAGAATAACTTCTCTTTCGTCCGCACCAACGCTACGAATCGTCGCAAGTTCAGGCACAATCTTTTCAACCTGTTCCTCGCTAAGATGCCGCAATATTTCGGACGAACGCTCCGTTCCGATTATCAAAAGAAATTTTGCGACCCGCCTGTATACGGATTCCCCGGATTTTTTTTCTTCTCCGGGAACTTTATAAAGAATGTTTCCGGCGTTTTCGTTTTGCTTCAAAGATTGAAAAACTCCATCCGCTTTGGTCTCAGCCTTTTTTTCGGCATATGAACTAGATTTTCCGTATGCCATAGCCCGCTTGTCGTTCAGATTCATGAAAAAATCATAGCACAAATGCCGGGATTTTTCATCGTGCTTTTCCGATTGAGCAATTTCACAAAAGAGATTTATAATTGTCCGCATGGCGTTCATCAAACTTCCAAACGAAAAATTAGATATTTCAGAGGCAAAATATTTTCTCCTACTTATCGGAAAAGAGATTCTCCTTCACAAAGATTTTTCCCTTCCCACCCAAAAAGAATTTTCCCAGACGCTAAAAATCGTGGATGCAAAAAACGCATTCTACGAAGACCAGTTTCGTTACGCTGCGCTCATGCTTGAAGAAAGCGACATTCCGCTCCTCCCGTTCCAGTCGGTTTCCGTTCCGATCAGAGCCACGTTCGTTTCAAAAACGCAAGAAGAAATCTTCATTTTTTCAAGGGCAAGGACAATCCTAAAATGGCGCTCTTCCATGAAATTCTGCCAAGAATGCGGAAAACGGCTTTCAGACAGCGACACACTTTCCGCCATGGAATGCCGTTCATGCAAAACGATATATTTTCCACGCACAGATCCATGCGTAATCGTCCTTGTAAAAAACGGAGAAAAAATGCTCCTTGTCCGCCACGCAAAACGAAATCCCGAAGATTTTCTATGCGTTTCAGGATTCATCGAAGCAGGAGAAACACCCGAAGAGGCGGCGGTCCGTGAAGTCCTTGAAGAAACAGGCATAACCGTAAAAAATCCCGTCTACAAAGGAAGCCAAAGTTGGCCGTTCCCAAACCAACTGATGATGGCATTCACCGCAGAATACGAGTCGGGAAAAATTTCCGTCCAGCAAGAAGAAATTCTCGAGGCAAAATGGTTTTCAAAAGACAAAATCCCAAACAGTTTAAAACCCGGCTCTGTGGCATGGCGCCTGATAAACGACAAATTTCAGGCGGAAAACCATAAAACACGGTAATTTACAAAACGTTATTCCATTTGACAATAGTATTTTATTATTCTATTATAGCGACTGAACTATTCTATAATTTTGCAAAGGAGATGAGAGAATGAAGAACATAGTTTTGTTCATCGCTCTTCCGGTTGCGGGAATCGTTCTTGGATGGATTATTCGCTGGCT
Source organism: uncultured Treponema sp. (assembly GCA_938039145.1). Classification (GTDB taxonomy): domain Bacteria; phylum Spirochaetota; class Spirochaetia; order Treponematales; family Treponemataceae; genus Treponema_D. The sequence goes on from CALHVG010000045.1 coordinate 29,438, forward strand.
GTATGCCAGATTTCAACTATCTGCATCAGAACAAAAAGCAGAACGTGTAAAACAGGAAGCTATAAGAGAAGCTGAAGCTCAGAAAAAAGAAATTTTGCTAAACGGCAAAGACGAACTCATTCGCGAACGAAACCAGCAGGAGCGGGAGAACAGGGAAAGACGCGCCGAAGTGCAGCGTTATGAAGCTAGGGTAAACAAGAAGGAAGAACTTGTAGACCAAAAAGCCGCCGAATGTGAGAAAAAGGAACGGGAATTCAACGAAAGAGCTGCAATCATGAAAAAGAAAGAAGCGGCTCTTGCAGTTCAGGAAGAAGAATACCGTAAAGAACTGGAACGCATATCAGGTCTTTCAAAGCAAGAGGCAAAGGATCTTATAATCAAGAACCTTGAAAACGATGCCAAGCATGACGCCCAAGCACTTCTGAACAAGATTGAACAGGATGCCCAGCTTGCCGCCGAAAAAAAAGCAAGGGACATTTTGGTAACGACGATTCAGCGTCTTGCTCCCGAAACCACAAGCGACATCACTGTGACGACCGTTTCACTTCCAAGCGACGAGATGAAAGGAAGAATCATCGGACGAGAAGGACGGAACATTAGGGCGCTTGAAACACTTACCGGCGTAGACATAATCATAGACGATACGCCGGAAGCTGTCGTCATATCGTGCTTTGATCCTGTCAGAAAAGAAATCGCTAAAGAATCGCTTGAGCGTCTTATTTCCGACGGACGAATCCATCCTGCGAGAATCGAAGAAATCGTGCAGAAAGTTACACGAGAAGTCCAAAACAAGATTTATGAGGAAGGAGAAAAGGCTCTCTTCGACGTGGGAATACACAATATGCCGACGGACGGAATAAGGGCGTTAGGTCGCCTGTATTTCAGGACAAGTTACGGACAGAACGTGCTTTATCATTCAAAGGAAGTTGCAATGGTGGCTTCCATGATAGCGGCGGAAGTCGGCGCAGACAGAGAACTTGCAAAAAGGTCCGCTCTCCTTCACGATATCGGAAAGGGTGCGGAAAACGACAGCGACCAAAACCATGCTGAAGTAGGTGCTGAAATCGCAAGGAAGATGGGGGAAGATTCCAAGGTTGTAAATGCCATCGCCGCCCACCACAACGACGTAGAGCCTACAACACTTGAAGCGGTAATTGTGCAGATTGCGGATGCCATCTCCGCTGCTCGTCCGGGTGCAAGACGCGAAACGGTTGACAACTATGTAAAACGTCTTGAAAATCTTGAGGCAATCGCCGAAAATTTCAACGGGGTTGAAAAGGCGTATGCAATCCAAGCCGGTCGAGAACTCCGCATACTTGTCAACAACGAAAAGATTGCGGACGGTGAAGTCAAACAGCTTGCACAAAACATAGCAAAACAGATAGAAAACGATCTAAAATACCCCGGTCGTATACGGCTTACTATGATAAGGGAAACAAGAATCGTAGAATACGCCCGCTAGATTCGAGCGTAACCTCGAAAAAAGGCTGTCCTGCAAGTAGGGGAATTGAAAACCGAAATGTCGCTTATAAAAAGCGTCTTTTGATTTTTCAAAACCCGGACATAAATGCAGGGCAGCCTTTTTTATACGCAGGAAAACTTTTTATCAGTCGTGAATGTACAAAAGTCCGCCCAAAATTGCGCAATGAATCGAAAGGGTATAAAGCCAGTTCAGGAAGTTGGGTTTCAGTAAGTTTCCTCCCAAAAAATCCATCAGGACTATCGCTATCGCCCACACGATTATCACGATAATCTCAAGAATTCTTCCGAAAACTCCAAATCTATTTCCTATGAAAATTTCAACCACAAGAAATATACCCAAAAGAAGTTCGATTACCCCAAAGACAATCACTACAACTTTTTCCACATCGCCGTCAAAAATCTGACGCAAAGATTCGGCGGCGGCATCTCCGCCCCCCTGAAGAGTCCAGATACCCGTAACGGCGAGCATCAAGCCCAAAGCAGTCCGAAGGATAAAATGTCCTATCGAGACACTTGTTTTTCCAGCCATTTATAGCCTCCATAAAAAATTGCGCAAAATATTTCTGCGCTATAAAGTTTGCAACGCAAACATTTAATCACCATTTATTTGTAAACAATCCTGAAAGTTTGGAACACAAGTTTCATGTCGGGTGAAAAATCAAATCCGACGACCGCGCCCTCTTCCTCAAGAATTTCCCGTGTCCGGGTTCTCCACGCCTCAATATTTTCGTCCTCGCCTTCACGCTTTGCCATATCATAGTTCACATCACGGAACGGAATAACGCTTACACTCTCAAGCTCTATAACGGCAACCGGAGATTCGCTTCGGTCAAGGACAACATAAAGTTCCCCCTGAACAGGAAGCGGCTCGTTGTCAATAAAAAAAGAATCATAGCTTGAAAATATGGCAGTTTTTTTTCCCGAAAGGACAAGCAAAATCTTAGCGTCATTGGAAAAACCGTCAGAATCAAAACAAATGTCCCCCGCACAGGAACATTCCTTTGAAAATCCTGTTTCCTTTAGAAATTTTTCCCAAAAACTGTCCTGAACAAAAACTTTTTCGTCCATTCGCTTTCCTTCATCAAAAAAATCCATCTGCCATTTTTCCTTAAATGCAAAGTTCAATATTTAAACGGATTTTTCTTGAGTTTTGAAAAAACTCCGATGTCCGCGCCGAACGGAACTATCGAAGGAATTGAAAAATCAGGGCTCATTACGATTTCAGAATCCAAAAAATGAATGAAAGCGGCGGCGTACATTTCCTTAGGGATTTTGGGATAAAGATAAGGCCCCTTTCGCTCAAAATAAGCAGAAAGAATTTTGTCATACACAAACCAGTCCGATTCTTTTCGAACCTGAATCGCTTTTATCAAATTGTAAATTGACCTTGAAACGGCAGCCTGCAAAGGAGCGTTGATTTTTATGCCCGCATCGATTTTTTGAAAATCATCGGAACATTCTTTTTTTAAAGCAAGGATAAATATGTCTTTTGTCCAAGGCATTGGCGGTTCTAATATTACGCAAGGAAGAGCCGACCAGTCTGTCGAAGAGTCTTCCCACGGTTTAAAAAACTTAGTTTCGCCCGAAAATGCAAGCGATTCCTTAAGCGCTTTTTCCTTTGAGTTGTAGAAAAACACGTGCCGTTCGGAATTCAAAAGTTTTGAGACTGCGATTCGGATTCTTGAATCGTATTCGGTCGCGAATGTTCCCGTGATTCCTCGGTTCAAAACGTTTTTGAACACGGTAAAGCACGAAGAACCGCCCCATCCAAGAATCGCCCGTCCGCCTTCCTGACACATATCCGTAAGACGGACACCTTTTTTGGTATACAGAAAACATCCTCTTGCGCGCTGAATTGTTCCGTAGCGTTTGAAAATCTCTTCGGAGAAAAAATCCAATTCTCTCATAAACAAAGTATAGCGAATAAAAAAAACTAATTCTATCTATGCGGATATTTTATCTCCGCCTACATTTTCGAAAGTTTTTCGACTATCATTTTTGTGGCCTGAGCCGGATTTGCCTTTCCGTGGGATTCTTTCATTACCTGTCCCATGAGCCAGCCTGCGACGTTCGTCTTACCTTTCTTGAAATCCTCGATTGCTTTAGGATTTCCCGAAATGACCTTATCCACTATTTCCTGAATCGCATCCGAATCGCTTACAACTTCCATTCCCTTTTCCCGTATGATTTCAGACGGAAGTTTTTCAGTTGAAAGCATTTCCGAAAAAACTTCTTTTCCCTGCTTTGAGGTTATTCTGTTATCCTCAAGGGCATCGGCAAGTTCAGCGATATGATTCGGCGTTATGTTCACGTCGTTTATTGTCTTTCGGCTTTCGTTCAGAACCGCAAGAAGTTCCGCAATTATCAAGTTTGCAACACGCTTTGGACTTTTTGATTTTTCAGCGGCAGACTCAAACCAAAGAGAAAGTTCGCGCGTTCCGGTAAGAACCTCGGAATCAAACTGCGTAAGACCGAATTCTTCCTGAAAACGCATTCGTTTTTCTTCGGGAAGTTCGCCGACAAGTTCCGCCGCTTTTTCTACAAGGGCTTCGCTTACGTAGAAAGGCTTTATGTCCGGCTCTGTTGTAAACCTGTAATCCACAAAAGAATTTTTTGTTCGCATTATCTGGGTAACGCCGTTCTCCTCGTCCCAGTTCATCGTATTCTTGAATCCCGGATTGAAGACCTGCCTGTCCTCCATAAATTCCTTGAGCTGCCTTTGGGCTTCATACGAACACGCTTCCCGGATGGCTCTGAACGAGTTCAAGTTTTTTATCTCGGAAATCGGAGTGTGATAAAGTTTTCCGTCTTCCCAAACGTTAAGGTTTATGTTCGCGTCGCACCTCATGTTTCCTTCTTCAAGGTTTCCTTTTGTGACTTTCACATAACGAAGGATTTCTTGAACAGTCTGCATGAACAAAGCCGCCTCATCCGGACTTGTGATGTCCGGCTTTGTAACGATTTCGATAAGCGGAGTTCCGGAACGGTTATAGTCAATGTACGAATGATTTCCCTTTAGATGAAGAGATTTTCCTACGTCTTCTTCAAGATGAATTCTTTCGATTCGAACCCGGCGATATTTTCCGTCGATAACGCAAGGTTCTCCCAAGAAATTATTCGGTCTGAATTTTTCTTCGCCGGGTCTTTCATTCTTCGGATAACGAATCAGCGGAAGGTCGACAAATCCGTCCGTGCAAAGCGGAAGGTCATACTGTGTAATCTGGTAGCCTTTAGCAAGGTCGGGGTAGAAATAATGCTTCCGGTCGAATTTCGTGAATCTTGCGATGTCGCAATTCAGTGAAAGTCCAGCGACCGTTCCCAGTTCCACATAACCTTTTGAGATTCTCGGCATCGCACCCGGAAGCCCAAGGCATACGGGACACACTCTGGTATCCGGCATACCGCCATAGCGGTTCTCGCAGGCGCAGAACGCCTTTGTCTTTGTAAGAAGCTGGGTGTGGATTTCGCAACCAATGACTATTTCCCATTTATCTATTGCCATTTTCCATGAACTCCATTCAAAAGTATTATTTCATTGCGCCGGAAATACGCCAATGCGGAATGTCTTTTGATTCCGCCAAAAATTCTTCTTTCCGTCATTTTATGGGACTTCCGCAACCGGGATGGTCGTTTTCCCAAGCCTGGGCAATCTCAAGCAATTTCGCCTCGCTGAACATAGGGCCTGCAAACTGCATTCCGATAGGCATGCCGTCCGTTCCTTCCGCCCGTCCCGAAGGAACGCTGATTGAAGGAATGCGTGCAAGGTTTACAAAAACCGTGTACATATCGCTAAGGTACATTTCAAGCGGATCATCAACTTTTTGCCCAAGTTTGAACGCCGGTGTCGGGCAGGTTGGACAAAGAACGATATCGTATGAATCAAAAAGGGCTGCCATTTCTCGCTGAATTCTTGCACGCACGGTCATTCCTTTTTTATACGTGTCGCCGGAAAACTGTTCGGAAAGCACATAATTTCCTATAACGATGCGGCGTTTTACCTCAGGTCCAAAACCGCCTGACCTTGTGTCGACAAAAAGCTCGTCATAGCCAGTCCCTCTGTCAACCCTTGCGCCGTAACGGATTCCGTCAAAGCGGCTCAAATTCGACGCGGCTTCGGCAAGCGCGAGTACGTAATAACTTGCGACGGAGGCATCCATGACCGGCATATCGACGACTTCGATTTTCGCACCCCTGCTTTCAAACCATTTGCGCGTTTCGTCGAAGACTTTTCCGACGTCCGCATCAAGCCCCTTGTTTTCGAGGAATTGACGGATGAGCGCGATTTTCAAAGACGAAAACGGCGCATCTCCGCAGAGTTTGAGATTTAATAATTTTTCTTTTCCGGGCAAATCCGCGCTCGTATCGTCGTACATATCGGCGCCGCACATCGCGTAAAGCGCTTCGGCGATATCCGACGGCGTGTGCGCGAGGATGCCGACTTGATCGAGAGAGCTGCCGTACGCGACG
>CALHVG010000046.1 GCA_938039145.1 uncultured Treponema sp.
TCCATCTGTTGATTTTTATTTCTTTTAGTATTTGGTTTTCCAATTTTGTCATTTGTTCTTCCCCTTTTTCTCTTACTTCTTTCCGACATTATCATTGAGCGTCTCTAAAATTGCTTGGCACGCCATATCGTGCGGGACTTTCAATTCTTTGGAGAGGGCTTTTGCCGCTTCCGTTACAATCGTCTCGATTCCGATTAAAATCTCCGAGCCGCTTGCGTCGATTCTTACGTTGTACTTTGTACGCCCATCTTTTTTATACAGCGTCCATGTAATGCTTGATTTAGATTTCATCTTGCCTCCAGCAGGATTTGATTTTATGTATCTCATTATGTTCCGATTTGCTTTCTAAAAATGGTGATTTTTCCCGCGATGTATACTTTCATTCCCGCACTCCGTTTTCAAAATCTATTTGTAAATAAAAATGGCGACTCGGACGGGGGTGTCCTTATCGCCAAAAGGCATAAATTTCAGTGACGAAGCGTTACTATCCGCTTGTTGCCGTTGTGGTCTGCCGGGCAAATATGCCGGGATTGATAACAGCGACTGCCAGTGAAGCTGCGAAAATCACAGCGGCAAAAACCGTCACAGCAATCTGCGGAATTGCGCTCGCCGCGAGCGATATGATTATCATCATAAACGACAATCCACAGCCAAAAGCTGAGCAGGCATTTTAGACATTTACTCATACGTTCACCTCCTTCCGTTTGGAACGGCTGATTTAAAAAACAAAAAAAAGTTTTAGAACTGGGGCTTTCACTGCCGGAGATGCGGACTTGACGGTTTGCGGAGGAGTGCTTGCCGCCAAGTCCGCCGGCTGATGAAAGCGTATGTGATAAGTATAGAAAAAGAAAGCCGCCGTTGTGGCTTAACAGCGGTTAAAAGTCAGTTGGTTTCGGCAAGTTGTTTTATTTGTTCTTCTGTTCCATGATGGAGAATATCTAGGCGACAGCGTTGTTCGGGTGTGAGGTTTTGGGTTCTGTTTAATTCTATGAATTCCCTGCGTAAATTATATTTAAGTTGCCACTCCTGATTTTCAAGAGGAGTTTCATCATAATAAACATCCATAACGTATCATCCCTTTTTAATACTATAATGCCAGCCATAATTTTTTACAAGTTGTTTAATTAAGTCAGGCTCTGTGCAAATGAAACTTAATTTATCAAATTCTTTTACTGACAATCTGATTCCAACCTTCAAAGAATAAACGGTTCCGTTATGTCCGACAGCAACCATTTCTTTTAGTGCCGGATAGGTATTTATAATTTCCACATCTGCAAAACTAAAACTGCCGCTAAGCGGATGATTGTGATAAAAAACAAGCGAGTTCTTTTTTGCAGAAAGGAGCTTTTCTCTTACGGAATTCAATCGAACACTTCTTCTGTCGCCCTTGCGTATTGCAAACACAGTACCGACAATGAAGGTTATAATCTTTTTTATGACCATTACGATATTCAGTTTTCTGTTAAAACGTAAGAATTATCTGTTAAAATCAAATTCAATACAGACTGAAATCTATCGTAAGTTTATTTTAATACGGCGTTTAAAATAAACTTACTGACTGTTAGACAGCTCAATTTTGCCCTGTGCTTGAGCTCCGCCAATTCTTCCGACTGGCAGCTTACTGAAAAAGACACGCGTTTTATCTCTCTCCCGTAGGTTTTCTGCAGCTGCAGATGTAATTTCAAGAAAAACATAAAAAAGGAGCAGATTTGCGTCTGCCCCAAACGAAATCAAATCAACCTTAAGGTCGTAATCAGGTTCAATACTAATACGGATTTTCAAAAAAATCAATCATCGGGAAATAAAATACTTTTTACAAAAGCAGACACATTCATGTTTTTAGCCGCCGCACGAGATTTTAGACTTTCCAATTCCTGAATCGAAAGCCTGAATTGGAATGTTGCACATTGCGGGGTTGAACCAGTATTTTTTGAACCTTTCTTTCTTCCCGCTCCGGGACGTGCTCCACCTCTGTTGCTTTTCTTTTCCATATGTTTTATCCCTCAAAAACAAAGAGATCCGTCGCAACGGTGTCTCTCCTTACTTGCGAGCATTGTAACATGGTTTGTGAAAGGTTTCAATTTTCCGCCGTGTATCTTGTCAAACTGAATGTTATATGCACTTAAAGAGCGTGCTGCTTCTTCTCTCGCCGTTTTTTGAAAAGCTTGAGTGCATAGCACTTATGCGCACTGATACGGCATTTTTCTAAGTTGCCATTTCCAGCAATGCCGTATCAGTGCGGAACCTAAAACTGTGTCTTGTAACCGAGCGATTCCGAACTCCCTGAACAATTTTCCTCTTTCGATGTCCGCTACGAGTTTGTCATAGGAAAACTTGCAAGATGGGCTATACAAGTTTCCCTGTTAAGGAAAACTTGGGACATAAATACGGCTATCAATCAGATGAACGAAACCTTAAAATGTCCGCCCCTCTGCATATATCCCGCAATATTGTTACGGAAGTTCCTTTGAAAGCGCAATTACATTTAATATCCGCTCAAAAACGTATGAACTTTCGACAGTTATCGATTCTGCAGAATCTTTTTGGGAATGAAGAAATTTCCAAGTTTCAGGTAGCATGGTCGAAAGTCGGATGCGTTCGTCAGGAGTTGCGGCTTTGTGGTTTACGACAAAATCTTCAAGTCCGGGATTTTTTGCAAGAGCCATCATGTAGGCGGACGCTTCATTTGACGGAAGCATTGTAACAAGAACCGCAGGAATCCCCGAGGCGATGAAGCCTGCGTTGTCGCTCCATGAAACTGGAAGCGTTACCCACGAGCCGCCTGTCGCCGTTTTTAAGACAGCCTGCGTTCTGTTGAAAAGCTCATTGAATTTTTTCCTGAACGCAGGTTTTGCTTTGTCAAGGAGAGGCGGTTTTTGAAGCACGGGAATTGTTCCCCGTCCCATGCAGTCGAACACATAAACGTCGTCGTTTGTTATTCCAAGGCGGCGGAATGTTCCTGCCAAGGCGAACGCCCCTTGCCCTTCAAGTTCGTCCATTTCTTCTCCGTCCGTGAAGATGAGCCTTATGTTGTGCTGGATGTTTTTTTCGTTTAACGATGCAGCCCAGTTCATCATCGAAAAGACCGCAAAACTGTTGTCGTTTGCTCCGGGACTTTCTTTTACCCTGTCGTAGTGTGCAATCAGCGTTTTTATCCTGAAGTAGCCGCTGTACTGCTCTTTTGGGAAGTTCACGTATATGTGCCGTCTTTCATCGATGTTTATGACGGTGGATTTTACACCTCTTTTTTCAAGATAATTTACTATGAAGGAAGTCCTGTCGCAGTCCTGAGCCAAAAAATCAATGTATTCCGAAGAAAGTTTTTCCGTCTCGTTCATTTTTGCTTCCTTACCGTGCGCTTTCTTCGGAATAAAGCCGAAGTTTTGGAGTTGGAATTATGTATTTTTGCACCACATCCATTATGTCTTCTTTTGAGGCGTTTATCAAAGTCTCGTAGCTATCAAGGTAGAGTGCCGGATTTTCCCCTCCGTTTCTGATAAGGATGGAAGTCCCTCTGTTCGACGAAGTTCCTTTAAGTGCGTTCAGCACCCAGCTTTCTTTTACCCGGCTAATCTCGCTTTCGTCTTCGGAGAGTTTTTTTATAAAAAAATCCACCGTTTTTTTGAAAAAGTCGTCTATCGCCTTTGTGTGCGCCACTGACATGAACGTGAACGACGAGGAAGGAATTTCTTTTGTGCGGACGGAAAGCCTTAGTTCACTGAAAAGCGGGATTCCGTCTTTTTTAGGTTCGTTTTCCGTTTCCTCTTCAAGAAATTCTTTCAGTCTGAAAACAAGGGCATCGTATATGACTTCGTTTTTAAGAGAATCCGGGGAATTTTCGGGGGCTTCAAGCCAAAACTGCACGGGGTCAAAGAAATTTTTTGTGGGGACAAGCACTGCCGGCATCGGACCTGCGTCTTCAGCCTTTATGTCCGTGGTAAAAACGTGCCTTAGTTTTACTTTGACGGCTTTGTCCTCGGGAAAATCTATTTTTTCAAGTTCGTTTTGTGTTTGAGGTTTTCCGTGGGCTGTAAAAAGTCCGAACGTGTTTTTTAGAGGCTCGTAAAGGTATTCCCAATCCAAAGGTCCCACGATTACGATTCTGTAAAGCCTTGAGTCCAAGAGCGAAGGGTATGCGTTCAGAATCTGAAAGTAGCTTGTGTCTTCAAGAATGTCGCTTTCAGTGTCCAGAATGCGGCGAATGATTCCGTCCTTGAAAAGCCAGCGGCTTGCCTTGTAGGAAAGTTGGTTCACGGCGGAAGCGTTGTAGAGCCTTTTTTGAGTCCGTATTGAATAGACGTAACTGTCCGCCTCTGCAGGATGAATATCGCCGAATATTATTGCATCCGAAATGCATCGAAGGCATATCGCCGCGTCTTCTTTTGCACATTCTACTGTTATCGCCGTGTAACTGTTGAATGTTTCGCTAAGGATTTCTGGTTCTCCTTCAAGAATGTTGTCGTTTCTGTACTTTGATATTTCTTTTTGGATGTTCTGGGCGAACGCACTTGTTATGATTTTTTCAAAGCCGGGATTTTCATTGTATGAGAATTTTCCAAGGCTGAGAGAGACCATTATGAGTATGTTTCCCGTAGCGTCTGTCGTCTTCACCGTTACCGGAATCCCGTTTTTAAGCCTTATTGTTTTTAGAGCGAGCCTGTTTTCTTCTATGAATTGAAAGTCGTTTTTTTCATCGGGAAGTGCGTCTTCTTCGGAAGCCTTGTTTTCTTTTTGTCGGTGGTTTTCGCCAAGGATTTTTTTTAGTTCCGTCGAATACCACGAGGCATTTTTTTTGTCCACCGCTGAAAAACCTGATTTTATGAATGCTTTTTTGTTTTGCCCGTAGACTTTTGAATTTAAAAGAACGAAAACAAACGGCTCTTCGGTTTTGCAGATTTCCTTGATTTTTTCACTTTCCTGACTTTGAATAAGTTGCGGTTTTGCCATCATTCTTTCTGCCATTCCAAGAGATTTTTCGCTTTCGGACGAAAAATCTTCCACCGCCCGAAACTGCGAAAGATAGTCCATGAAAGTGCTTGAGTCCTTGCAGATTGCGATAAAATCCTCTGAAAGTCGTTTTTTCGCTCTTAGAAATTCGTCTTCCTTGCTGGTTTCTATGCTTTCCTTTAATTTCGAAAGAAAAAGTTCTACTTGGGGCGCGATGTTTACTTTTTTGTTCACAGGTTCTTCCATCAAAGCCTGTATTATCAGGCGGGAAGAGCCGTTTTTGTGCGCCGCCCCTGCGTCTATGTATTCTTCTTCTTTTATCGAAAGGTTTTTCTGACAGAGAAGTGTATTTTTCATCGTGGAATTTTCTGCGCCAAGCACCGCCGCCATAAGGTCGGTTTCCGTCATCCCAAGCGAGGTGAACTGCACGACAATCTGCGTAAGGTTTGACGAAAAATCCGGGGATACAATCACGAATTTTCTTTTGTTGCCGCCGGATTTTACCGGTTCTGCTTTTAAGGAATTTGTGCCGGGTTTAATTTCTCCAAATGCTTTTTTGCAGGATTCAAGCATTTTCTCTTTTTTCATGCAGCCTGAAATGAATATGGATGCGTTCTGCGGCGTGTACCAAAGTTCCGAGATTCCTTTTAGCACTGTCCTTACTTCGTCTGCGGTTTTTCCTTTGAAAAGTGCCGGGTATATCCCGGATTCCTGTTTCCATGGAGATTCCGAGAAAACTCTTGAATCTATCGCGCTGTTCAAAAATGATGCCGGCGTTTCACTGTATGAAAGAATTTCTTCTTTCATTTTTTCGTATTCTTTTTTTATTGCGGAATCGGAAAAACTTGGGGAAAATGCACGCAATGCAAGGGATTCTAAACTGTCTTCCAATGCGGACGGAACGCAGTTTATCCTGTATCTTGAAGAATCTGCCGAACATTCTGCAGATAGTTTTTTCATTTCGTTTCCATCTGCATCGTATTTGAAAAGCCTTGAATAAAGCGGAAAAAAGCCCGTGTTTTCAGGCGACTGTGAACCGAAGCCTGCCCTGAACGAAAGTTCTATGTTTACCGTAGCCGAGGAAAAATCTTCCAACGCGAAAAGTTCCATACCGTTTTCAAGCGTGTATTCTCCGTAGTTTTCACTGTTCAGAATACCTTCTGCGCATAGGACTTTTGTTCCTCCGAAGAAGGATGCTGCAAGGGCTGCAATAAAGAAAATTGCTTTTTTCATCGTTCGGGATTATAGCAGTTTTTAAGCGTTTTGTGTTTTAAGCATAATAAAAACTGAATGTGAAGGTTTATTTTAAGCTGATAAGACGGCGCGATTGGAAAAGACTGCAAGTTTGTAGAAAAAACTCTATGATGTACGAGTGAGCTTTTGCACACCAATGCGGCAATTTTCAAACTTGATACTTTGTTCAACTGTTGCGTTTTTAGGAATGTATAACTTCTGCAATAAATAAGACAGCCTTACAAACCGACAAGGTTTCGTAGCGAAAACTTGATGGTTTTTATGTTGTTTTATCATTCTATTACGGAACGGCGTAGATTCAGCAATACTTAATTGTTGATAGAATTTGCAATTATCGAATTTTATAGAACACTAAATAACAATGCCGAGTATGTTCAATCCTTTACAGAGAGCAGTGTCTTAAACGATTTTGTACCTAATTGTAATAAGGGAGGGAGATGACATCCCGTCAGAGCATGGTTTCCTCTCCCTCCCTTAAACCCTCCCGCTTTTTCCCGCACTGCTTAGGGCTCTGCCCTAAGAACCCGTACATGGTTGTAACTTTTTTATTATTATAAAGCCTGCAAGTTGTTTCGTTATTTAGAAACCGGTATAAAGATTTTTTTACACGAGTTTGCCATCGGAAAAGTTGCAGCGGACATAATACCAGTTACTCGCTTTAAGGATGCCTTAAGATGTCCGTCCGCCGACACCCGGTTTTCCTTACGGAAAACCGGGATAATCTATCTTGCAGCAATCGGATGAAGGATGCATGAATATGCCCGTCTCACGAATCGGACAACTGTCCGATTCGTGACAGATGGTGGGTAAAGGAGGAAACCTGCGGGATTCGAATTCCGAGCCGGTTTCCCCCCTTATAGCAGAGGGGTAAAAGGGGTACTACCCCTTTGCAGTCGGAAAATCCGATGAACAAAGCCTTTATATGTCCGTCCTCCGTCAATATGCGGTCGGACATTTCGACCTTATGTGGTCGGTCTCTCCGACCTTACGTGGTCGTACACTCCGACCTTATGTGTAATGACGGTCATTCCTTATATAGAGGAGCTGTCCTTCCCTATGCGGAGGGACACTCAATCCTTATGTGGATGGATACTACATCTTGCAAGAATCGGACAACGTCCGATTCTTGAGACGGACATACGACCGACAATCCGATGAACGAAGCCTTTATATGTCCGTCCGCCCGCCTGCATGAGGATGGCAGCGTTTATATATGTCTATGAGCTGCTGTGTTGTAAGATGGGTGTAACGCTGGGTAGTCGAAATGCTTGAATGTCCCAAAAATTTCTGCACAACCCTTATGTCCGCGCCGCTTGAAAGCATTATTGTAGCAAAAGTATGGCGCAAGGCGTGCGGAGAAACATGGCGGTTCAAGCCTTCCTTTCCTGTGTATCTGTTCAAGATATAACGCACGCCGCCTGAAGTAAGCGGACCTGCATTCTGATTTACAAAAAGAAACTCCGAAGAATCCTCGACATTCTCAGAGCGAAAACGCCGTTCCCTGTCAAGAAGATAGTCTTTTATGGCATTCTGCGCATCTTTTTCAAAATAAACCCACCGTTCCTTGTTTCCTTTTCCAACGATTTTAGCGGCGTGGCGGCTGTAGTCAAAATCCGATTTTTTAAGCGAGACGAGTTCGCTCACTCGGCAGCCTGTGGAATAAAACGACTCGAAAATCGCCTTGTCCCGCTTTTCCCAAAGAAGCTCGTTTTTTTCAGGCTCTTTGCAAAGTCGGTCAATTTCGTCGTGCGTAAGGAACGCCGGAACGTATTTAGGAAGTTTTACGGTTCTTACCTCAAGGGCGGGATTTTTTTGGATGTAGCCGAATTTTCTGCAATAGAAGAAAAAACTTCTTACGGCGGCAATAAAACGGTTTACGGAACTTGCGGCACGACCCTTCGACGAAAGGTTTGCTATGCAGAAATTCAAATCTTCCGTTCCTATGCCGCATAAAGGAGCGTCGCCTCCAAGGTATTCTTCCATGATTTTAAGGTCGTTTTGGTAGCCGAGCGATGTGTTTTCGCTAAGCTGACGCACGTTCCTTATGTACACAAGAAATTCTTCCACAGAATTTTTAAGTTTCCGTTCAGACATATGACCTCTAAAAATCGGACAAAGGATTTGCTTTAATCAGTCCGCATGAAGATTATCGGATAAAACAAGCGATTTATTCAGACGATGAATCTGAAAATCCGTCCGTCAAAAATAAATGCGTCAACTTATTTTATGTTGTAAGCCCGGTTTAAGATTAAAAATTCTAAAACACGGAAAAAGCATTTTCTTACCTGCACAAGACCTAAAAAGAAACGCAATGCCTCTCCATAACAATTCCAGCTCTTGAAGGAAAAAACGCATTTTCGATTCTGCTGATTTCCATAAAACCTGATTTTTCGTAGATGTGTCTTGCACCCTTCCAATCCTCGTTTACCATCAAAACTTCTTTTTCCGGGAAAAAATCTGTCTCCAGTTCTTTTATGGCGGCGTTAAAAAACTTTGTTCCGTTCCCTTTTCCCCTAAATTTTTCAGGAAGCGCAAAACTTGAAATATAAAGGATTTTTCCATTATCTGAATGGATTTTTTTTATGCTGTGTCCCACAGAAAACTCATTAAAATCGGGAACAGTTTCCCAAAGTTCGCTTGAAAAATATCCTGCAAGATGCCCGGTCTCTTCTTCCTCAAATACAAAAAATCCTTCAGGAAAAACACAGATTCTTTCAAGAAAAAGTTCTTCTTTTTCCCGGATTTCAGGCAAAAACGAATCTCTTTCAATCTTCATTATTTCTTTGATATCCGGTTGGCTCGCTTTTCTTAAAATGAATTTTTCCATATTTTTCCTTGTAAAGAATAAATCAGGTCTATTTTAGGATTTTTTCAAGCAGAGCTGCGCAGCCTTCGTTTATATCAAGAAAAGTTTTTTCAAAATCGTGCGTATACCACGGATCTGCGATGTCCCTGTCCTTTCCGGCGAACGAAAGAAGAAGTTTTACTTTGTCCGAAGGGTCGTTTTTCCACAGTTTTTCCATTCTGTAGATGTTTTCTATGTCCATTCCGACAAGAACATCGAATTTATCGTAGTCAGCAGCCGTGATTCTTCTTGAACGGTGACGAGTGAACGGAATGCCCTTTTCCCTGAGTTTTTCTTTCGCACCGCTATGCATGTCGTTTCCGATTTCCTCTGCGCTTGTCGCGGCGGATTCTATCACAAACGAAGTTCCGTCCGAAAAATCCGAACTGCGCTCAGAAACCATATTCTTAAAAACGAATTCCGCCATCGGGGAACGGCAGATGTTTCCGTGGCAGACAAAAAGTATTTTTTTTATCATTAAGAGCCAAATCCTCCAAAAATCTTTTCGGTTTCTTGATTGAACGAATCAACGTCGCTTTTCAATGTATTTAAAAAAGTGTTTTCTTCCAAAGGACCAAGAACAGAAATCATCTCCTCTTGAGAATCGTAGGTCATAGTCCTAAACGAATCCGTGTAGTCTTTTTTTCTTGACTCGAACGAAGAAGTGTATGTCCTTTCGGCGGCTTCTTTTACGCTTTTTACCAAATTTTGAACGTCGCCTTCGGTAAAATCCTCCAGTTTTTTTGAATAAACGCTTTCAAGAATATGAACGGAATATCCCGCCTTCAAATCCGTGTAAGAAGCTTCGCAGAAGTCATAAAAATCATGCACCTCTTCCCAAGTCTCGATTTTTCCACTTTTTATTTTCTCGATAAGCTCATTTACCAAATCTGAAGGAATAACCTGTCCGCCTGCGTTTATCCATTCGGTGTGGACGGGCAGTTTTTTCAGTTTTTCAAGGACGATTTTTTTTGTAAGTGCGTAAAACGATTTTTCCTTGCAGTATTCCATTATCGAGGCGACGGAAAACAGCTTCAATATGTCAATGTATGTCGCATATGCCTTTTGCGCTCCGTACACGAGGGCACCGTATTTTTTCTGGCACGACGGATCAAAAAGAACGAAGGAATCCGTAGCCTCGCTTTCAAGAAAAGATTTCGCCTGAACTTCCGCCGGTTTTTTGTCGCCTACGTTTACAAATCGTTCCGGGAAAAGAACGCAAAGTTTTTCAAAAGTCAATGAAAAGATTTTAGAAACCGTCTTGAGGATTTCCTGCACTGTGTCCGGAGCTATGGGGTCGGTTTCTATGTTCTGAATCTTTATGAACCGTTTGTCCCTCGCCTTGAACTTATATCTGTTTCGCATTATCGCATACGTGTCGTTCATGAAATACCACGCAGGAAGCACCTTCACCGGAGACGAGGAAGTTTCTCCGGGCGAAACAAGGGAAAACGGATAATCAATAGAAAGTTCATGATGGTAGTCGCCTTTTCCTGCAAGAACGAACGGCGAAAATATCGAATTGTGCTTGAAACTTGTGCAAAGCCCCGCCCAAAATCCGCGACCGGCGATAATTTCTCCGTCAGGGCTTCTTGAATTGTGGTTGCTTCCGATTGTCGCTCCTGCCGCAATGTTCGACTGTCCCATCACCGTGCTTGAAATCAAAAACGATGAATTGTGGTGCTGCTCGTGGAACGGATAGATAAGATTGTTCAAAAGCTCGCAGCACGAAACTGTCGAATTGTCTCCAAGCACCGAATTCAAAAGTCGCGCGCCGTATTTAAGCTGGCAGTTTTTTCCGATTACAAAACGGACGGCAACCGCCTGATAGAAAACCCTGCTTCCTTCCGCCATAATTCCGTTCACCATTTCAACGCCTTCGCCTATCTGGCTTACCTCGTCGGGTGTGGAAAGTATGGTAACGTTTTTCAGTTTGAACGCACCTTTTATGTAGCAGTTTGCGCCGATTTTAGCGTCCTTTATCAAGGTGGTGTTTTTTATCACTGCATCGTCGCCTACAGTGCCGAATTTGTCGCATTTTTTTGAAAAATCCCTTTCGGTCATCTCTTTTAGTTTTTCCATCAAAAGAGAGTCGGCTCGATATTTTGACCAAATGTAAGCGTCGGCGCAAATCATCTTTTCGAACGGAAGAATTTCCCGTCCGCCGTTTTCATTCGCAACCGCCACGGTTATCCTTGTCGATTCAGGCTCTCCTTCTTTAAGGATTCCGTTTCCGAATTTCGAATGATTCGTGCAGTTCATTTCCTGCACGTTGAAAATCATCACTCGGTCGCCAAGCCTGTAATTTTCAAGATAAGCCGCATTCAAAATCGCATTGTCGTTCCCTGTAACCACATTCCTAAGCCTTGAGTTTGTGATTCCCGTCCTAAGTTCAAGGTCATGATGCTTTAAAAGAGCAGGCCAAATCCGCCCCAAGATCACAAAACCTGAAAAATGCGAACTTTTTATCAACGTGGGGTCAAAGCCCATTCTATCATCGTCCACGTAAACGTTTTCCCAAAGCCCGTCATCGCAGGAGTTAAGGTTATCCTCAAGTACGGAAATTTCGCTTGGCGTAAGATGGCGTTTTTTACGCAAAAGTCCTTCGGGAATCTTGATGCACCGTTCGCAAGGTTCTATGAATGTTAAGATTGACATTCGAGCATTATAGGGCATTTTTTTTCGTTAGTCGATTGTTTTTCATTTCAGGCTGAACAAGAATAGATTTTGGAACGAAGTGTTTCCGATTTCGAAAGACGACATTGACATGGCGATTGATGTTCGTTTCAAAGCGATGTAATATTTTTGAATGCTGAAAGCAAAATTCATCATTATTACGCTGATTTTTTGTTCCGCCTTCGTTTTTTCAGAAAAACTGCGCCACAATCCGTGGGAACTTATCATATATCGAAGCGAAAACGATTCTTCTATAAACAATATTCGCTGTTGGGTAAAAATTGAAGACCAAGACGGAAACGATGCCACAAAAAGCAAAGTCAAAGCCACGTACGAATGGGTTTCGATTCCGAACGTAGCTAACAATTACCGAAAATCCCTGTATCTTATGGGCGGAATGGCAATGCACCTGAACCTAAAACACGGAAAATACAGGATTTCTGTAAGCACTCCAAAAAACGAACTGGTGTTTTTCAATGGAGAGGCAAAAGAAAGTTGGGAAAGCAACGTTTTTTTGTACGACACGGAAAACCCATGCAAGGTGATATTCGTCTATCCCAAAGCGAATGAAAACGGATTTTACAGCGGAGAATGGGTGATAAGCGCAAAAGCACCCGACTGGCACATATTCACAAAGCCTGCAAGAAAAAATTAACAAAATTTAACGATTTACAAAAAAATCCCCGGTTTTATTTCAAAACCGGGGATTTTGCGTTTTAACAAATGTTTTTAACCGCTTTTAGAGTTTTGAGCAGACTATCCTGAACCCAAGACTGTTATCTCTTTTAGCAACATTCAAGCCGGATGTCTTTTTTACTTTACATCCTTTTTCAGCGTTACCGAATCCGCCGCCTCTCAGCACCCTTTTTCCGCCCTGACCTCCATCAGGCCCTATAGGATCAGTGCAGTGTCCAAGTGTGGAATAGTTATCGGAATCAAAACGGTCAAAGCACCACTCAAGGACATTTCCGCTCATATCATAAATCCCAAGTTCATTCGGTGTCTTTTTTTTCACCTCATGCGTTGAGTTCCCTGCATTTCCTTTGTGCCATGCAACCGAAGATATGTCGCTGCTTCCGGAATATTCGTACCCTTTCGTTTTAATTCCGCCTTGGGCTGCAAATTCCCATTCAGCCTCTGTAGGAAGTCTATATCCGGATTTTGTCCTGTCCATCTTAATGAACTCCCACTTATCATCGGATTCCGTAGTAGGAATGTCCTTATATTTAAGCTCCTCCCAGTTAACTCCGAAAATGTCGTATACGGGTTCAAGCCCTTCTTTTAGACTTTTTTTGTTGCAATACGCAACGGCATGATACCAGTTTACGGATTCCACAGGCAAATTGTCGCCCTTATGACTGCTTGGATTTTCGCCCATAACATCGCGGAACTCTTTTTGGGTAACTTCATGGTCAAGAATGTAGAATGAGCTTACAGTTACAGAATACTGGTCGTCTGTAATTGAAGTTCTTGTAAACGAGCCGCCTTCAACAAACTTCATTTCCGTAAGTTCCATCCATTTTGCTACAAGGTGTTTGTCGCCTGTTACTCCGGAACCCGCCTTTATTTCTTTGTATTGAACATTTTTATCGTACCATCCCATGAATACGGCGCCCTGCTTTGTCGGGCTTAGGAAACTTACGTTATCCTCAACCGTGTATTGAGAAGGATTTATACCTGAAAGAGTTCCGCCGTTCAGATTGTAGAACAATTTGTACGGAACGGCTTCCCATTCTGCCCGGAACGCTTTATTTCCGAAGTCCCCTGTCTTTAAAGATTCGTATCTTTTTCCTTCAAAATACCATCCCTTAAAGGCATAGCCGGAACGTTTTACAGAAGGAAGAACAACTTCCGTTATCTCTGCCGTATAACTTTCGGTAATAGCGGTATTAATATTTCCATATTCATCCTTTTCGTATTCGCCGCCGTTCAAGTCATATGAAATCGTATAGCTTATCGAAGTCCAGCTTGCGAACACTTCCGTAGTCCATATTCCGTTCTTCTGCTTGCGGACGGAATGAGCGTCTTTTCCGATGACAGTTATCTTATTACCGCCGTATTTTGTTGAATACCAACCGAAAAAATTAAATCCGCCACGTTCAGGAACATGAGTTTGCAAGTCCACGGACTTTTCGTAAGACCATTCCGTAGGAAGAGTCGAAGAAATCTCGCCGCCGAACATCTCGTATTCTATCTGAATATTTATATATTCGTATTTTGCATACAGGTTCAGATTTCCTACAGTTCCATTCTCTATTTTATTAATACTTGCACCTGAAAAATCCGCGCTTTTGTAAAAACCGGGGCAATGCTTCCAATGGTCGGGGTCGTTCAAAGGAACGGGAAGATATAATTTAATCTCATCTTCAACCGTGTATTTATCAGGATTAGAAGAAGTGAGCGAGCCTCCGGATATGTCATAGCCTATGCTGTATGTAATGATTTTCCATTTTGCATAGAACGTTCTGTTTCCGGTGCCTTTAACTTCCGTTATTTTATTGTCCGAAAAATCAGAAGTTTCATACCAGCCTTCAAACTCATAACCTTTTCTGGAAGGGTCTTTTAAAACTATGTTGGACGCAACATTATACCCTTCCGGGTTTTCGTCAGCATTTTGCGGAACGGAAACGGTCGGAACGGTTTCATCATAAAGCACGTATTTTATATCCCAGTTTCCGTTCAGCTGCCATTTTGCATACAGAGTTAGCGCAGTTCCTTTTGCCGATAAAGCCGCAGTCTTATCAAGTTTTGTTATTTTCTTTCCGTTGGAAGAATTTTTATCGAACCAGCCTTTAAATGTATATCCGAGCTTTGAAAGTTCAATAAGAGGAAGGGGATTTTCTACCGTAAAAGAAGCGGGATTTGTACCGGAAAGAGTTCCGTCAAAAAGTTCATATGTTACGTTATATGTTATTAAGTCCCATTTTGCATACAAATCCAAATCTTCATTTTTTGTATATTGAGCTCCCACAGCATAGTCAGTGCCGTCACCGGTAGGCTTTGTATTCCAGCAGTTGAACTTATATCCGGGGCGTTTTATTTCGTCTTCATCAAAAGAAATCGCAATAGGATTTTCCTTACTTTTTTTATATTCAGTGTACGCAGGGTCACCGTTACCTTTGTCAGGGTCATTTACAAAATAACTTATTGCGGTATTTCCGTTTACAGTAATGCAGGCAATCCTACTTTTTGTTTTGTACACAGTATTCAAAGCGCCGGTCTTGTTAGCCGCTTCTACATATAAATAAAGATTACCCACTTTGCTTGCGGTAAACTCGTATTTTTCCCCGACGGCACCTTCAATCAAAGAAGATTCCATCTGGGCACCGTTATTCATATCGTCATAATTCAATACGGAATACCACTGATAGCTCATTACGCCTTCGTCCACAGCGGATGCCTTTGCCGTAAGAACAACCTTTCCGTTCCGTTTTACTTCTTTATCATCCGGCTGCACCGAAAACTTCGGGTAAGCAGATTCAGAACCGGAAGCATCATCGGATACCACAGGGTTACATGAAAAAAAAGACAGTGAGAGCAAAAGAGAACTTACAACAGATAAAAACACAACTCCTTTTCTCATAATTTCCTCCTTAAAAACGAATAAGAAACTTTCGGCTGAACTGTTTTACTTAAAATATGAAAAAGCCTTGATGCAACAGGGTATCATGCGTAAAGCGGTCTTAACCCTCAAACTCTCAAAAAGAAACCGAACATGGCGCATAAAAAAGCCTAATAATAGGCTGAAATGCCAAATATCAAAGCATAAAGAAGGCACACGAAGTATAAAACCGCGTGTGCCTTCGAAAAGTAATTTTACCTTACAAGAATATCCTTCATGGAAACCTTGTACTTTTGTTCAGTGAGTTTCGGTTTATCAAAAGACCAGATTTCTTTTTTGAAATCTTTTCTAAGAACACCGAAGTTCACACCGCCTCGAACATCGAATGAGCCCTTATGTCCGACAAAGAAGCTGCATTCAAGATCAAGGTTTGGATATGCGGCAGCGCCGATTCCGAAATCAAGTTCGTAACTTCCGCCGAGACCTGCATTTATTACCTTACCTACAGTCATTCCCGGAGCTACGGAAATCTGCGGTTTTGCAGTTATGGTTGCAGAAACGCATTTATTTTTGCTTGCAGTTTCAAGAAGGTTATCATCCTCAATACCAAGGAAGAAGATTCCGTCAGAAAGAGCGTACGGCATAGCCGAAGCAGTGACAAACTCTTTTGTAAAGGCTTTCTTCCATCGAATGTCGGCAGCAATATCTATACCTGCGCCGTACAATCCTGAGAACTTTACAACCATGTTCGCAGAATCAACATCAATCTTTGCTTCTACAGGCATCTTGACTTCTATAGGACACTGAACGCTCATCGGAATCGGGCCGATTGAGAATTCCGTTTTGTAATCCTGTTTCCATTCAAGTTTTTCGATAGGAATAACAAGATCCTTTTTAAGAGCAAGATCAACCCTCGCGTCTATATAAGCACCAGACATAAGGTCGCATTCTACGTGACTCCATGTCAATGAGAACTTTCCGTAGATTCCCATATTTGCAGTAAGATTCACCGCAGTATATTCGTTCAGTTTCTGCAAATAATCATTTACATACGGAATATACATAATCTCGGAATATTCTTTAAAGTCTTTCAAGATTCTCTTTCTTTCAGTCTCATACTGAGCATTTGTCTTTGCAACTACAAGAACATTCTCAGGATTTTTATGAGCCTTTCTTGCTTTGAACTCGGCAAGCTGAACGGCAGCTTCTATAGCTTCCTGATGAGACTTTTCAAGATCTTCGTCAGAAATAACTCGTGCTGAAGGAGCGCTGTCAAGCTGTACGTAACAAGCGTTTGCGGCATCCAAAACAAAGTCGTCCGTAGAAACACCGACCATTGCGGCTCTTTCCGTTAACTCTTTGTACTTGTATTTTGAATAAAGGAAGGCACCTTTATTGTTTATTCCTATAATTCCGCTCGGATATGCGTTATCCGCATACTGTTCAGGAAGTACGGCAAACATAGCTGTAGAATGGTCGTCCTTAGAGCTTATGAATGTAAGATGAACGGCATTCGGGAATGCCTCTTTCTGTACAGCAGGTTTTTCGTAGATAACGTCACGAACTCCGTCTTTATCAAGGTCGGCAGAGTCTCCGAGACCAAGAAGGAAAGTTTCTGAAGAACTTTCACCTTCTTTTCCGAATGATGCATAAGCAAAAGATATTTTTTCCGCATCAACATCGTATACTTTTATGTATCCGAGTTTTTCAGCTTCATCGATATCGGAGAAGATTCTGTTTCCGTCCTCATATACAACTTCCGAAACTTTTCCCAACCTTACGGCAACAACTGCACCCTTTACAAGATGACCTTCTTCCGGAGCGGATGTGTTATATAGAAGGCTTCCTCCCATAAATCCGTTCTTTCCAAGATAGTCAGCTGTCAGACGACTTGCCGGCAAAGGCTTAAAAGAATCAGAGCTTTTTTCAGAAAATGATGAAATTGAATTGCCGCATGAAACAATCAATAAAGTCAGAGCTGCTGCAGCAGCA
>CALHVG010000047.1 GCA_938039145.1 uncultured Treponema sp.
AAGAATCGGACGTTGTCCGATTCTTGCAAGATGGGTTATGCCGGTTTCTCGTAAGGGGGCAGTGCCGAGGTTGACTGTGCCGTGCCGCAAGCACAAAGCGTCCTTCGCCGTTTTGCATTTTCTGCTTCTGCAGGCTTGGACGCAACAGTACGGGTGCCATTTTTGCAATTATTTCGGCTATTTGCGTAGCTTCTTGGGATGAAATCTCCTCGGATTATGAAAAAACGTCGTTTATAACATTACCGTATCGGGAACGTGTAGCGGAATCCCGCTTTCGCATGAAAGCCGAAACCGCCACCGCCCATTTCCGTATAAAGGCTAAGCCCGACTGGATTTTTTTCAAAAAAATATTCGACGCCTAAAAAGCCGTGACCGCTGACTTTGCCGATCGGTTCGTCCGATTTCATCGGGAAAAGAGCCACTGCGCCTCCTCCGCCGTATAAACGGATGTTTGCAGTTTGCATTATGTGTCCGCCCATAACCGAACAGTCGAGAACGAAAAATCCGTTTTGCTGTTCCGCGTTAGGGAAAAAATACTCCGTATTTGCGCGGAACGCGAACGAATTGGTAAACCACCACGGCGAGGTAAGAGCGGCGGATATGCCGAAATTGTTTTGGCGCCCGACCAAAGCGTAGTCAACTCCGATTCCCGTCATCGATTTTTGCTCCGTGTTTTCTTTTGCAAAAGAAAAGGCGCAAACGGCGCACAACAAAATGCCACAGATAATTTTTTTCATGGAATATATCCTCCGCTATAATTCTAGTACAAATGCAAAAGAAAAATGCCGAAAAGCTGCAGCCGATTACTCCGTTTTTCTCTTTCACGACAAAAGTATAGCGTATCTGCGTTATTTTGTAATGTACTTTATAAAAGTATTGCGGCAGGCTGTTGCTGCACTTTTTATAACCGGAAGAAGGGTCGCTCCCCGTAGGTGCCGGCGAAATCTGCAAGTTAGAAAAAGAATCCTCGTGCATGAAAAGTCCATGTATTTTTCGAAAATCTTTTTCGGTTAGTTTAAATATTTTTTCATCAGGGGAACGCAATCTTTCCGTTTAAGAAATAGATGGTCTTGTAGAAAAATTGCGAGAGGCAGCAAAAATAAAAAACTCGGATTTTTTTTATTTTCCCGGGCGGGCTTGTGCGCAGACGGCAGCAATCAAAAAACGTTTTAGTTTTTAGTTGAATTTGGATGTTTTTAGTCTTATCTTTTAGTAGAACGACTTTAATTTTTTAGTCTTTTATGACTGGGAGCGAATAATGTCTGAAGAGTGTGAGTGCGGTCACGAGTGTTCTTCCTGCGGTCAAAGCTGCGGAGAAAAGGATTTGCATATAAAGCTGATGCCGGGAAGTTCCGTCAAAAAAGTGATAGCGATTGTAAGCGGTAAGGGCGGAGTCGGAAAATCATTGGTAACAAGTATGCTTGCCGTAAAGATGCAAAAGCGGGGATTTTCAGCCGCAATCTTGGACGCGGACATTACAGGTCCGTCCATTCCGGAAAGTTTTGGTGTGGGCGAAAAAAGAGCGGAAGCCGAAGATGAAGCCCTGAATCCTGTCGTAACGGATTTGGGAATCCAGCTTATGTCGATGAATTTTCTTCTTCAGAACGAAAACGATCCTGTAATATGGCGAGGTCCGGTGATTTCGGGGGCGGTACAGCAGTTCTGGACAGACGTAAAATGGAAGGACGTGGATTTTATGTTCGTGGATATGCCTCCCGGAACTGGCGACGTGCCTCTGACAGTGTTCCAGTCGCTTCCAATAGACGGAATAATTGTGGTTTCTTCGCCGCAGCAGCTTGTCCGTGTGATAGTCGAAAAGGCTGTGAAAATGGCTGACATGATGAACATTCCGATTCTTGGGCTTGTCGAAAACATGAGCTACGTTAAATGTCCGGACTGCGGAAAGGAAATTTCTGTGTTCGGAAAGAGCAATATCCAAAAAATAGCGGAAAGTTTTAATGTTCCGGTTCTTGCCCGACTTCCGATGGAAGAGGCGACTTCCGCTTGCGTGGACGCAGGCGATGTGGAAAGTCTTGACTTAAAGGAACTTGATGTTGCGGCAGATACCGTTCAGGCTTTGATGAAACAGGCTTAATTTTTTAGGATTTTGTAGTAAAAGAAGAAAAATTTTTAAAAATCTTCTTTTAATCCATTGACCTTTTTTTTTGATAGGTATATATTAGCCGACATGCGGGTGTAGCGAAGCTGGTTATCGCGCTGGCCTGTCACGCCGGAGATCACGGGTTCGAGCCCCGTCACTCGCGCTAGCCTTCCACCTCATAAGGAAGGCTTTTTTATTGAAAACGGGCATTAGCGCAGTTGGTAGCGCGCGACGTTCGGGACGTTGAGGTCACTGGTTCGAATCCAGCATGCCCGATTTTTTTCCCACACGCATGAAGTTTCGTGCGTAGTTTGCATGCGAATCCGAAAAAAAACGTATGCGTTTATTTTTGAAAAGCGGTTAAAAAAAGTCTTGAATCTGATAAAAAATCAGAAAATCCATTTGCGAACAAAAAAATCTTTTTATCGACATTTAATTTTTTCAAAATCTTTAAAGCATCGTGAAGAACGTGCTTTTGTTTTCGTTCTTGACAACCTTTGTTTACTGATGGAAAATTAGCCCATTATGCGTGGAACTGTTCTTTCTGGGAGCAACAATTATTTTGATGTGGAATGTGATGACGGAAGTGTCCGCATATGCTCGATAAAAGGCAAGGTGCTGAAGCAGGAAAAGTCGTATTACAATCCTTTGGCGCCGGGCGATGTGGTTCAGGTTGAAATTGACGAGATTGACGATGGCAAGGCGCAGATTGTTTCGCTTGTTCCAAGGAAGAATGAATTTGTCCGGTTCAATGTAAAGGGGCGTTGCCCGCAGCTTTTGGCGGCGAACATAGATTTTATGGTTTTGGTTACGACTCCCGCAGAGCCTCCGTTCAGACCTCGCTTTGTTGACAGGGCGTTGGCACAATCTGAAGTTCTTGGGCTTACTCCGCTGATTGTCTGCAACAAATACGACTTGCTGGAAAAAGGAGATTCCGACGTGGAATATCGGCTCAATATTTGGGAGGAATTGGGTTACAAAGTGATGAAGGTTTCGGCAAAGACGGGAGAAGGCATTGCCGAGTTCGCTGAAATTCTGGATGGTCGCTTGAGCGCATTCGTGGGACAGAGTGGAGTCGGGAAATCCAGCCTTGTGAATGTGCTTGACGATTCGTGCGTGCTGAAAACCGGTAGCCTTTCAAGAAAATACGGCAGGGGAAATCACACTACAACCAAGGGAAGCCTTAACAGGATAGAACTGAATACTTCGCTTACAGGCGGAATAAAAGGTCGCATGGCATCTATAATCGATACGCCCGGAATAAGGCGGTTCATTCTTGACGGAATAGATGCCGACGAACTTTCGTTTTACTTCCGGGAATTCCGTCCGCTTTTGGGGCAATGTTCTTTTGGAATGAGCTGCACTCACACTCACGAGGCGGGTTGCAAAATCCTTGAGGCTGTTCATGGCGGCGTAATCGCTGAGGAACGCTACGATTCATGGTTCAGGATAAGAGAGCAGATTAAGAACAAGACTTGGGACGACTGATTTTTCTAGCTTCGAATCAGTTTGTTCGCATAGATAAAGCAGCCGATTTCTACAAGAGCAAGCATCACAAGGTAAACTTTTATGCAGAGTTTTGAGTTCGGGTCTTTAGGACGTATGTCCCTCCATCTGAAGTTCGGGAGTTCTTTCAGGCAGAAAAACGCTATCGTGGCAAAAAATATTTCCATCACAAGCGTCGTAACAAGTATGAAAAGAGTTTCCGCTTCTTCCGGATTGTTTTTGTCGTAGCCGGTGATTATCTGAAGTCCCGCATACATTGCCAATGTTACTATCGCTACGATTTGGGAGTTCCATACGGACTGGGTGTAATTGTTTTTTCCGCCGAACAGCGCCGCCGTTCCGCTGGATATTATCGCAAGCAAAAACGATGTTGTGTAAAGGATTGCGGTGAACAGGAAGAAAATGTTCCATACGACCTGACCTTCGTTTATGATATACATATAAGTCGATGTGTTTACCTGCATCATCTCGACCACGGTTATCATGTTCGCCACAAAAAATATTATTCCTGAGATTCGGAAAATCCACGAGGAATTTCTGCCCATTTCTAAAAATTCAGTGCGTTCCGCTTTTGTATTTCTTTTGTTATTCATAATCAGTCGTCTATTTCAGGAATCCGCCTTTTCAATTCCGCCATGAATTGGTTTCCGGTAACTCCCTGTCTAAGACAGGCGAAAAGGCAGTTGTCGCCCGCCACAGTTCCAAGGAGTTCGTCCATGTTCAGGTTGTCAAGTGCGCTGGAGACAGTGTTCGCATGACCGGGATAGGTTTTTATCACCACGATGTTTCCGCTCCAGTCGATGCTTACGTAGCCTCGTAAAAAATCCTGAATGTATATTTGTTCGGATTCCTGGCGTTCCTCTTCGCCCGTAAGCGAATAGACGTAGCCGGTAGAGCCGTCCGAAACTTTGCCCACTTTAAGAAGTTTCAAGTCCCGTGAAAGGGTCGCCTGCGTAACTTCGTAGCCTTCCTTTTCAAGATAGGCAAGAAGCGTGTCCTGGCTTTCTATTCTGTAGTTTTTTATGAGTTTTCGGATTGTTTTTAGCCGAGTAAGCCTTTCTTTCACAGACACCTTCTTTTAGTTCTGAATAAATATACTATGAATATAAATAATTATTC
Source organism: uncultured Treponema sp. (assembly GCA_938039145.1). GTDB lineage: Bacteria > Spirochaetota > Spirochaetia > Treponematales > Treponemataceae > Treponema_D. Next base: position 4,727 of record CALHVG010000047.1, read on the forward strand.
ATAGTTTTTCAACCTTGGGTTGTCAAATAAAACAATCTCGCCGGATTTTTCCGAATCTTTTTGAACCTTTCGCTATGTTGTAAATGAGACTTAAAATCTCTATAATTCGCTTATATTTTTTCTTGGAGATTTACGGAATGGCAAATTACAAAGATTCTGGCGTTGATGTTGAGGAAGGCTACCGTGCGGTTAAAAAGTACAAGGCTCATGCGAAAAGAACTGCGATTCCGGGGCTTCTGACCGGTCTTGGAAGTTTCAACGGAATGTTCGAGCTTCCAAAAGGGATAAAAAATCCTGTGATGGTAAGCGGAACGGACGGGGTAGGCACAAAACTGGACATTGCGTTCCACATGAAAAAATACGACACGGTGGGAATCGATTGCGTCGCGATGAGCGTGAACGACATTCTTTGTTCCGGCGTGAAAACTTTGTTTTTTTTGGATTATCTTGCAACCGGAAAACTTGATTCTGAAGTCGCTTCCGAAATAGTTAAGGGAGTTTCAGACGGCTGCGTGATGGCAGGCTGTGCGCTGCTTGGCGGCGAGACTGCCGAAATGCCCGGATTTTACGACGAAGGAAAATACGACCTTGCAGGCTTTGGGGTGGGCGTCGGCGAAAAGGACAATCTTGTTACAGGCGAAAACATTCGCGAGGGGGACGTTCTTGTGGGTCTTTCTTCCACAGGAGTTCATTCCAACGGATTCAGTCTTGTAAGAAAACTTATCTCAAATTTGGACGAAAAATTCGTTGCGGAAGGAAAAGACACCGGAAAGACAATCGGCGAGGTTCTTCTTTCTCCGACCCGCATATATGTAAAACCCGTGATGGAAGTCCTTGAAAAATTCAGGGATTCCGTGCATGGAATGGTTCATATCACGGGCGGAGGATTTTACGAAAACATTCCAAGAATGTTCGCAAAATCCAACAACCAAAAGGAAACATTGGTTTCTATTATTCATAAAGGTTCGTGGGAAGTGCCGCCTATCTTCGATTTCCTTGCGGAACGCGGTGCGGATAAAACTTCGATGTTCAACACTTTCAACATGGGGATAGGATTTGTGCTTGCCGTAAAAAACGAGGATTCATCTTTCATAATAGAAATGTTCAACTCGAACGCAAAGAAATATCATGTGGACGGCTTACCCGACATGAAGGCGTACGAGATTGGGCGAGTTTCAAAAGCTTCGGTCAGTTCCGAAAACCGAGACGAACTTGTGATTTTTGAAGATTAGAATATGCCTAAAAGAATTGCGGTGCTTGTGAGCGGAGGCGGAACAAACCTTCAGGCTTTGATGGATTACCAGAAATCTCATGAATCTTGCCCCTATTCTGTGGCTTTGGTGATAAGCGACAGAAAGGATGCGTTTGCCTTGGAAAGGGCAAAAAACGCCGGGATTCCGTATTTTGTTGCAAGTCCGTATGCGGTCTTGGGCGAAAAAATAGCGAAGGAAGCATCTCGTGAAAAAAAACGCATTGCCGTAAGCGACAGGGTTCTTTCCCTTTGCGTTGAACACAAAATCGACGGAATCGTTCAGGCAGGATGGCTTACGCTTCTTTCGGGGAAGATAATTTCTTCGTATTCGCAAAGGATAATAAATCTTCACCCGTCCCTTCTTCCGAAATTCGGCGGAATTGGAATGTGGGGTCATCATGTGCATGAGGCTGTTCTTTCTTCGGGGGATACGGAAAGCGGCTGCACGGTGCATTTTGTAACTTCCGAATGTGACGGCGGAAAAATCATCGTTCAGAAAAAAGTTCCTGTCGTAAAAGGCGATACGCCTGAAAGCCTTGCTTCCCGTGTAGCGGTCGAGGAACACAAGGCGATAGTGGAAGGTGCTTTAATCCTTTCGGAAAGCATCTGATTCTGTTTTGCAAGGCAAAGACAGCTCGTTCTTGCTTTCCGAAAAACAATCCGACGGAAAAGGGGAATGCCTACTTATTGCCGTAATTTTTTCAAGTGTGGGAGACTTCAAAATATGTGTGAATTGTTAGCACCTGCCGGAAACATTGAATCTTTGGACGCAGCGATTGCCGAAGGTGCGGATGCCGTTTATCTTGGGCTAAAGACTTTTAATGCCAGAATGAGGTCATCGAATTTTGCGTGGAATCAATTCGAGGCGGCTGTTCAGTCTGTTCATCGACAGGGGAAAAAGATTTATGTAACCGTCAACACCGTCTGCGAGGAGCGTGAGACCGAACGTCTTTACAGGCTTCTTTCATATTTGGACAAGGTTTCCCCGGACGGGCTTATCGTTCAGGATTTCGGCGTTATTCGTATGTGCCAGGAATTTTTCCCGAATCTTGAGCTTCATGCGTCTACGCAGATGAACGTTTCGAGTGCGGCGGCGGCGAATCTTCTTGGAAAAGAAGGTCTGAAGCGGGTGGTCGTGGCAAGAGAACTCGGATTCGACGAAATAAGAAGCATAAAAAACGGAACTAATGTTCAGCTTGAAATGTTCGTGCATGGCGCTTTGTGCGTAAGCGAATCGGGGCTTTGTATGTTTTCAAGTTTTCTTGGCGGAAAATCTGCGAACAGGGGAATGTGCGCCCAGGCTTGCAGACGTTTTTACACGGCGGAATATCCTGAAGGCGTGAAGCAGGGATATTATTTTTCTCCGTGCGACCTCCAGCTCATAGAGCATATCCCAGAATTGATGGAAATCGGCGTGGATTCCTTTAAAATCGAAGGAAGAATGAAAAGCGCGGAATACGTCGGAAGCGTGGTTTCCGCCTACAGGTATGTAATCGACCACTGGAAAGAAGACAAAAAAGGTGCGATAGCCACAGGAAAACGCATGCTTTCAAGCGATTTTGCAAGATCCAAGACCGATTATTGGTACGGCTTCAAAAACATCGACGAAGGCGTAAAAGAAGCGGGCGAAAAAATTCTAAATCCCGATCAGGCAGGAGGAACAGGAATATATCTCGGAAAAATATCGAAAGTCCGGAAGCCTGACGACGCTCTTATCGAAGAGATAATGAAATCCGTTCCCGAAGGCGCTGACCCAAGGGATTATCACATAAAGATGGCGCAGCTTTCCGGCGGTTCGTACAATCCGGATCCGGGGGATTCGATTCGGCTTCATGCAAGCAACGACACGGGACGTGTAAGCCATAAAGTACGGACGGTCGAGATAGATGCGGACGGCTCACGGTGGATTGACGTTCCCAAAGCGTTTGATGTGGGCGATAGCGTTTATCTTCTGCAGATAAAATCCATGTCCAAGCATTATCCGCACGTTCTTCCAAAGGAACTTGGGAAATTCAGGCGCCAGCCGCTTGACGAACTTCTTCCCACGTTGGACCTTACGCCCGTTGAACAGAACGGACCGGCTTTTTTCCCTGAAGGACTATACGTTCAGGTCTCTACGATTTCGGATGTTTTCAAGGCGCAGGCGTTCAATCCCGTTCGGATTATAATAGAACTGAACAGCGAGACTTCCTACGACCTTTTGAACTCAAAGACAGTTATTCCGTTCAGCAAGAAAGCAACGTTCATTTCGCTTGATCCGTTCTGTGCGGAGGGTAATGTTCCGGCGTTGCAGGAAAATTTGGAAAAACTCCTTGAACTTGGCTACAAGAATTTTGTGGTGAACAACATCGCCCACATACAGATGCTAAAAGGTAAGCCTTGTAATCTAGTGGCAGGTCCGTACCTTTATACATTCAACCGATGGGCGGTTTCGTTCCTTGAGAATCAGAACATAGACGCGTTCATAATGCCGTATGAAAATTCAAGACGCAATCTTGAGGCGACTTTTGAGCGGAACGTCAGGGCAAAGGTTCTTATTCCGATATTCGCATACCCTTCGCTTTTCAGGATACGGTTCAGGCTTCCCGATTCTTACGATTTTGCCTCTTTTTCAGACAAGGCTGAAGAAAGATTCAAACTTGTCTCTTCGATGGACGGTTCTTTTGTTGTCCCGGATATTCCGTTTTCCCTTCTTGACAAGAGCGATTTTCTTGCGCAGGCAGGATTCAGGCGTATGCTGATAGATTTTTCGAAAATTTCTATCAACAAAAACGAAGCGAAAGTCATAAACTCCGCCATGTACAAAAAACAGTTCCTTCCCGATTCATCAAGGTTCAACTGGAAGGACGGATTTTATTCTCCTGAAAAAATCGAGGAATACAAGGCGTCCAACGAAAGAGCCGCCGCTCTCAAAAAAGAATCGCAGGGAAAGAAGTCTTTTCAAAACGATGGAAGGCAAAAATCCCGCAAAAACTCTTCGGCGCACGGCGGCTCAAGAGGAAATGATTACGGCTCCAAAGGAAAAAGAATTTCCAAAAAAGCGACTAAACGTGGCGGCTAAAATATCGTCTCTTCAAGTTCTTTTTCCTCCTCTGTTTCCATCATGATTTCCTGTTCCAATGCCGCCTGGTTTGCGTCCGCAATCGCTTCCATGTCTTCGGCGGATTCAGGTTTCGAGAATTTTCTCTTGAATTCCACGTGTTCGGCGATTATGCAGATTTTGCTGGAACTTTTTCCGTCCTTGGTCTTCCATCTGTCCTGTTTCAGGCGACCTACAACCCTAAGACCGCGACCTTTCTCGCATTTTTCCATGCAGACTTCAGCCATTTTTCCGTATGTTTCCACGTTGAAGTAGGAAACTTCGTTTATGCCTTCTCCCGCCTTATTTTTGTAGAAGCGGTTTACGGCTAGCGGTATGGTGCAGACCTTGAAGCCTGCGGACGGTTCTCTTAGTTCGGGAGCGCGGGTTACGTTCCCTTCGATAATCAAAGAATTTAGTTGATTCATTTTTACCTCATTGCTTTCAGTAAATAGTTTTATCCGGCCGGAATGGAGAGCAAAAAACCCTTCGACTATTTATAGTGAAAACTTAAAAAAAACTGAGGTGTTTCAGGAAAAAATCAACTTCCTACAAGTTTTAGTATGTAAAGCTGAACATACATGTAAAGGGATTCCTCTTCCCGGATTTTCTGCATGTTCGGAGTTTTTACCAAAGTTCTTGCAAGGCTTTGGACTCGTTCGAGCGTGAACGTTCCCGACGATATGGTCTTTATGATTTTTCGCATATAGTCCCTTATCAGAGAGTTCACGTCGTCGGTGAGTTGGATTCTTGCTTCTTTTGTGATCATTTTGTTCCAAAGGCTTTCATACGAAGAAAGTTCCCGCTCGACGGTTGAACCGGACGGAATGAGTTCCTGCGAAAGTTTTTTTGCCTGAGCCTGAAGCATAGCTTTTTTAGAGGGATTTTTTCCGCCTTGGCTTTCCTGTCCCATCGGAACTTCTTCGATTGCAAGTGCTGACGTTTGTTTGGGTTCTTTTTTGCGGGCGGGCTTTTTCTTTCCTAATAAAAATCCTATAAAAGAGGAAAGAACCGGAATTGTGTACCAGAACGGAAGCAGTCCTTTTGCCCTTGAAAGAATCGAGGAATTTCTTAACATAAGAAGTTCGCTGTACGAATGAAGTTTTCCGCCTGAAAAAATGTTGAATGAGTTTCCGTCGGGCGAATTGTTCAGTTCTATGTTCACAAGCGGAAGAAAATTGGAGTTCAGAAGGGTGCAAAGGACGGGCGAGTTTTCCTCGACTTCCTTTTTTAGAACATTATCGAATTTTTTGCTGTCCTTCATTTCAGGAAGTTTATTGAAATTCAAAAGAACCTTTTGCCATTTATCGATAAGATTTTTTTCGATTGTTGTTCGAGCTTCGTTCGCAAGCCTTAAAATCAGCGGAAGCACATTCGTTTTGTAGATAAAATATCTTGTATCCATGTCGATTTTGAACACAAGAAGCTTTGGAAGATCGGTTCCTTCCGTTTCCGTTGTAAGTTTTTGAAGATGCGCTGTAAGGTCGTCTTCGTTAAACTGACCGTAAAGAGGAGCTCCCTTTGCGTCCTTGAATTTAAGGATTGAATCCAGCGTGAAAAAATAGGGCGGGCGGGCAAGATTTTCCTGCAAAACTTTCAAAGCCTGCTGCTTTTTCTGCTCCATGCTTTCTTTGTCTTTTAAATATGAAAGCCAGATTTCTGAAACCGCTATGGATTGAAGAATATTCGTGTCCTCTGCAGTGCGATCCTTCACTTTTTCAAAATCAAGCCTTATAAAATAGCACAGCTGGTTCCAGTAATAGAACGCCTCGCTTTTTACATCAAGGAATTCCTGCATTTCAGGGTGCTGAACAAAGCGCTCAAAAAATCCCCTTGCACCGATTTCCTTGTTCGGATTTGCAACCCTCATTTTTTTCAAGAAATAATCGTGGTATTCCTCTTTTTTAAGAAGCAGCCTGATTTTTGATATGGATGCGTTAAGAAGATGTTCTATAGGAACTGCCGAAGGAAAAAGGAGCGGCGTTATGTCCCTCGGCAAAAGAAGGCTGAAAAGAGCCATGCCGCCTGAAGTCTGTTTGGAAAGAGCCTCGGAAATAAAATCCGTTGCATCTCTTTGTTCAGCGGCATTGCTTGGAACAAGTTTGGGAAGATCCGAGACCACAGGAAACGGAATAGACGGACTCGACTGGATTTCCTTGTATCTGTTCGTGAAATAGAGCGAATAATAAGTAAGGACAATTATTACGACTTTTCCGGTATTTTGGTTCAGTATCGAAACTTCGTGCTTTGAGGAAAGCTCTTCGATTTCCTTAAGAAGCATAGAGTCGGAAATTTCGATATATTGTATAAGATTAGCCTGCTCTTCAAGGTGATGAGCCGCGTAACGCTTCACATAGCTCAGAAAATCCTTGAAACTCACAAATGCGCTTTGCTGTTTTTTCGCAAAATGCCTTAGCAAAGAGCCAATACTTACATTGCCTGCCATAGGCTGTATTCTAGCGTTTAATACGGCTTTTCACAAGTACGCGTAAAGTCCATAGTGCATAGCCGGAAATCAACTTTTGGGATTTCTTTCATCCCCCGCCAATACGCTCTTAATCTTCCGCTATTCTTCAAGTGCCTGAACGATTGATTTCATGCGGCGGGCGTTCTTTCTTTCCTTGTTCTGCACAAGCCTTGAGTTCGCTTTGTCTTCCTTGCGCGGCTGCGGAAACCTCTGCTCAAGTATTCCGAGGACGCCCCACGTAACAAGACTTGATATAAGACAGATTCCGCTTATGAGAAGAACCGAAAGCCGTCCGAGGTTTGCAAGCGGAAGTTGAATGTTCATGCCCCAAAAACCCGTTATGAAAGTCGGAACCATCATTATTATGTTCAGAATCGAAAGGCGTTTCATGTGTATGTTCAGGTTGTTGTTTATCACCGAATTGAACGCATCCGTTATACCTATAAGGACGTTTCTGTACGTGTCGGACATTTCAATTGCCTGCCTGTTGTCAATTTCAACGTCGTCAAGCCAGTCTATGTCGTCAAGGTCAAGTTTTATCATCTTTGTCTTCCGGAACTTTTCAAGGAGCATCTGATTGCTTTTTAAGGAAGTGGTGAAAAAGACCAGGGATTTTTCAAGGCTCAGAAGAAGAAGGATTTCTTTATTCTCGATAGAAAGCTGCAGTTCGCTTTGAATAGCTGTGGATCTTCTGTTGATAGCCTTCAGGTAACGCAAAAAAGTTGTGTCGGCACGGCTTAGAATCCGCATTATGAATGCGGGGAAATCGTTCAGGCTTACACCCTTTATTCGCCCTGCCGTAAAATCTTTAAGAACCTCGCAGTCAGTCCAGCAGATTGTGATTATAAAATTATCCTTGATGATTATTCCGAGCGGGCAGGTAAAGTATTGAGTTTCCGCGGACGGGTCGAATATCGGAAGGCGAAGAATTGTAAGAAGGTAATCGTCCGCATCCTCAAGGCGGGACTGTTCGTCAGGGTCAAGAATGTCAAGGATATGCTCGGGGTCTATTCCGTAGACATTTTGCAGAAGTTCCACGTCGTCCCTTGTTACAACCCTTGCGTCTATCCATGTGCGCTTGGAGGAATCTACCTCGTTTGCCTTAAGTTTTTCCAGATTGTTTTCTTCGTTGTGCTGCCAGTAATTGATCATTATAAATATCCTGAAAATAGAAAATTACCCGCAGGACAGAAATCTTTACAAGCAAAACATCCTGACGGGAGATGGCACGTATGACATACGTTTTATATGATACGCCGAATCGTTGGGATCCATGGCGGCACCTCCATAAAATAGAATCAGAACGTTTAACAAACCGAGTGGAACTATAGCATAAAGGAAGATTATAGGCAAACCGATTTCAAAGATAAAATACTTTTTATATTCAGTTTTAAGTTCCTAAAGAGGAAAAACCGCGGCGCCTGACATCAAGACAGGCAGGTTTATAAAACCACTCATCTGCAGTACAGAAGGGACGGACATTGTAAGGCTTCGTTCATCTGATTGTCGGCTGTATGTCCGTCCCAAGAATCAGGACGGGCATAGTAAAGTAGCCGTTCATTTGATTATTGACTGTATGCTCGTCTCAAGAATCGGACAAGTCCGATTCTTGCAAGATGGGTTATACTAGTTTTGTTGTAA
>CALHVG010000048.1 GCA_938039145.1 uncultured Treponema sp.
TAATTTGCATTATACAAACCTCCGTTATCAGGATAATATCATAATTTTATCATAATATCCAGGGATTTGTAGAAAAACGTCAGCAATATGTCCATCTAACTAACGCTTAACCTGCATTGCCGTAAAGGCAATGTCAGGTTGAAGCGGATGTTAGATGTTTTTACATAGCACCTACATATTTTTCCACTATTGTGTTCTGTAATAATTGTGAAAAATTCACATTATTTTTTTCTGCAAGCGTATTCACCCATTTGGGGAGTGTTATATTTTTTCTCACGCATTTACTTGAATATTTTTCACTGTACGAATCCATATCCAAAATAAGCATATTTATAAAACTTTTATCATCAGGCAGTTTTATTTTTCTAGGCTCACTTGCTTTAGGCACAGTATTCCCTTCCTCAATTTCCGTTAAAATCCAACCTGATGCCGCATCTATTCCCATTTCTATCGCTTCTATAAGAGAAAATCCTCCGGAAACACAGCCTTTCAAGTCGGGGAATTCTACGTTATAACTATTATCTTCTTCACAATATGTTATAATTGCCGGATATGCTAATTTCATTTTATACCCCTCCATTCCCTTTATTTCAATCCTGCCTGTTTTAAAATCGCTTTCACCGTCCCTATTGGTATATCGCCTTTATGATTTGGTCCCGTAACTTTTCCGGATTTTACAGTATGTTTATATTGATTATGAGAACCTTTTGCTGCTACAAAATACCAACCATCCGCCTTTAGTATTTTTTCTATCTCTTTTACTGTCATTTTATATCCAATTATATTATACGCATTATGCGTATAATATCAAGTACTTGATACTTTTTGTTTTTCCAATTCTTTAATCAAATCCGCAATATATTTTTTCTGCATAGTCTTTAAATTCATACATATATATGAAAGTATTTCCATAATAGGATTTTTTATATTCAAGATTTCTGTGAACAATATTTTTGTTTCTTTTTCTGAAAGTTCATGAAAATGACCAATCCAATGTCCTCTAAAATATTTATTTTCCATATCAAATTCGTATAAACTATATGGTTTTATCGCTGTTATTGTAAAAACTGTTTGTATGCCATTTTTTGATACTTCTATAAATTTATGATGAGGCTCAATAATTTTTATTTCTGAAATATCACTCCGCCACGAATAATGTTCATTATCGGTTATTATTTTCCAAATATTTTTTATGTTGCTATGAATTATAGTTTCAAATATTGATTTTCTCATATCCCTCTACTCCAATGTTGACGGCATTGCCGTCAATCAATCTAACTTCCGCTTAACCTGCATTTGCGGCTCGTCCGCAATGTCAGGTTGAAGCGGGTGTTAGGACAATCTACCAATTTCTCACTAAGTTTTTTTCAGAATCCTTCATTCTTCCAAAAACTGCAAGAATGAAATCTATGCTATTTACGAGCACTGATATACTTACAAAACCTATTAATAATATAATAAATACACTTCTATCTATAAGAAGAAGTGAATACCAATAGCGAAAAACCAAAAAAAATTCAGTAACAATAATCAATCCAAGTAATAATTTTCCAATACCTATTACCGTTCGTCCTATATAGAATCTATCAATTCCTAAAAAACCTAAAAATGCAGAATAAAGTATTAAATAAGTTCTGCTTTTTGGTGAAATTCTTTTATTATTTTTTATTTCCAAATATCGGCTTTCGCTCTTTACAATCATACTACCTGCTGATAAAATAAAAGAAATATTTCTTATCAGAATAAATATATATAAAATGGAATTCTGTGCAGAATTAAATGCAGAAAAAAATGTAAGGTAATTTACTCCTTTCTGTGACACAGCGATAAATAAGGCGGAAACCGAAAAAGGATTATCAAATATTATTGTTATGAGAATATAAAAATAAAGTGTTAGAATTCCATACTCCCTTTCATTTGAATTACTTTTTAAACAGAAAATTCCCAGTAAAAAGAAAAAAATAAAGTTCTTAATAATTTCTTGCCACGGAACAATAAATATATCTTTATACTCATCTAAGGATGACAAATATATTCCTACAATACTTTTTTGAAAAAAAATTAAAAGAATTATTGCAATAAGTAAACTTAGTTCTGTCCAAAATGCAATTAATCCTGTAACTTTTGAAAACTTATTCATTAATTCTCCTGAATTTTGCACGCCGTTAGGCGTGTCGTCCTAACATTGTTTTAAACCGCAATGGGCTTGTCCCGTTGTCGGCTTTGAAAACGGTGTTATGTGGTTTTATTTCAATTTTTGCACTAATTTATCAGGAAGTGTTATCATTCCTTTTGAAGCATTATGGATAACTTTGTAGAATTGTTTACCATCAAACCAATATATTGTATCTGTAATGCTTCCCGGACCTTGTTGATACATATAATTTACTAATCCAATCAGTTGTACAATATCATTATTCAAAGTTTCTTTATTTATATTTTTTAGAATTATTCCATATCTGTTTGGAATAGCTACAAAGGCACCATATTCGGAAAGATCCTTATATTTTTTATTTAAATCATAAATAGAAGAAGTAATAAAAATATTTGTATTGGAAAGCATTATAGAGACCGAAAAAGTATCTGATATTTTATATACTTCAAATTTTTCAGTATTGTTTTTAAGTGTATTTTCTTTTGCAATTTTTAAGATTTCTTTTTCAGTGATTGACCATTTTTTTACATATTCATTTGACAAGGCTTTTACTGCACTGGGAAAATCTATAACAACAACACCGATATAGTCGTCCATCGAGCAATCTGTTATTGAAGATTTTGAAATCTGTTTTTTATAATCAATCGGATATAGGCGAATTTTCAGATATTCTTTACCCGTTTCTATTTTTTCTAATTTAGGAAGAATTTCTTTTTCTTCTGTCCTTCCGTTTTTGACTTGAGAAAAATGGTCTTTAATGATACTTTCCCATTGTGATTTATCATTTTGTACACAGATATTATATAAATTTGTCAATCCGACTTCTGTATCAACATCAAAATAATCATTCTTTTCTTTGATAATAAAATACTGTTCATTGAAGTGTTCTTCATAATTTTGTATATGGATTTCTTTTAATTCTTTTTTTACAATATTTAAAAAAATAGTATAATCTTTAGTAGATTGAGCAGCTATTGAAAACAAAACAAATGAATACATTATCACTACCAATAATCTTTTTTTCATCCTTTCTCCCTTCGCCCCAGTGGGGACATCCATCTAACATCCGCTTAACCTGCAAACGGGCTTGCCCAATTTGTCGGCGTTGAAACGGGTGTTAGATGTCTTTTATTTATTTTCCTATGATAATCTATAACACATAAAAATTCTATCCTTTGTCCCAAAATATATCTTCTGCCGATTGTTGCTCAGCAAAAGTCCATACTTCTTGTATCTTGCCATTTTCTATTTTGAATAGATCAATTCCCGGATCATTGAGCTTATCAGCACCTCTCTCCGCTATGGAAACAACACTTGCAGCAACAAAACACTCGTTGCTCGCAGCCCAATGGGTAATAACTTTAAATGTGCCGCCGCTTATTCAGACTACGACATTCGCCGAAATCGGCGGGAACACGTCGGAGCGGCTGAAAAAACTCGCGTCTCTTTTTAAGACGGTAAACGTGCCGTACCGAATCGCAAAAGACATATTCGCAAAAGCACGAGGTTTGAACACAAGCGTAGACGGTGTTCATTTTAATTCGGCATCGGCAAAAATTTTGGCTGCGGAAATAGAAAAAGCTGCATTGCGATAGAGCCCGCAAAAACCGCCGATTCGCCGCCGTTTTTATTTGCCGTATTTTCTTTCTATAGCGGAAAGAGAATCGACCCGCTCCGTGTAGACGCCGCCTTCAAAGCGGGCATCAAGGAAGGCATCGACAATCATTTTTGCTTCTTCGTGCCCGACGATACATACACCCATGGCGATTGCGTTTATGTCGCTGTGTTCGACGGCGAGCTTTGCCGTACACGGTTCGCTGCACGCCGCAGCCCTCACTCCCGGAACCTTGTTTGCGGCAAGAGAAATACCGACGCCCGATCCGCACACCATAACGCCTTTTTCAACTTCGTGCGATTTAATCGCTTCTGCAACCTTTAAGCCGAATTCGGCATAGTTTACCGAAACCTTTGAATCCGCCGCACCATAATCGACGCATTCATATCCTTTATTGCGAACATGCTCCATTAAAATATGTTTTAATGCAACTCCCGAATGATCGCTTCCAAATCCGATTTTCATATATGCCCCTTGTTGTATAAAAAATTATTAAAACTTCATACCGAAGTACGATACTATAATAACACATTGATAATTAAAAAAACAGCTCACCGCTCCGGAATGTTCGGCAATCGGTTTTACGGAATTCGAATTATTGAGAGGAAAGTTTCTTTACGTTTAATGTTGCAATAAGCGACTGTAATTTAATTTTGCAACTTATGGTGCGTATTACAACATCTGATTTTAATTTCCTTAAACGGTATTAAAAAAATATTTTTTACGGTATGCGTTTATTTTGCAGCCGTTCGCAGTAAACGCGGTAAACCGCAGCGCTTTCATTACATAATTCATCTCTTCCTTATTTGACATCTTTACCGCGTGTTTTAAATTAATTGGCACGAATATTGCAAAGTAAAATTTGTTTATGATTATACTTGCGTGCTTGGTGGTCTGTCCACATAACTAACGCTTAACCTGCGTTTGTGCCTTTGCCGATACAAAGCATAAGGCAAAGTTGGCGCGAAAGTTGCATAAAAAAGGGAGCTGCGCTAGCAGCGACCGCTCAAGCAACTTTCGTGACAAAACAAATGTCAGCGTTGAAGCGGGTGTTAGGTTTATTTTGTTTTACCAAACAGTTTTTACATCATACAACGGAATCTTTGTGTCTTTTGTAACAATCGTTAAATTATTTTCTTGTGCCATTGTAATTATAAGCCTATCAAATGGGTCTCTGTGAATATCAGGCAAGTTTTTTATTAATTCTAAAGATTCACCGGAAACTAAAAGTTCTGCAAATTCTTCTTCCTTGCAGGCATCTATAATATCTTGGATTGAATTTTTATATTGAAGAAGATTACGGGTCTGTTTTATCGCAATTTCCCATAATGAAACTTTACTGTAGTAGCAAAATTCATTATTGATTATTTCTTTAGCCGTTTTAGATAGATTTTCACTATCGAACAAATACCAAAGAAGTGCATGAGTATCTAAAAAATATTTCACATATACTCCTTAAAATCCTCCAATGGTTCGTCGAACGCTGGCGACATATAGAAATTTGGTTGCTTTAAAATGTCTGGGCGACGATTAGGAAATCTTTTTACAGATTCTTCATGTTGTTTTTTATATAGTATTTTGTATTGTAAAAGTTCCAAATAATTATACACTTCATCCATGTATTCATCCGGAATTGTCTCCAATTTTTCCTGAACGGCAGTTAACGGCATACATAGTCTCCTTAATATTTTTAATATAACACAAATTGTCAACTTTTTCCATAATTGATTTAATATAATTAAAAAAAATGCGGGATTGAACCGCTATCTAAACAACAAAAATAATAATTTTTGTTGTTTAATTTCTTTACGGTTTTCAGAATTCTTTAATGAAATTATACCCTATAGTCGTTATACTTCCATAACAAAAATATATACTGCAAGAATCCTCCACTTTATACTTGGGTCTTTGTGAAACAGCATTATTAACAATAAGTGTGGTGTAAGCCATCAACCTAACATCCGCTTAACCTGCAACAAGGCTTGTCCTTGTTGTCAGCGTTGAAGCGGGTGTTAGATGTCTTCATCATTGTTTATTGCAATACTATCAATTTTCAATCTCTTGATTCTACTCCTTTTTATCCAAAACATTAATGCTCCAATTGGAATTGAAAATGATACAAACCATGGAGAATGTGGACTAGCTGCTGTTGCAGAGGCTGATAGTAATTGAACAGTCAATAATTGAAAACTTAACTGACCCGTAGTCCAATTTATACCTATTGAGGTTAATCCTAATAGCGTAAAAATAGCCCATAAGACTTTTTTCTTTTCAATTGGAGTACGAATGCAAACAATAAAAGTATATAGTGAAAAGATGAGAAAAAAAATAGTAAACAGTAAAATTATGTAATGTTTAATACTTTTATTGCGAAGCGTGAATTGATTGATTTCTTTTTGTGATCGTTCTGTTAAATAAACATGAAATCCAGTAACTGAAAGCGTATCATTGCTTTTATTAACTACAATATTTGCTACAGCCCATTTCGAATTTTCAAATTCATATTCAAAAGTGAATGAACCATTCCAATCATTGTTAATTTTATGAACATGTGATCCAATTATTTCTATATTTATTAATTTCTCAGAAGGAAAATATCTTGCTATTTCTTCAAGCTTTTCTTTGGTTACCTGTGATGCTATGCTTTTATTTAATGTTTTTGAAACACTAATAAAATCATTCCTCCTAACAGCCTCTAAAACATTTTTTCCATACTCAGATTCTTCTTTAGGTATATACCTGTCTGCAATTTGTTTATAATTGCATGAAGTAAATAGCATAGTAATTAATCCCAAAATACTAAAAACCAAGTTTCTCATTTTAAGCCCTTTTTTGTGCCGTAGGCGTCCAACTAACTAACGCTTAACCTGCATTTGTGGCTTTGCCGACGCATAGCGGCGGCAAAGTTGGCGCGAAAGTTGCATAAAAACGGACACGGATGTCCGTGGTATAAGCAGTAGCGAGTTTTCGTAAGAAAACTCGTCCATTAAGAATGAACACGGATGTTCATTCTTAATGAGGCGACCGTCAAGCAACTTTCGTGCCAAAACAAATGTCAGGTTGAAGCGGGTGTTAGACACCTGCTATACCTTAAACTTTTTTACTTCCTTCGCCAAGTTATCAATACTTGCTTTATTCTTTTGCGTGATTTCATTGACATCCTGTACTGCATTACTTATCTGTACCGCTCCTG
>CALHVG010000049.1 GCA_938039145.1 uncultured Treponema sp.
TGCAAAGCCCAATTCTTGCAAGAAGGTGTACGGTAATATTAAGGCTTCGTTCATCGAATTCTTGCTAGATGAGTTATTCCGGTTTTCCTAATGGAAAACCGGGTGTCGGCGGGCAAAGAATAAAAGAGTGAAAGACCCGTTTATCCGCCGCCCGTCCGTCCCAAGTTTGCCGCCGGAAAACTTGCATAAAAGATTCTCTATGCAAGTTTTCCTGATAAGGAAAACTTGGGGCGGCGGCAGAAAAATTAAAGGATGTAAGACCCGATTTTCCGCCGACCCCGCCCTTTCCCTTAAATATTCATATTCAAAATTGCCTTTACGTTTCCCGCGTGTTTTCTGTAGTGCATTTGGAACTGAAGTCCTGCGGTTATTTTTGCGGATGATGAAAACTTTCCCACGGCGGGCGAAAGGTTTGCCTCGATATTCAGGTAGAAAAAGTCGTTTACCTCGGATTCTTTTATTACGTTCACAAAGCCCCACAGGTTCCGGATGTCGGGGTCTTCTGTTTTCAGCATATTGTATTTTAAGTTTATGTCGTACCCTGCTTTAATTCCTACTCTTTGGATAAAAACGTTCAGCCACGGGATTCCTTTTTGAACTTCGTAGCCTGCAAGCAGGATTTCCGCGTAAGTTTCCGATGACGTGTTTCCTTTTCCGTACCATTCCGTGCGGAATTCCAAGGGCATACACACCACCCAGTTGTCCAGCGCAAAGACCGGAAGTATGAACGGAATGTTGAACCCGAAGTCGAATGCGAACGTAAGCTGCGTTGTCTTATTGCGGTTTGCATCTTTTTCCGCTTTTTGCGGATCGAATATGGTTATGAACGACTCGCTTGTGCTTATTCCTATTTTTTCAAAACTGCTGAATCCCCATTGGCGCACGTTTGAATAGTTCATGCTGAAATTTGCGCTTAACGTGTTATACGCCTTGTCTACGGAAGGCCAGCCTGTCATTTCCGTTACGGAATCTTTGTCCCAGTTATAATATGTGGTTGAAGCGTTCCACATTCCTTTTATTCCGAACGAAAGTTTGTTGTGGGAAAAGCCGATTATCGAGTTCCATTCGGTACCTAATAGTGCCTGTATGTCGTAGCTTCCGTTGTCATTGAATTTCCATAAGCCGCCCAATGCTATGTCAAACGGAAAGACTGTCGTGTTAAAAAATCCTGCGAGCGTGTAGCCTTTTTCAAGCGTGAATGTCTTTTGGGTTATGTCTACAAAGCCCGCGCAGAACGAAAGCGTTCCGAAGAAGTTTTCCAGCGGGTCCCGGTTTGTAACGTAGCTTGCTCCAAGCCCCGGTGAAAGTTGAGTTTTTGTAAAGTCTATTTTTGAAATCGGAAAGAACGGAAGCCATGAGCCTTTCAGGGAATATTTTAGGATGTTGTACTTTGAAATCCTGTAGCCGTTCAGAGTTCCGTTTACTATTTTTGCACCCGTATCGTCCCAATCGGAGCTTTCGGGGCGGCTTTTTTCTTTCAGCAATTCTTCGTCTTTGTATAGAACGTCTTCTTCTGTAAGCCGTAATTCCTGCCGTTCGCCCTTGTGGCTTGAAAAGAACAGTTTTCCGTTCTGCACTACAGAATCGTAAAGTCCGCCTTTGAAATCTTCTTTTTGCACTTTTACGGATTTTGGGCTTCCGTCTTCGTTCAGGTTTATAATTCCGCGCCTTCCGCTTTTGTAAGAGCCTTCGTTTGTAAAAGTAAAACTTATTGAATTTTCCGTCTCTTTTTTGAAGTTCAATGCGGTGTAGGGAAGCGTAAAAAATCTTTCTGAGCCGTAGAATATGTCTATAAAGTGAAGGATGCATTCGCCTTCAAAATAGTAAATGCAGAGCAGTTTTCCGATTCCTGCGGGGATTAAGCCTGCCATGTGTACAGAGTTTGGTAGTTCCCTTGAATAAAGTTCGTTTTTATGGAACTCGAATTCCATCGGATAGATTTTAAGTTCCGCTTTTATGCCGTCCGCATGAAAGCCCGCCACCGCTTCCGTGTCAAGCGAATATTGCATTGCTGTTCCGTATGTCATTTCGTACCGCTGACCCATGAACATCCGTTTTTCAAGGCTGTAGAGCGCTGTTTGGTATTTTGAAAGATTTCTGTTAGTTTTGGAGGATTTGTACGAGACCGCAAGCTTTTTTTTGTCGTCGGAGCAGGAAAGGCTTGTGACATCCGAAGCTGCAAAAAGCCGTTCTTTAATGTCGATATTGTTGAGTTTTGAAAGCCGTGAAACTTCTGCATGGGACGGGTCGTAGTAAATAAGTCCTTTTTCGCTTGAAATAAGAAAGGTGTAGAGGCTTTCCGCCTCGTCTTTGAATATGGGCTTTCCGGGAACTTCTTTTTCCGTTGTCGGAATGGAATCTTCAAAATCTTTCCAAACTTCGTTTATGCTTTTTCCGTAGACTTCCTTAAAGATTCCTGCCGTTACTTTGAAAAACCTTACTTTTCCCGCCTCTTCAAAAAATTGTCCGTATTTTTCAAGTCCGAACCTTGACTGAATGTAGGCGGCGAATGCAGAGAGCGCGATTTTCGATATGGATTCAGGATATATGTCCCTTGCGACTACGGAATCGAGCCATGAAGGAAATCTTCCTTCGCTTTTTGCTTCCGAGAGCATTGAAAGTGAAAAGCCGTCTTTTATTATTCCTCCGTTTTTGTACACGGATGCGTTTACCGCTCCGTCCATGAAAGTCGACGGAATGTTTAAAAGGGCTGCAGGCTGAAGAGAATCCATTCCTGTAAAGTCGGATGCAAACTGCCAGAATTTTGACCTTTTTGACGAGAACACAGCCTTTGTTACAGCCTCGTTAAAGCTGTCTTTTAACGCATCTTTTTGATGGCGGTTTTCTTGAGTTGAAGGGGCTGCGTATATCGTGATTCTGTTGTACGGCTCTGATGTGTATTCTACGCTCAGACTGTCGGAATCAAACGTTATTGCAACAGGAAGTCTGAAAGGTTTTTGAAGCGAAACGGAATTGCTTGCTTCTTCAAAAAATCTGTCCGCATCTTTTGAAAGATATGCGGCAGTTTTTTCAGAGCCTTTAGGGAATAGAAAATCAAAATATTTTGTTGAAAGT
>CALHVG010000050.1 GCA_938039145.1 uncultured Treponema sp.
GCAGCCCTATACAGGAAAAGGATAAATTAAGGTTTGAGGCGATTCTGCCTACGGGAAAAATCGTCGAGAATTGGTATATAAACGATGTCAAGCAGAAATACGAGACCAATTCGGCAATGATCTACAAGGTAAAGGCATCCGACATCGCAGGCGGGAAACTCAAAATCGGCGTAGTTTTCAAAGATGCGGAAAAAGGGACTGTAGAATTCGATCCTGCGAGTATAAAATGCAAGAACACGAATTCATATCCTTATACGGATGTTACAAGCGGCAGCCCTATACAGGAAAAGGATAAATTAAGGTTTGAGGCGATTCTGCCTACGGGGAAAGTCGCCGAGAATTGGTATGTAAACGATGTCAAGCAGGAATACAATACCGATTCGACAATGTGGTACACGGTAAAGGCATCTGACATCGTAGGCGGAAAGATTAAAATCGGCGTTGTTTTTAAATAGATTCGGGGGCTAACTTCGCTAGACAAATAAGGCTGCCAAAGTTATCCGTCAATTTTTAAGGAATGTTTATTTTCAGCCGCAAAATGGCGCGGCTGAAAATACATTGCAAGTTTGTTTATGCAAATTTGCGTATTATATGTGCGCTTGTCGAGCACGAATGCAGAAATTTGGCAATCTTCGCTTTTTGACAAAGGCTTGCGGTCGCCCAATTTCAAAGGAAGGAATCTATGAGTAATGATAAACCGATAAAACCGGCAGACAATCAGTCAAATATGCAAAATCCCAACAAGGGAACAGCCGGCACAAACCGCCAGTATGACCAAAACCAAGGTAATCGCGGTGGACAACTGAATCCCAACAGAAAAGGGAAATAATTTATAGCAAAGAAAAACGGAACTTAGTTCAATTTACATTGGTTGGCGCAAAAGTTGTTCGTAAGGTTGCTGGTAGGCAGTTCCCTTTCCGATGCGATTTTTGCGCCGACTTTGTTTTACATTTTGCGTCGGAATCTCAGCACCGCGGATTTAATTCAATCCGAAAAAATATCATTTCTTGCTTACGGGCAATTTTTATTCTTATACTAAAATCACAATCAATCCGCCAGTTCTTAAATTCCCAAAATTCGCTTTTCCACATTTGTCATATCCGTCTTGTTTCCATGTCGCCGGTTTTATGCTACAATATTTTCTGCATAGGAGAAAACATGAAAGGCATTATTCTTGCCGGAGGCTCCGGCACTCGGCTTTATCCTATCACTAAGGCGGTTTCCAAACAGATTCTTCCGCTTTATGACAAGCCCATGATTTACTATCCTCTTAGCGTCCTTATGCTGGCTGGAATCAGGGAGATTCTGATTATTTCCACGCCCCGCGACATCGGCTGTTTCAAGGAACTTTTTGGCGACGGAAAATGGCTCGGCATGGAGTTTTCCTACGCCGTTCAGGAAAGTCCTCGGGGGCTTGCCGATGCTTTCATTGTCGGAAAGGATTTTATCAAGGACGATGATGTGGCTCTCGTTCTCGGCGACAATATTTTTTACGGTCAGAGTTTCACTTCCACGCTGAAAAATGCTGCCGAAAAAGTCCGTGCGCAAAAGGGGGCGGTGATTTTCGGCTACTATGTCGCAGAACCGAGTGCATATGGGGTCGTCCAGTTTGATTCCGAGGGGAATGTGCTTGGAATCGAAGAAAAACCTGCCAATCCCAAGTCGAACTACGCCGTCCCGGGTCTTTATTTTTACGACAATTCCGTTGTGCAAATCGCTTCTGCCGTAAAGCCCAGTGCCAGGGGCGAGATAGAAATCACCGCCGTGAACAATGAGTACCTTTCCAGGGGGCAGTTGAAGGTCGAGCTTTTGGGGCGCGGCATGGCGTGGCTTGACACAGGAACTTACGACGGTCTTCTTGAAGCGTCCAATTTCATTGCAACAATCGAAAAACGCCAGGGGCTGTACGTCAGTTGCATCGAGGAAATCGCATACAAAAACGGCTGGCTTTCCAAAAAAGAACTTTTGGATTTGGCGGCGGGCTACAAAACCGATTACGGACGTTATTTGAGGTTTGTCGCCGAATAGTTCCAATCGAAATATAAGAAAATTTTAAGGGCGGCTTTTTATCTGCCTTGCGGCAGATAAAAAACAGGCTTTTCGGGGTTCCGCTAACCGCTCATTCCTGCGCTTCGCTCCGGAACGGCTTCGCCGCCCCTACAATCCTTGCCGCATTTTGCGCAGATTATTATGGAGTTTAAAAATGGCGTTTGAGTTTAAAAAACTTGAGATAGAAGGACTTTGGGAAATCCAACCGAAAATCTTTGGGGACAGCCGGGGATATTTTTTCGAATCCTACAGCGAAAAGGATTTTTTTGATGCAGGGCTTTGCATGCGCTTTGTGCAGGATAATCAGTCCCGCTCGTCAAAATATGTATTGCGTGGGCTTCATTTTCAGAAAAATCATCCGCAAGGAAAACTTGTCCGTGCGCTGGAAGGCAAAGTTTTTGACGTTGCCGTTGATATTCGTCTTGGAAGTCCTACTTTCGGGAAACACCACGGGCTTGTCCTTGATAGCGAAAAACAGAATATGTTCTACATTCCTGAGGGTTTTGCCCACGGATTCTGCGTTCTTTCTGATACGGCGACTTTTGCCTACAAATGCACGGATTTCTATCATCCGGAAGATGAAGGCGGCATCATGTGGAACGATTCTGTCATAGGAATCGACTGGGAAAGCGTCCTTCCCGGAATAGCGGAAAATGCGCTTTTAAGCGAAAAAGACAAGAATCATCCTGCGTTCAGCCTTGATAAAAAATATTTTGACCTGAACGCAAAATGGATAGGAAACTGACTTTTGCGGATTTTGGAGAAATTATGGTAAACAGAAAACTTAGCAACATTTTAGTTACCGGCGGCGCGGGCTTCATCGGATGCAACTTCATTCACTATCTTTTTGGCGAGTCCACCGCCGGCGGAAAAGCGTTCACGGATTCCGGGTTTGAAGGGCGAATCGTGAACGTCGATTGTCTTACTTATGCCGGAAATGCGGAATCCTTGGCGGATATCGAAAAAAAATACGGGGAATCTTCTACTTCGGGAAAAGAAAGGCGATATTTTTTCGAGAAAGTTGACATATGCGAGCGTGCGGAAATCGAACGCATAATGAGGCAATACGACATAGACACTGTGATTCATTTTGCGGCGGAAAGCCATGTTGACCGTTCGATTTTGGGACCGGAAACTTTCATGAAAACAAACGTGATGGGAACATTCACTTTGCTTGACGTTGCAAGGGAGTTCTGGAAAAAAGAAGACGGCTATATGCGTGATGACGTGCTTTTCCATCACATTTCCACCGATGAGGTTTACGGTTCTTTGGGCGAAACCGGATATTTTCTTGAGACCACGCCTTACGACCCTAGGAGTCCGTATTCTTCTTCCAAGGCAAGTTCCGATCACATTGCGATGGCGTATTTTCACACTTATGGGCTTCCTGTAACGCTGAGCAATTGCACGAACAATTACGGGCCTTTCCAGTTTCCTGAAAAACTTCTTCCGCTTATGATTTCCAACATAAAGGACGGAAAAAATCTTCCTGTCTACGGAGACGGCAAGAACATCCGCGACTGGATTTATGTGGAAGACCATAATCGCGGGGTTTGGCAGATTGTAAAAAATTCTCCGTCCGGGGAGAAATGGAATCTTGGCGGAGAAAATGAATGGGAGAATATCAAGCTTTTGAACACAGTCATTGACCTTACCGCAAAAGAGCTTGGAAAAAATCCTGACGAGGTAAAAAAGACAATCACCTACGTAAAAGACCGTCCCGGACACGACAGACGTTATGCAATCGACTGCACCAAGGCAAAAACAAAATTGGGCTGGGAGCGCAAGATGACATTCGAACAGGGGCTTTCAAGCACAATCAAGTGGTATTTGGAACACGGCGACTGGATAAGCCACATTCAAAGCGGTTCTTATAAGGACTGGATTAATAGAAACTACACGGAGCAGGGAAGATAATATGGTCTGGCTTGTTGGTTGCAAAGGAATGTTGGGAAGCGAGATTTCCCGTCAGTTTAATGAAAACGGAATTGATTTTTTGGGAACGGATTTGGACGTGGATTTCACGGACAAAAAATCCGTCAGCAGTTTTGTCGCCGGAAAAAAAATTGATTTTATCGTAAATTGTGCGGCATACACGGCGGTTGACAAGGCGGAAAGCGACGCTGCGCTGTGCGAAAAGCTGAATGTAAGCGGACCGGAAAATCTTTCTTCCGTAGCAAAAAAAATCGGGGCGACATTGATTCATATTTCCACGGACTATGTTTTTGACGGGAACGGAACCGCGCCCTATACGGAAGATACGCCGGTTTCTCCGATTGGAGTTTACGGAAAGACAAAGGCAGCCGGCGAAAATGCAATAACTTCGAATGCCCAAAACTATTACATAATCAGGACGGCTTGGCTTTACGGCTGGGCTGGGAAAAATTTTGTCTACACCATGATTAGGGCGATGAACAGCCGCGATTCGGTAAAGGTTGTGAACGACCAGTTTGGAAGCCCGACATTCGCCGGCGACCTTGCTGCGGTTATCGTGAAGATAATCAAAAATGCCGGAAGAATTCCATACGGCACATATCATTTTACAGACAAGGGAGAGATTTCTTGGTGGGATTTTGCGAACGAAATAAAAACTTTGGGAACAAAAGCTGGCTGGATTTCAAACAAAAACTGTGCTGTAAATCCATGCTCCACGGAAGAATATCCTACGCCGGCAAAACGGCCGGCTTATTCTGTTTTGAGCAAGGTAAAAATCCAAGATGCGCTTGGCGAAGAAATTCCCGGGTGGAAAGAAAGTCTTGAAAAGTTTTTAAGTTCGCCTTTTTTTGACAAAACAAGAATCGAAGCCTAATTTTCAGGGAGCGGAGATTTTTTGTTCACGGATTTTTACGGCGCCGGCATGGAGCAGTTTTGCGAAGCAAAAGGCAAGCGAAGCGCAGACCGAGCCTCTGGCGGGCTGCGGAACGCCGGTAGGTGCAGAGACCGCCTGACTATTTTTTTCTTCCCAAAAATAAAAGTCTTGCCAGCATTAAAAGCCCTCGAAGGCAAAGTTCTACGGTCATTGCAATCCAAATGCCTTCCAGGGCAAACCTTTTTACTAGCAGGAACGAAAGCCCCAGCCGGACTATCCAAAGGCTGATGAGGTTCAGGATGCTTGGGACGAGGGTGTCGTTTTGTCCTCTGAGCGCGCCGGTTGCTACGATTGCGGCTCCGAACAGCGGCTCGGCAAAAAGTTCTATGCGGAGTATTTTTGTGGCAAGTTGCCGGATTTCTTGAATCGGAGTCAAGAATCTGAACACAAAAGGGCAGACGATGTACATGATTATGCTCATGACTGCCATTATCAACATTCCTGTAAAAACTGTAATCCATGAAAAGCTTTTTGCAAGGTCATTTCGTTTTGCGCCTACGCTCTGTCCTGTGAGTGTTGTTGCCGCCTCTGCGATTCCGTAGCCGGGCATGTAGCAGAGGGCTTCCGCCGTTATTGCGAATGAATTTGCCGAAAGGGCGACAGCTCCAAGGGGGGCGGTGATTTTTGTTATGACTACAAGCGCACCTGTGACGGCTACGCTTTCTACGGCGATTGGGAATGCCAGTTTTATTGCATTTCGGTTTATTTCCGCTCCCGATTCACCTTTGTCCATCGTCTTTTTGGGGCATCTTCCGTGTGTTATTCCAAGATATTCGGATTTTTCCAGCGTGAAGAACGTCATCAGCAATGCAATCACAAGAGCGCTTGCGCCTGTTCCTAGGGCGGCTCCCATAACGCCAAGGCAGAGGACTTTTATGAAAAGGATGTTGAACAGGGCGTCCAAAATGCATAGAAGCGAGTTCAGTATGCTTGGAAGTTTCATGTTTCCGCTGCATTGAAGCATTCCGCCCATAAGATATATTATTTGATAAAGCGGAGTTGAAGCGGCTAGAATCAGAAAATATGTCGATGCATTTCTCAGAATCCGTTCTTCGCCTCCTAGAATCTTTGGAAGGATTCCGCTTATTGAAAGCCCCAAAAGCCCCAAAAGTACAGAAAACACAAGGCATGAGGCAATGGACTTCATAAGAATCCGTTTTGCTTTTTCCTGATTTCCTTCTCCGACGGCGTGCGCCACCTGAACTGTGAATCCAATGGAAAGAGAATGAACAAGGGAACTTAAAACCCATGTGGAAGATGCTACAAGTCCTATAGAAGCGGAAGCGGCGGCTCCAAGCCCACCGACCATTGCGGCATCGATGTATTGCATCGCCACTGAAGAAATTTGTGCGATTATTCCGGGAACGCTCAATTTCCATACGAAACGCAATTTTTGAGCCGTGGAAAGCGTAGGATTTTTTGACAGCAGTTTATATAAGTCAAAGTTTTTTGAAGCCATCGGCTCATATTAGTGTAAAAAAAACAAAACTAATAGTGGCAGAACAGGTTTGCAAAACGAACTTTGCAGAAATCAGATTTGACTTTGCAACCGCTTTTTATCTTCTGAGTTTCTGATTTTTGTTTTTGTGCGGTTGATGAATTAAAAATTGCGCCGACTTTTATAAACGCCGAAAATAACCGACTTTCCGCCGGATTTTATTAAAATTTTCCGCAAGTTTTTGATTAATCGCTTTTAAAAAGTCAAGGAACAAAACGGAAATGTAGGATATAATTTCAAACGTTCAAAAAATGCATTCGGAAAGGGGAATCGTATGGACTATTTGTATGCTTTGCAGTCGCTCAGGGAGGTAGCTCCCGGATTTATAAACTACGTGTTTTTGTTCGTTTCGGAAATCATGGTGAAAATTCTTCCGGTTTTTGCAGGGATAATTTATTGGTCTGTGAACAAGCGGGAGGGGGCGGCGATTCTTTTGGGTTATTTTTCGGCGGATTCAGTGAACCAGCTTATAAAAAACACTGCTTGCATCTACAGACCGTGGATTTTGGATAAAAGGCTTTACGTTGATGCCGCCGCAAAAAATGGTGCTACGGGTTATTCATTTCCCAGCGGACACACAACGATTGCCGCTGCATTTTTCGGCGGATTTGCGCTCTTCTTAAAAAAAACTTGGACGACAGTTGTTTTTGTGCTGCTGATTCTGCTTGTGGCTTTTTCGCGGAACTGGCTTGGTGCGCACTCGTTTTTGGATGTCGGCGCGGCAATTTTGCATACCGGACTTATGCTTTTTGTTACAAGGCTTATCGCCCGCTTTCTTGAAAAAAGACCATCGTTCGACAGTTTTGTTGCCGCTTCGGGAATTATAATTTCCACCGCTTGCCTTATTTATCTTTCGCTTAAGCCGTATCCTCTTGACTATGCGGAAGACGGAAGCCTTCTTGCCGACCCGTATAAAATGCTCACCGATTGTTATACCGCCGCAGGACTTATGATTGGCGGACTTTTGGGCTGGCGGCTTGAGCGGCATTTTATCGGATTTGAAATCCCTGTGAAAAAGTCCGTGAAAATTTTGCGTTCCGTGTTCGGTTCGCTTTCTTTTGTGATTCTGTTTTTGCTTTTGGGAAAACTTTTCGCTTTTATGGGAGAGCATTGGCAGCATTTTGCAAAATATTTTACGCTTATATTCTGGGCTATGTTCGTTTATCCGCTTTTGTTTTCGCTTGCTGAACGAAGCCGAAATCCGTCAAAAAAATGATTTTAAATCGGAACCGGACTTCCAGACGATTTTTCTCGGAATTTCGCAAATAAAATCTTGGGCAAAATATAACTATATTTTTACTATCTAAATCCGGCTTTCAATGATAAAATTAATTAACGAACGGATGTCAAAAGAGGTTTGTTATGTCTTTACATGAAGCCATGAGAGAACGTCATACTGTAAGAAAATATACCGATATACCGCTTTCCGATGTCCTTGAAAATCGGCTGATTGAAAGGGTCGAGGAGAATAACGCCCGCTTTAATTTGCATATAAAATTAATAGAAAACAATAGAATCGTGCTTCCTTTTTTTGCAAGGATTTTTATTTCCAGAGGAATGCGGAATTTCTTTTTGCTTTCCGGAAAAGACAGTCCGGCTCTTGAGGAAAATCTTGGATATGCGGGAGCGGATTTGATGCTGTATTCCCAAACGCTGGGGCTGAACACTTGGTGGATTGGCGGAACTTACAAACGGAAAATATGCGAAAAACTTGCGCCCGCAGGAGATAAAATTATCGGCATAATTGCGGTGGGGTATGGCAGAACGGAAGGAAAGCCGCATAAGTCAAAAACGCAGGAACAGGTTTCTTTTTACAACGGAAAAGAACCCGAATGGTTCCGGCGTGGAGTGGAAGCGGCTCTTCTTGCGCCGACGGCAATGAACAAGCAGGCATTTTTCATAAAAGGCGAAGGAAATCAGGTTTCAATTATTTCAAAAGGCGGAATTTATCAATTTGCGGATTTGGGGCTTGTAAAATATCATTTTTCATTGGGCGCAGGAAACGAAAATTTCGTCTGGAAATGCTAGCGTTTTGATATTTTTGTTTTCTCGGAATGCTTAATCTTTCCGCTTTCTGTTTAAGTTCAGATGTTTTTGTAAAAATCTTTAGCATTGGTTTTTATTCTGCCGTTCGGCTTTGTTCTTTGCGGACTCTTTTAATTTTTTTCAGATAGAGTATAATTCATCAATCATTTCAAAAGTCGAACAGGCTTTGGACTTGCCATATGAAGCAATGCAGGATTTAAATCCGGGAGGATATTAATGAAAAAGATTTTTTTTACGTTGATTTTGACGGCGGCGGTGATTTTTTTGAATTCATCCTGCAAAAACAAAAACGAGCTTGGTGTGAACCTTATTTACAGCGCAACATATGATTCCGATTCCGGAAAATCGCTTTTTGTAAAGTATTATTCTCTTTCGGACGGAACGCTTTTCTTCATAAAAGTAAAAGGGCTTGGCGCAGAGGAACATACACTTCCGCAGGCGGTTTCTGCGTCAGGGTCAAGGTACACGGATTTTTTGAATTTTGAATGTCTTGTGAAAGGCGACGAAATGCAGGTGTTGGAGCTTGATAGCGACGGCAATTGGAAGCCGATTTTTTCGGGCAGGGAACGAAAATAGTCCGCAGGTCAGATTTACGTTTCGGCGACAATTAAAGACTTACAAAAAAGCGATGGGTAAAAAAGAGAGCGGGGCGTAAAAGCAAGGCGGCTCTTTTGCCAGAAAAATCTTCGACAGAACGAATTTCTTACGGAAGCGCAAAAAATCCTTCGAACAATTTTTTCTTTCCGGCGGGCTATAAATCTTCCTTAATTAGGAATAAGTCCTATTATCAGTTTGCTTTATTTCTCAATAAGGGCTATAATTGTTCAAAAGAGGGAAGGGGATGCAGGGAAGAAATTCCGCTCAACGCACACTGATTTTGTCTCTTATGGAAGGCAACGGAGACCATCCGACTGCGGACGAGATTTACACCCGCGCAAGGCTTTTGGATTCGAAGATAAGCCGCGGGACTGTGTACAGAAATCTGAACCTTCTTTCGGAGCAGGGAATTATACGGAAAATCCAGATTCCAAATGCGCCCGACCACTTTGACAGTTATATGCATGAGCATTGCCATTTTCATTGCAGGGTGTGCAATCGGCTTTCGGACATCGATATGGCTGTGGACGAGCAATTCAAAAAAGTCGAGGAAGGACTGAATCGGCAGGGATTTAAAGCCGTGACGCATGACATTGTGTTTCACGGAATATGTCCGGGCTGTTCAAATAAAGCAAAGGAGAGATCGGGAAATCTTTCCGAGGAGAACTAATTATGGATTTGAAAATTTTCAGATGCAAGAAGTGCGGCAAAGTTGTCGCAATGTTGAAGGGTTCTGCGTGCGACACGCTTTGCTGCGACGAAGCGATGAGCGAACTTGTGGCAAATACGACGGAAGCCGCCGTTGAAAAACACGTTCCGGTTGCTGTGAAAAATGGAAATTTGGTGGAAGTGACGGTTGGTTCTGTGACGCATCCGATGGAAGAAAAGCACTTCATCGAATGGATTGCGATTGTTTCAAATGACGGCTACCAGTTGAAGACTTTGGCGGCAGGCGAAGAGCCTAAGGCAAGTTTTGCGTTGAAGGATGGCGACGATTTGCAAAGGACTTACGCCTATTGCAATCTGCACGGACTTTGGGCTACAAAATAGTCAGCCGAATTTTCTTTCTGTTTTATGGGAACGGCAACAACAATCCGTATTGAAGGCACGGCTTGTGGTTGCCCAAGTTTGCTTAAACGCAAATTTATATGTTGAACGCACGTCCTTGCCTTGTTGCGAACGTGTCTAAAATGGGACTGTTGAAAAAGTAACCGACTTTTGAGGCAGTCTCTTTTATGGGAGCAAATCTGATGGATAAAAAGGCAATGTCCAGCCTTTCGTACGGGCTGTTTGTACTGGGAGCAAAAGATGGGAGCAATGTGAACGCCTGCATCACAAACACCTGTATGCAAGTGGCTTCCGAGCCTACAAGACTTGCAGTTGCCTCGATAAACTCAAACCTTACCTGCGAAATGATAAAAAAGTCGGGGTATTTCAGTCTTTCCGTGCTGGACAAAACTTGTACCATGGATATCATCGAACGGTTCGGTTTTCAAAGCGGGCGGAACGTCCAGAAATTCAAGGATTTTGAGTACAAGACTGACAAAAATGGTTGCCCATACATTTTGACGCAAGCTTGTTCGGTTTTCAGTTGCAAGGTCGTTTCCTCGGAAAATCTTGGAACTCACACTCTTTTTGTGGCTCAGGTGGAAGACGCATGGGTTTCCGGTTCCAATGCGCCGCTGACATATGCCGACTATCATACCGACCTTAAACCGAAGGCAAAAAAGGATTCCGTACCGAATGACGGACGAAAGATTGTCGGTTGGCGGTGCAAGATTTGCGGGTACGAATACATGGGCGAAGAACTTCCTGACGATTTTGAGTGTCCTTTGTGCGGGCATACAAAAGAAGACTTTGAGCCTATCTACGGATAGTTTTTTTAACGGCGGGCTTTTTAAAGATTCCTGCCGTTTTTTTTGCAGAAAATCATAAAGGAATCCGGTGCCGTTTTTATATGAACGGCAAAAAGACGACCGCATTTTTCCGGAAGCAAAAACAAAAAAATGCACCCGTTTTGAAAAAACCCCGCAGGCAAAAAATCGGCGAAAGTTCGTGCGGCAGAAATTAAAAAATGCATGGCAAGTGCAAAATATTTTTTATGTTCAAAATAAAATTATGCCACGAATCGGAATGCAACCCGGAGAACCGATTTCCTATCCTCGGCTGAACAAGTTTTTTATAAATCGGAATTTCAAAAATCACCTTGTAGTTCTTCCTGATTTTCGCCGACTTTTGAATAAAGCTTACAGTTTTCTTCTATATTTAGAAATCCAAAAGAGAAAAATTCGTGAAAAATCTGCGAGCTTTTTTATATTATAGAGTGCATAATCTTAATTCTTGGGTTATAATTTATATAATCTATTTTTATCGAGGTTTGTATTTATGAAGATAGCTTTTTATGACACTCGCGCTTATGACAGAAGTGCGTTTACAAAAGAAAACGAAACTTTCGGTTATGAAATTGATTTTTTTGATTTCAAGCTGAACGAACGGACAGCTCTTACTTCCAACGGATACGATGCGGTCTGTGTGTTCGTAAATGATGTCGTTAATGCTGAAGTAATCAATGTGCTCAAAGGACACGGCATAAAGCTTGTGATTCTTAGATGCGCCGGGTTCAACAATGTTGACCTTGAGGCTGCAAAGAACGCAAATATCAAAGTTGTTCGAGTGCCTGCGTATTCTCCGCATGCGGTTGCAGAACACGCGCTCGCTCTTTTGATGTCGCTTACTCGCCATATTCCGCAGGCTTATCAGAGAACAAAGACTTTGAATTTCAGTATCGAAGGACTTACCGGCCGAGACCTTTATGGGCTCAAGGGCGGAATTCTCGGAACCGGAAAAATCGGTCAGATTATGGCAGGAATTCTTAGCGGATTGGGAATGGAAATTATATGCTACGACCCGTTCCCGAACAAAGCTTGGGCGGAAAAAACAGGATTTTCGTATGTCAGTTTGGAAGAACTTTTCAAACAAAGCGATGTGCTTAGCCTTCACTGTCCGCTTACCCCTGAGACAAAGCATATTGTAAATCACGACAATATGAAAATGATGAAAAGCGACGCTGTAATCATCAATACGGGAAGAGGCGCACTGATTGATGCAAAGGCGTTGGTTCATGCGCTCAAGCACAAGCACATTGGCGGCGCGGCGCTTGACGTTTACGAGGAAGAAAGCGCGTTCTTCTTTAACGACCATTCAACGGAAGTTATTACCGACGATGTTCTTGCAAGACTTTTGACGTTCCCGAATGTGCTTATAACCGGACATCAGGCGTTCCTTACAACCACGGCGCTTTCAAACATTGCGGAAGTTTCTCTTTCGAACGTAAAAGAATTTATCGACGGAAAGGAACTTAAAAACGAAGTCAAAATGAATTAGTTTTTAGTGTTTGCAGGATTTTAAGCGGTATATATGTGCCGCTTAAAATAAATATTTCTTGCAATTCGTGAATGGCTGCTTTTTCAAAAGGCAATGATTGGCGAGTAAATAAAACGCAGAAAAGCGGTGCCTGAATCGGGTATCGCTTTTTTTGTGCGGATTTTTTTTGAAAAATGCGTTTTTAATCAAAGTTTATTTTTCGACGACTTCAAGAGTGCAATTATAAAGTCCTTTGAAAAAATCGCCGTTTTCATCGTAAGTCCTGAATGTTCCGCAGATGACAATTTCATCATAATTTTCAGGAACGATTTTTATTTGTGCAATTAAATCTTTTTCAAGCTGAAAGCCAAGCGTCTTGAAGCAGCAGCCTGCCGTGTCCGGGAGCATACAGCCGAAGATTGCCTCGTCGTCGGCAAAATCGATTTTTTCTTCTTCGGAAAAAAAATCGTTGAATATGTAAAAAAGCCCTTTCATTTTTACGGTTTTTCCTTCGTAACGGGACGGATTCAAATCCATGTCGGAAAGAATCGCGTTCGCCATTGTAAGGTTCATTACCGAAAGGTTTACGTCGATTTGCGGCTTCCGGTTTGGGACGGAAAAAATCGGAGCGCAGAACGCCAAAAACAAAAGCGGCGGAACGGCAATTTTTTTGAACAAGAAAAACGGCACTTTTTTGAAAACATTTTTTCGGGCGGCAAAAATGTTTTTTTTATTCCGCTTGTTTTGATTTCCGGCTCGTTCCGTTAAATTCATCGCTTTTATTCCTAACCTTCGTGGATTTTAGTGCGTATCCGGCAAAATGCCTAGCCGCAAAATAAAAACCGATTGTGTTTTCTATAAATTATCGCAGCCCGCGGAACGTATTCAATTTGAAAACTCTGCGCGGGATTCGGTTCCGGGCGGAAATCAGCGGAAAAGTGAATGGCGAGTTTTTTTATTTCGTGATAAAATCATTCCGTCTATGAAAATGGATGTAAATAAAACCCGACGAATGTGCGGCTTTTTTTTACCCGAGTTTGCGGCGTTCAA
Source organism: uncultured Treponema sp. (assembly GCA_938039145.1). GTDB lineage: Bacteria > Spirochaetota > Spirochaetia > Treponematales > Treponemataceae > Treponema_D. The sequence continues at coordinate 13,473 of CALHVG010000050.1, forward strand.
ACTTGTATATTATATGCGCGTTCAGGCTTGGCTCCGAACGTGCGTAAAAATCAATCGAAAGTTCTGCTTTCTTTTTGATTTTTTGCGGGAGATTTTATGGCGGATAAATCAATGCGTCATGCGGAGCGGATAATCAAAGTTATCCTTACGATTATCAGTTTGCTTTTTGCTTTTTTTCTGATTATGTTCGGCACGATTCTTTTGCGGGACATGGGTTCCTGGGGAACGAAGCCGGAATTGAGCATATTTCTTGAGCGTTCCGATGTGACCGAGGCGGAATCTGCAATTCAAGAAGCGGAAAAGGAAGTCGGATTTATTGAAGACAGTTTGGAAACGAACAAAGCCGGATACGAAAATGCGAAAAAACTTTATCAGGAAGAAAAGGACATTTACGAAAACTGGCTGATGACGCGGGCGGTTTTAGACGACAAGTCGCAGAACGCCGTTGTTCTTCAAAAAACAAAACTTTTGGAATCGTATAAAGATTCTGTGCGGAATTGGTCTGATGCGGTGCAAAAAGACACGCAGCGCCTTAAAGAAAAAAGGAACGAAATTGAATCGCTTCGAAAAGCGGAAAGCGAGGCTCGGGATAATGCCCGAAAGGATTGGGATAAAGCATATTCAATCTATAATTTGAAAATATTTGCAGTTCGCTTGCTGTTTGTCTGCCCGCTTTTGGCTCTTGCGATTTTTTTAGTAATCAAATACCGGACAGGAAAATTCGCCGCCTTTATCTGGGGCTATTCCGTGTTCGTGCTGTGGGCGTTCTTTTTCGGGCTGATACCGTATTTACCAAGTTTTGGCGGGTATGTTCAATATGGGGTCGGCATAGTGCTGACCATCATTGTCGGGTACTACGTTATAAAATACACGCAAAATTATGTGCGCGAAAAACAGAAGCAGGCGCAATTGTCTTCCGAGGAACGAAGCAAAAAAATTGCCGAAGCTGCGGCGTTGCGTTCGTACACAATGAAGGTTTGCCCGTCGTGCGAACATTCATATATGCCGTCGGTTACAAAAAGTGCTACGCTGCCTAGTTTTTGTTCGCATTGCGGACTGGAACTTTTTTCTCCGTGCAAAAATTGCAGCGAAGTAAATTTTGTGCATTTTAATTTTTGCTGGAAGTGCGGAGCCGAATTAAAGAAAAAAAATCTTCAGGAAAAATAATGCGATGTAAAAATGCCGATTTTTTATTCGCGGACGCGTTTGTGATTTTAGAATAATTTTTCTAAAACTGGCGGCAGCTTAAAGAATGGAAATTCGGCGGACTTTATTGAAGGCACGGCGCATTTGTTGAATTCCGGATTTTGCAGAATAGGCGATTTTTTTTTAACGCCTGTGTAAAATCCGTTAATGAAAAGCGGAAAAATGTTATCGTTTTTCGGATAAGGGATTTTTCATGATTCATCCTGCTTTCTGATATTAGAAAAATTTCAATCCGAAGAAAAATAAATCCCTTCCGCTTGACAAAATTTTTGCCATTGCATAAAATGCAACCGTGTTGCAAAAAACTTATCACACAAAAACATCGGAACTCATCTCGGCGTTTATAGAAACCAGGCTTGAAAAGGTTTTTACCGCATCGGAACTTTCGGATTTTCTGAAAGAAAACGGGCTTGAAGTAAACAAAACGACCGTCTACCGCAATTTGGACAGGCTTACAAAAGACGGGCTTCTTACAAAACACAAGTCGACGGTAAACGACGGATTTATATATCAGAGTTCCGAGGCGGAAAGCCATTGCCACGAGCACATTCATTTTCAATGCTGCAAATGCGGTTCCTTGATTCATCTTTCCGACAAAAACACAATGGACTATATAAAAGCCATCTCGGATTCTATGGGATTTGAGATTGACCTTGATTCTTCTTCGCTTAACGGAATATGCCCAAAATGCAAGAAACACGATTGACGTTTATCCGCAGAATTCTTTGCATTCTGTTTGCGATGCTGATGATTTTTTCCGTTTGTTTTGAGGTTCTGGAAAGCGGTCATGAATGTTCCGGAGAGGATTGTCTGACTTGCAGCATAATTCAAATTCTTGTTCAGAATATAAAACTCCTTGGATTGGTTTTTGCCGCATTGGCAATTTGTTCAAGAAAAATCTCCCGGAAGAGGAACGGTTTTGTCTGTCTTAAAAATCAGTTCGACATGGCAAATACGCTTCTTGTTCAGAAAACCAGATTGAATGATTGAGTGCGGATTTTTACAAACAAAATACGCACAAAATGTGTGAAACAAAATCATTCTAATTTGGAGAATAAAATGAAAAAAATACTTAAATCAATTATAACGGCAGGCCTTATGCTTGCTTCCGCCTCAGTTTTTGCCGGCGCAAAAAAATCGATTGTCTGCACTTCGTATCCCGAATACGACTGGATTTTAAACATTCTCGGTTCAAAAGCAGCAGATTTTGACGTTACTTTCCTTCAGAACAAGGGAACGGATTTGCACAGTTATCAGCCGAGTTTTCAGGATTTGGCAAAAATTTCCGACTGCGATATGTTTGTTTACGTTGGCGGAGAAAGCGACGCTTGGGTTGAAAAAGCGATTTCAAATGCGAAAAACAAGAACATGAAAGTCGTGAACATGGTGGAAGTTCTTGGAAACAAGGTTCTTGAAGAAGAAATGGTCGAAGGTATGCAGGAAAGCGAGCATGCACACGGCGAAGGTGAACATCATCATCACCACCACCATCATCATGCGCATGACGAAAAATCGATGAAAATTTCAAAAGGTTATTTTGAAGATTCCGATGTGCATGACAGAACTTTGGAAGACTGGAACGGCGAATGGCAGTCAGTTTATCCGTATCTTTTGGACGGAACTCTTGACGAAGTTATGGAAGCAAAAGCTGAAAAGGGTGAAAAATCTGCTGCCGAATACAAGGCATATTACAAAGAAGGCTACAAAACCGACGTTGAAAGAATTGTGATTCGAGGAAAAAAGATTTCGTTCTACAAAAAAGGAATCGTTTCCGAATCAAAATACAACTACAAAGGTTACCAAATTTACAATTATCCGAAGGGAAACCGAGGCGTTCGATTCTTCTTTGAAGCGGCAAATCCGAAATCCGGTGCGCCAAAATACATTCAGTTCAGCGATCACAATATCGCTCCTACCGAAGTGGCGCATTTTCATCTTTATTTCGGAAACGAAAGTTTTGACGCGCTTTCTGCGGAAATGGATCATTGGCCTACGTATTATCCGGCTGATTTTGACGCTGACGACATAGTTGACGATATGTTGGAGCACATCGGCGGACACCATCATGACCACGAGGAAGAAGAAGCTGAAACTGACGAGCACGTTTGGCTTTCGCTCAAAAATGCAATTGAAATAACCGAAAAACTTTCTGAAGAAATTCAGGCTTTGGATCCTTCAAATGCGGCAGCCTACAAAGCAAACACAGCTTCATATGTAAAGCAGCTTTCTATGCTGGATGCGGAATATGAAAAGGCGATAAAATCTGCAAAATTCAAGACTGTTCTTTTCGGCGACAGATTCCCGTTCCGCTATCTTGTGTCCGACTACGGACTTTCGTATTTTGCAGCATTCTCAGGATGCAGCGCAGAATCGGAGGCAAGTTTTGAAACCGTCGTTTTCCTTTCAAAAAAGATGGACGAACTTGGTCTTGGAACAATTCTTACGATTGAAAAATCGGACAAAAAAATCGCCAACACTGTAAAACGCAACACATCAAAGAAAAAGCATAAAATTGCCGAGATGGATTCTTTGCAGTCAGTGAGCGCAAAAGAAGTTGCAGGCGGAAAAACTTATCTTGGAACCATGAAGAAAAATCTTGAGGTTCTCAAAGCCGCTCTGAACTAGTCGGATGCGGATTTTATAAAGCCGGAGAAAAAAAATGGCTCTTTTGAAATGTGAAAACCTTGCTGTGGGATACGGCTCTAAAGTAATCCAATCCGACCTGAATTTTCAGGTGGAAGACGGCGAATATTTTGTCATCATCGGAGAAAACGGAGCCGGAAAGTCAACGCTTATGAAGACCATTTTGGGATCCCAAAAACCTATTGCAGGGAAAGTTCACTTTTCAAAAGAGTTGGGAAAGGCGGCTGTCGGCTACCTTCCTCAGCAAAATTCTTCTCTTAAAGATTTTCCGGCAAGCGTGAAGGAAATCGTTCTTTCGGGCAGGCAGGGAAATCTTGGGCTTTTCCCGTTCTACAAAAATGCGGACAGGGAAATTGCCCGTTCGCAAATGGAAAAACTCGGAATCCTGAATCTGCAAAATAAGTCGTTCCACGAACTTTCGGGCGGACAGCAGCAGCGAGTGCTTTTGGCGCGGGCTTTGTGCGCCGCAAAAAAACTTCTTGTCCTTGACGAACCGGTAAAGGGTTTCGACCCTGTCATAACAAAAGCGATGTACGATGATATCGCCGAGCTGAATAAAAACGGAATGACGGTGATAATGATAAGCCACGATATGGATGCAAGCGAAAAATACGCAACCAGAATCCTTGAATTGAAAAGGGAGCGCAGAGAAAATGCTTGAAATGATTCAGAAAATTCAACTTTATTTTTCTTACCAATTTGTGATTTACGCCATGATTACAGGAATTCTGATTTCTTTGTGTTCGTCGCTTTTCGGCGTTACGCTTGTTTTGAAAAAATTTTCGTATATCGGGGACGGACTTAGCCATTCTGCGTTCGGTGCAATGGCGATTGCTTCGGTTCTGCGGATTCAGAACTCAATGATTATTGTGCTTCCGATAACGATTGCGCTGGCGATAATAATTTTGTGCGCAAAGGAAAATTCCAAAGTAAAAGGAGATGCGTCAATCGCAATGATTTCTGTAGGGGCGTTGGCGATGGGCTATCTTATTATGAACATTTTTTCGCCGCCGTCAAATCTCAGCGGGGACGTATGCTCAACGCTTTTCGGCTCAACGTTGATTCTGACGCTTACAAAAGGCGAAGTTTTTCTTTCGATAGGGCTTTCGCTTGTGGTAATCGCATTTTTTGTGTTTTTTTACAACAGGATTTTTGCAATCACTTTTGACGAGAATTTTGCGTTTTCGGCGGGAACGAATACTCGTCTGTTCAAAATAATAATCGCCACATTTGTTGCGGTAATCATCGTTCTTGCGATGAATCTTGTCGGTTCTCTTTTGATTTCCGCTTTGATAATATTTCCTGCAACTTCTGCAATGCAATTTTTAAAAAGTTTCAAAAAAGTTACGATTTTTGCCTGCGTGTTTTCCGTTCTTGGGGCGGTGCTCGGCTTGTTCGTTTCCGTTATTGCGGGAACGCCCGTAGGTCCTACGATTGTTGCGGCGGACATTCTGGGGTTTGCAATCTGCAAGGCGATTGGAAGGGCGGGCTGATGCTGAACACGTCGCTTGTTTACATCGAAAAAGATTCCAAATATCTTATGTTGCATCGGACAAAAAAAGAACACGATTGCAACAAAGGCAAATGGATTGGAATCGGCGGAAAATTCAACAATGCCGAAAGTCCGGAAGAATGTGCCGTTCGGGAAGTAAAGGAAGAAACCGGACTTACGCTACTTTCGATGGAATATCGGGGAATCGTAACGTTTGTGAGCGACGACAATTTTTCCGAATATATGCATATTTTTTGGAGCAAGGATTTTTCGGGCTCTTTATGTGAATGCGATGAAGGCGAACTTGAATGGGTTGAAAAATCAAAAATGAACGCCCTTCCGCATTGGAAAGGCGACGAAATATTTCTTAATCTTCTTGAACTTAAAGTGCCGTTTTTTTCGCTTAAACTTGTATACACAAAAGGCGAACTGGTAAAAGCGATTTTGAACGGAAAGCCTCTGGATTTGAGAGGCTTGTAAAATCCGTCTGATCGGCGATTATCCTACCAAGTTTTCAGATTGATGTTCTTCGCGGATGTTATGGTATGCATAGCTGTAGAGGATTTCCGCCACGTTCCGCAAAGGTTTTCTGGTTCTGAGTCCGGTGCTGTACGCAAAATCCACGGATGCTTTTGTTGCCTCGGGATTCCACAATTTTGCGTTGTCAAGATTAACAAAGGTGCAGGCTTCGGATTCGGAAATTGCCTTTATGTGCCTGTTCATTTCTGCAATATTCCGTGAGTTTGCGGAATTGGCAAGCGAGACAAGCGCAATTCTGCATTTTTTGTTGACCGCCTTTATTTCTTCTATAAGAGTTAGATAAAGATTGTCAAAATCCGCGGGATTTGAAGCGAACAGATTCACGTCGTTTTCGCCCATGTGAAGAATGATTCCTTCCGGTTCAAGAGGCTTTATTTCGCTTTGGAAATATTCATGAGCTTCTTTCAGCTTGAGATTTTCGCGGCTTTTGTTATAAATGCTGAAGTTGAAATCAAAATCCTTGGCAAGGGAGGCAACAGGAATCTTTTTGTCAATTCCGCCGCCAAGCAGAATGACAGAATTTCGCTCTTCAACCTCTGATTTTGTCTCAGGGTTTATAAGTTCATCAAGTGAATTGGAATAGTTCATGTTGTCCTCCTTTTCAGATTCTTTTATGAGCTCGTTTATATGCTCCCGTTTTACCATAAGCACGTTTTCTTTTGTTGAGTTTTCTTTGTCCAAAGCTCTGTTCCGAATGTATACAGCCACGTTTGCAGAAACAATCAGAAGATTCAGAAAATAAACGCCGAGAACGTAGTTTATTTGGTGATTTATAAATTTGGCGGATATTCCCGCGATATATCCGGAAATAATCAATATGATAAAAGCCAAACTTGAGCCTTTTGCGGTTCTTGCTTTGTACGCTTTTATTACGTTCAGCGGCCACGAAAAGCCGAAACATATAAGCATTGCTGCTTCAAGAAGGTGTGCTATGTTCATTTTATTCTCCTGAATCTTTATATTAAAAGCGGCTTTTTGCGTTTGCTCAAAGTTTGTCCGCTTCTTTTTGATTACGGTTTTATCATAATCTTCATTACGGAAAAAACAATTTTTAGAAAGATTAAAAAATCTTTTGTGCAGGGCGGAAAGTTTTTTTACTTTCAAAAGGTTTTCTAAAGTTTAAGAAGGCATTATATTTTGTATATGCAGACAAGTCACAATTCTTCGCTTGAAAACAGAAATTCTCTGTCCGGGCTTAGAAAAAAAATACAGCTTACGCAATTTATTCTTATAGTTGTAACCGCGCTTTTGATGTCGGTGGGCGGACTTGTTATTAACATAGGATTTTCCGACAAAACGGCAAGCGAAGAACAGCAGGATATGTCCGGCATGATAACAAGACTTTTCTGCTTTACAAAAGATTTTTCGCACAAAGAACTTTGCGCATACATGGATTCCATCGTTAAGGAACTTCCTAAAATTGACGTAATTTCAATCGTTGATAAAGACAGAATCCGCCTTTACCACACGAACCATATCCTAATCGGCACAAAATACGACGGAACAATTCCGGATTTTAAAAGTCATCTGAACGGGCATTATACCGAAAACGACAAAGGGCCTTCCGGGCCGCAAAGGCGCACATATTCGGCAATCTATGACGAAAACGGAAATTATTCGGGGTTCATTATGGTAATAAGGCTCCGCACGTCTATAAGAAACGCGACTGTACGGGCGGCAGGTCTTTTTTTTGCGGTAACTGTAATGGCAATGCTTGTAGCATTTTTGTTCCGCGCTTACATTTCTAAAAACATAAAAAAAGAATTTCTTGAATTCACGGAAGATTTTGAGGGAACGAAATTCCTTGTCGATTCGATGAGGGCGAACAACCACGATTTTACGAACAAACTTCACGTAATTCTCGGTCTGATTCAAATGGAAGAATACGAAAAGGCAAAATCGTATATAGAAAATATATCAATCATTCAGAAAGAAACCATAAGCCGTATAATGAGCGCGATTGAAAATCCTTCGTTTGCCGCGCTTCTTGTGGGAAAAATTGCGCGCGCTTCGGAATGTAACGTAAAATTCATTTTGCAGGAAGGAATAAGGTTCAGGGACGGCGATATAGATGTTCCGTCGGAAGCTCTTGTAACAATCACGGGAAACCTTATCGACAACGCTCTTGACTCAATGAACAGCCCTAATTTTGATGCGGAAAAATCAAACGAACTTACATTCGGCGCGTTCACAAAACCCGGAGAACTTCTTATAACCGTAAAAGACACCGGGCAGGGGATTCCCGCAGACATTCAGCAAAAAATATTTGAGCGGGGATTTTCCACAAAAGGAACGGGAAGGGGCGTGGGGCTTTCCCATACAAGGCAGCTGGTCGAAAGTTTGGGCGGAAAAATTTCTGTGGAATCCCAAGCCGGAAAGGGTGCATGCTTTATGGTTGTTTTGAAAAGATAGATTTTAATCCGGCAGCTTAAATTAAGCGGCTAAAAATATCGGCGGGTTTCCCAAAAGGAAGGTTCGCATATCGATTTGCAGTTTTGTTTTATTGCAAAATTGTAAATATTCGGCATGGCTTTAAAACGCAAGTTTTGAGCCGTTCTGAATTGTATTAAGGATTTTTGATGAGCTACAAAGTTTTAATTGTTGAAGACGACCCTATGGTCGCAATGATAAACGAACAATATATCTGCAAAAATAAATCTTTTTCCGTAGCGGGCTCTTGCAGAAACGGCATGGAAGCGCTGGAATTCCTTGCGCACACAAAAGTTGACCTTATAATTCTGGATGTTTTTATGCCGTACAAAGACGGAATTCAGACTTTAAAAGAAATTCGGGAACAAAAAATTGATGCGGACGTTATAATGGTTACTGCGGCAAATGATTCCCGCACGCTTGAAGAAACCATGCATCTTGGCGTAATTGATTATCTTATAAAACCGTTTGCGTTCGAGCGGCTTTTGGTTGCGCTTGAAAAATTTATAACAAAAACCACAGCCCTAAAAGAAATCACCGTGCTTGACCAAGGCAGCATAGACAGACTTCTTTCCAATTCGGCAAGTCCAAAACAGGAAAATCATCCAAAAGGAATTCAGGAAAAAACTTTGAACATGATTCTTGATTTTCTTAAAGAAAATCCGGGATGGCACACGGGCGATATGATTGCCGAAAAACTTGCAGTTTCTATTGTAACTGTGCGGCATTACATGAATTATCTTATTGAGCGAAAACAAGCCCAAGAAGAAATGAACTACGGAACAGGCGGAAGACCGAGCGTTCTTTACAAAGGACTTTGAAATAAGCCGCTTTCCGCCGGTTTGGTTCAGTTCGAAAAACGGATTTTGTTTGACTGCGCTTTTTTGCCCAAAACGATTTTTAAAGTCGGAACAACGTTGTTTTTTTTAAGCGCCCGGAACGAAAAATTCCGTTCCGGGAAGCAATAAAAACTTTTACATTTAAGCAAATCGGCAGCCTTACATTTTGTTTGCGGTTTGCCAATATCGGAATTCGGATTAATAATATGGCTATCATACAATATTGAGTTTCAGGGGAAAACTGATGGAAACAAAATCGATTAAAAAACTCACTCGTTCGGAAAAAACAACCTATGGCTTGGGTGCAGTAGCAAAAGACATGGTTTATATGCTTTCGGCAAACTATATTCTGTATTACTATCAGGACATCATGGGAGTTTCCGCATGGGCGATGGGAATAATCCTTTTAGTCGCCCGCATTTTTGATGCTTTCAACGACCCCGTGATGGGCGTTATAGTTTCAAAAACAAAGACAAGATGGGGAAAATTCCGCCCATGGCTTATGATTGGAACTCTTACAAATGCGGTGATACTTTATCTGATGTTTTCTTGCCCTCCGACTCTTTCCAAAGGGGGACTTGTGGCGTATGCCGCCTGCACATACATTTTATGGGGAGTGACATACACGATGATGGATATTCCTTATTGGTCAATGATTCCGGCATTTACTAAAGGCGGAAAGGAAAGGGAAAGTCTTTCCGCATTCGCAAGAGCCGCCGCAGGGGTCGGTTCTGCCATAATTCTGATTTTGACCGTACTTTCCGTTTCATTTTTCGGAATGAGAGCTGGAAATAATTCCGCCGAACACAAAGAAACGGAACGCAGACTGGAATATTCTAAAGTGTACCAGCGAGTTCTGCTCAGTTCGTTTAAAAATACGCTTCCGGACGACCGGAAAAACGAGCCCGATTTATTTCTCTCCGAAATTCATACAAAGAACAATTTGGTCAAGGAACTTGAGGCAAAACGCATTCCGCAAAAAAAATCCGGTTCCAAAAATCAAAAACTTCAGAACGAGGATATTCAGGAAAAAGAATCCTTAATCATGCAGCTGGAAGAAGAAATCGCAGAAATCGAAAAAGATTTTTTACAAAACGAAATTGAACAAGCGCAAATAGACAGGCTCAAAGAAAATGTTCTTGACATTCAAAAACTGGAAGAAAAGTTTGCGAATGTCAAAGTTTCTGTAGAACGAGCCGGCTACAGAATATTCAGTTTGATTGTTGCGGTGATTTTTATCGTTCTTATAACGCTCATGTGTTTTACGATAAAAGAAAAATCCACGGAAAACATGAAAAGCGCAACCGTAAAAGATATGTTCAATGCGCTGGTACAAAACGACCAGGCAATGACGATGGTGGCGGCGATTGTCTGCATAAACACGGCTTTATACATGACTTCAAATCTTTTGATATATTTTTTCAAATACGATTACAGTCCGGCGGCGTGGGAATCAAACTACACTTTGTTCAATATGTTTGGCGGCGCATTTCAGATTTTGGCAATGATGATTCTGTTCGCTCTTTTCAGGCGATTCATGGATACCGTGAAAATATTTTACGTCGGTTCTGCGATGGCGTTTTCAGGTTACGCAATATTTTTGATAATCTCATTCATGGGAACTTCGAATTTTTGGGCATTGATTCCGTCCGCTTTCCTGATAATGAGCGCAATCGGACTTCTTAATGTTGTGGTGACGGTGTTCCTCGCCAATTCCGTGGATTACGGAGAACTCAAAAACGGGCGCAGGGATGAAGCGGTAATATTCAGCATGCAGACATTCGTCGTAAAACTTGCCTCAGGATTTTCGGCGATGCTGGCAGGGCTTATTCTTTCAATCTGCAACATAAACAAGGATGCGATAATCGGAATAAAACTTCCCGCCGCTTCCAGCATGGGACTAAGAATGTGCATTACGCTGATTCCGATGACAGTCCTGATTATCGGTGCGTTGATTTTCAAGAAGCGATACATTCTCACTGACAAAAAAGTTTCAGAGATAACCGAAGAATTGATTTCTCGTCATGCAAATGCCGAATTAAAAGATTAAGATTTCTCTGATATAATGAACGGCATGGCAGATGCAAAGAGAACCGTAGTCGCTGTCACGGGTTCAGCCGGTGCGATGGGCAGCGAAATTGTCGCCCATCTTTTGGATTCCGACAAGGACTTTGAATTACGGCTTTTCATAAACAACCGGATGGGGCATCTCAGAAGTTTTTTTCGCCGGCTTTTAAAACGAGGGAAAAAGCGAATGTCAATAATCCGGGGAAATCTCGGAAACTACAACGATGTGGAAAAACTTGTCTTTGGAGCTGACTACGTGATTCATTGCGGTGCGCTCATTCCCCCAAAAGCTGACCACGATCCGGAAAACACAATAAAAACCAACTTCGGCGGAACAAAGAATATTGTCGATGCGATAATGAATTCCGGCAGAGCCGATAAAATAAAAATGGTTCACATATCGACGGTGGCAGTCTACGGGAACAGAGACCACAAGCATCCTTGGGCAAGAATGGGAGATCCGGTAATGTCGTCGCCTTACGATTATTATTCGGCATCAAAAATCAAGGCAGAACGCTATGTCCTTGAAAGCGAACTTCCAAATTGGGTGATATTGCGCCAAACAGCTGTCTATCATAAATATTTTCTTGTGAACAATTTAAGTGATGGGCTAATGTTCCACACTTGCTGGAATGCGCCCCTTGAATGGATTACCGACAGAGATTCCGGACTTTGCATAAAAAATCTTGTGGAAAAAGACATCGACGGAAAACTCGGCGGCTTCTGGAAAAAAAACTACAATATCGGCGGCGGAAAATCTTGCAGGGAAACAGGATACGAAACGTTCAGCTCCGTTTTTGCGCTTATGGGAGCGGAAACAGAACGCATTTTTAATCCCGAATGGAATATTCCCAGAAATTTCCATGGGGTTTGGTTTACCGACAGCGATATTCTGAACGATTGGCTTGGTTACAGAACAGAAAGCGTTCATGATTATTGGAAACGCATGAAGGAAAAACTTTGGTATTACCGGCTCGGCTATATAATTCCGTCGTTTTTTATAAGAAAATATGCAATAGAACGCTTGCTAAAAAACAGCAACGCCCCGATGAACTGGATTCGTCTTGGCAAAAAAGGCAGGATAGATGCGTTCTTTGGCGGATAGAAGGCATTCGACGAACTTCCTAGAGAATGGAAAAATTTTCCGCTTCTGAAAAAAGGACAAAGCCCGGACGGACCGATTGACTACGAGGCGCTCAAAGATGAAAAGCATGCGGAACGTTGTAAATTGAACCACGGCTACGACGACGCAAAACCCGATACCGAAATCGGTATGGAAGACTTGAAATCGGCGGCTGAATATCGCGGCGGAAAAGTCATCACGGATTCCATGAAAAAAGGCGACATCTACGCAAAAATCGTTTGGCAATGTCACAACGGACACAGATTCGAAAGCCGTGCCTACACAGTTTTGCGGTGCGGATTTTGGTGTCCGGAATGTTGCGAGGCTCTTCCAAAATGGAGTTTTGACAAAGCCGCAAAACACGTTCCGTTTTATGCGCAAGTTTGGTACGATACCCACAGAAAAGACGAAGAAAATAATGTCTATCCATACGACGAACACGAAGATGATGACATGATTGTTCTTTCAAAATAGAAGCATGCGGCGCAAACGTTATATTCCGATGGAGCGATAAAAGGAAATCGAGAAACTCGACATTCCGGTTATTTATGAATTATCCAATAATCTTTATACAAGTATCCGTCTTGTGTTCCGACCAAAAGATTATCCGACTTTTTAAAGCCGATGCCGGATACAGCCGACAGTCTTTCAACAGCATAGTTAGGCACTTTGGTGATTATTTCTTTGCAATCGAATAACTCATAAGCCGGCAGAATTATAAGTTTCAGAATTGCTTTGATGACATCTTCTTTTTCGTATTCGCTTTTTAAGTCCAATCTAAGCACACCCATGCCGTCAAACTTGTCTTCCGATGCTCTTTTGAATAGCTCAATCGTTCCGATTGCTTTTGACGAGGTTTTGTCTACAATCACCCAACGAACAAACCATCTTGTTTTATACGATTCCAGCCAAAAAGCAACAGCCTGCTCCATTTTAGTTTTTGTAGGATAGTAAAAATTGTCGCCGTGACAATTGTCGCTGTTAAAAAAAGGCAATGAATTTTTATCGCTATACACGCTAAGCAAATTTTCCGTATCGCTTTTATCTACAAGACGAAGTAAAAATTCGCCGCTTTCAAATTTCGGGCAATGCCCATATACATTCGGCATAAACCAATCCTCCAAACTTGAGATTTTTAATCGAAAAATGCGATGTTTTACTCGCGATAATGCGGCGAATAAAAATCCAGCGACATCTAGGGAGCAAAGGCGGCGCAATTTCTAGCAAATTGCCAGATGCTCCGCAAAACGCATAATCTGGCAAAAGGAAATCGATAATTTCCGCCTAGTACAGAGTTTCTCCCAGAAGTCTTGCCGCAAGATTCACCGCAAGAATGGCGGTCTGATTTCTTACGTCCAGGATAGGATTCACCTCGACGATTTCCGCTGATTTGACCTTGCCGGTTGTTGCCATTTCTTCCATAAGCAGAAGAGCCTCTCTGTTTGTAAGCCCGCCCGGAAGAGGAATCCCAGTTCCCGGAGCAAACATTGGGTCAAGGACATCCATATCAAAACTTACGTGGATTATGTCGGCATGCGAAAGAAAGAATGTCTTGACCTTTTTTATGATTTCAGAAAATCCCTGACGATCGATGTCGCTCATCGTAAAAACGGTAACGCCTGCTTCTTTCATAAGCAGTTTTTCGCCCGGATCAAGGTCTCGGCATCCCACAAAGCATATGTTTTTCGGGTCGACTTTTTGCCCTTGGTAGTAAAGGTTTGTGAGTTCCTTGAGTCCGATTCCTGCGGAAGCCGCAAGGCATTCTCCATGCACGTTCCCCGTGGGCGTTGTTTCGGTTGAGTTAAAATCGCCATGGGCATCTACGTACAAAACCCCGACTTTTTTCCCGGACTTCTTTGCGGTTGCGGCAAGCCCTGCAAGCGAGCCAAGCACAATCGAATGGTCGCCGCCAAGAACAAAAGGGAATTCATCTTTAGCGGTAATTTCTTCAACTTTTTCAGCAAGTTTAGTGCAGGCGTTTATTATCGGGTGCAGATATTTTGCCTTTGGGTTTCCAACGTCCTCGTATTCCTGCGCGCTTGGCTGAAATATGTCAGAATGGACATAGGTCTTATGTCCCAAAGATTCAAGACGCTCTTTGATTCCCGCAAGTCTGATGGCGGAAGGCCCCATGTCAGAACCGTGGCGGCTCGCACCAAAATCAAGGGGCATTTCTAATATGTGTACATTCATGCGTTTATTATAAAGATTTTACACATGAAGATAAAGCAAAGTGATTTTCAATTAAATTAAAACCCTGAAAACGAGATTTCAGTTCAGGCTTTTCCAAAAAGATTTTGGAATCAATTTCGTAGGTTTAATTTAGAGTTTTGTAAACTCAAAGTTTACATTCTTCTAAGGCAAGCCTTAAACTTTTTTAAGGGGGGAAACCAGCTCGGAGTTCGAAGCCCGCAGTTTTCCTCCCTTAAAAACCCACCTTCCTTGGGCATCACAAGATGTCTTTTACCCAATTTTGCCATAGGGTAAAATTGGGGCGGATGGGAGAGAGGTTATACTTTTACGTATCATTCTGCCCGTCCGCAGTCCTTTAGAATTCCGATTCATTCATACATTTTAATTTTTAGGTAACCTATGTTCGATATTTATTAAAATAGAGAAACTCGACATTCGACCTCGTAAATTGCGTCGGACAAAAAGTCGGATTCCGTGTTTTTATCATCACTTCACAGGTTCTTCACGTTTAATGCTCGTATTGAGTTCAGCACGGCAAGAGTCATAACCCCAACGTCCGCAAATATGGCGAACCACATATTTGCTATTCCCACAGCGCCCAGTCCAAGGCAGATGAATTTTACGCTCAGTGCAAATGTGATGTTTTCATAGACGATTCCTATGCATTTTCGTGAGATTTTTATCGCTTTGGCGATTTTTATAGGATTGTCATCCATGAGTACAACGTCTGCCGCCTCTATTGCCGCATCCGAACCGATTGCCCCCATTGCGATTCCGATATCCGCCCGAGAGAGGACTGGCGCATCGTTTATTCCGTCGCCTACGAATGCAAGGACGGAGTTTTTTTTCTTTTCCGTCAGAATCCGCTCCACTTCGGTAACTTTGTCGTTTGGAAGCAGTCCGGATTTGAATTCGTCTATCTCCAGACTTTTTGCAGTTTTTTCTGCGATTTTTTCTGAATCGCCCGTAAGCATCACTGTTTTTGTGATTCCAACGGACTTTAGTATTTTTATTGCTTTTTTTGAATCCGGTTTTTCGACATCGGCGATTACAACATGACCGGAATATTTTCCGTCGATTGCGATATGGATTATCGTTCCTGCTGCGTGGCATTCAATCGGCTCTATTCCAAGTTTTCTCATGAGTTTTGAATTTCCTGCGGCGACATTATGGCCGTCCACCAAAGCCGTAATCCCGAATCCGCCGATTTCTTCGATATTTTTGACCCTTGAACGGTCTATTTCTTTTCCGTGGGCAGAAACTATGCTTTTGCTGATTGGATGTGTCGATGAGCATTCCGCCAAAGCCGCAAACTCAAGCAGTTTTTTTTCATCGATTATGCTGTGATGTATGTCTATAACTTGAAAAACGCCTTTGGTCAAAGTGCCGGTTTTGTCAAACACGACTGTTTTTGTTTTTGAGAGAGTTTCAAGAAAGTTCGACCCTTTTATAAGGATTCCTTGGTTGCTTGCTCCTCCGATGCCTGCAAAAAAACTTAAAGGGATGCTTATGACAAGGGCGCACGGGCAGCTTATCACAAGGAATGTCAACGCTCTGTAAATCCATGTTGACCACATTCCTGTTCCGTTATGGAAGAAAAGTATTCCTGCGAGCGGAGGAAAGATTGCCAACACCAATGCACTTATTACCACGGCTGGGGTATATATTCGCGCGAATTTTGAAATGAATTCCTCGGAACGTGATTTTCTTGAGCTTGCATTTTCTACAAGTTCTAGGATTTTCGACGCAGTGGATTCGCTGAAAACTTTGGAGGTTCGTATTTTAAGCACTCCGGTTTGATTTATGCTTCCGCTTGTTATTTCATCTCCCGGGCTTATTGTCCTAGGAAGACTTTCGCCGGTCAGCGAACTTGTATCAAGCGATGAAGAGCCTTCAATTACAAATCCGTCGAGAGGGACTTTTTCTCCGGGCTGAACTATTATTTCATCGCCAATCTGCACGGATTCGGGCGCAACTTGCACGAGTTTTCCATCAGCCAGGATATTTGCGTAGTCCGGGCGAATGTCCATCAGTTCCGATATGTTTTTTCGGCTCTTTCCTACCGCAAGCCGCTGAAAAAATTCTCCTACTTGGTAGAAAAGCATTACAGCCACGGCTTCGTTGCAGTCTTCGATGCCAAGTCCTTTTGCTTCGAATATGGAAAGAGCGAATGCACCTACGGTTGCTACAGCCATCAAGAAATTTTCGTCAAGCATTCGTCCATGCAGGATTCCTTTGAACGCCTTTTTCAGAATGTCATAGCCTATTATGAGGTAATCCAAAAGATAAAGCGAAAACTTTACGGGGATTTTATCCGGAATCTGTTTGAAAAATCCTAGCCTGTCCGCAACCGCCAATGCGCCAAGGAGACATGCGGAAAACAGAATCCTTGCAAGCATAGTTCTTTGCTTCCTATTCATGGGATTCTCCTCTTTTTATGGATTTTGAAAAATTTTCTAAATTTCTATCGAGCAGTCCGGCTCGACTTTTTTGCACGCTTTGTAGACCTCTTTCATGATTTCCTTTTCGTTGGAATTTTCCGCAAAGTCCACAGTCATTTTTTGCGTCATAAAATTGACGCTTGCATCCGTTACTCCGGAGATTTTTTTTGCCGTTACTTCCATTTCATTTGCGCAGACGGCGCAATCGACTTCTATTTTGTAGGTTTTCTTCATGGTCTTCTCCTAATCAAATTTTTTGCAAGAAACCTCGGTTTCCGCCTTGTATGAACGATTAAGCGATTGTTTAATCATTAAGATAAATATATATTTCAAATGATGTCAGCGCAATGTTTTTGCGGAAAGAATTCCTTTTTGGACTAAAAAAATTTCTGAAAGGAACAATTTTTGCGCCAAAGGAGATTCTGAAATGGATTTTTCTAATCAACGGAACGAATATTTCAAGTTAGATTTTTTATGCAAAGAGCTTTCAAAGGAAGAAGGATTTAAAGGCGTGTCGGATTTGTTTTCGCTTCTTTCCGATACAAATCGCCTGAAAATTTTTTGGTTTTTGTGCCATTCAAAGGAATGTGGGCAGAACATAGCGAACGCAATTGGCATGACAAATCCTGCGGTTTCTCATCATTTAAAAATCCTTCGGGAATCCGGGTTGATAGAATGTTACAGGGACGGAAAAGAGGTTTTTTATTTTTCCGAAAAATCGGAAACTTGCCTGGCTCTTCATGAAATAATCGAAAAACTCATGTCAATGACCTGCCCGGATTTTGACGGTCGGCATGAAAAAGTCAGTGCCGGCGCAGAATATCTTGACAATCAGGTTTCAAAAATTAAAAAAGTCCACGACTACATGATGGAAAATCTTTCAAAAAGAATAACGATTGATGAACTTTCTAAAAGATTTGCCGTCAATGCGACCACTTTAAAAACGGTCTTCAAAGATGTGTACGGTTCTTCCATTGCCGCGCACATAAAGGAACACCGCATGGAAAAGGCGGCTGAACTTTTGCGCACAACGGACAAGAGCATCGGCGAAGTCGCTTTTGAAGTTGGTTATGAAAGTCAGAGCAAATTCGGACTTGCGTTCAAGGAATCGTTCTGCATTTCGCCGATGGAATACAGAAAAGTTAGAGAAAGCTCCACCGTAAAAACGGAAAGTGCTGATTCGGGAAAATGATTTCTGCACATCTGATCCAGTTAAAAATAAATCAGGGATACAATCGGAGGAAATTCCAAACATTGAAAAGCACATTCCTCTATTCAATGGAAGATATATAGAGCCATTTTTTGGTGGAGGTGCTTTGTATTTTCATTTGGAACCTAAAAAAGCAATTATTAATGATATAAATTCAAAACTCATAGGTTTTTATGAGGGAGTAAAATCTGATTATCCTAATCTTCGTAATGAATTAGATGAAGTTGAAAAAATTTACGAAAGTAACAGAAAAGATTTTGACAAATTGAAGAAACTGCATCCTACTGAACATGTAGAAGATAAAAATGAGGCTTTTTATTATCTAATCCGTGATATGTATAATGGATTATCCGAAAAAAAATATTCTGATGCCTTGATTTACTTCTTTATAAATAAAACAGCTTATTCGGGAATGATACGTTATAATGCGAAAGGTGAATTCAATGTGCCTTTTGGAAGATATCAACATTTGAATACATCTTTAGTTTCACAGAAACACTCTAATCTTCTTTCAAAGACAAAAATATTCAATAAAGATTACAAAAAAATTTTTGATATGACAAAAGGAGATGATTTTGTACTTTTAGACCCACCGTATGATTGTGTTTTTTCTGATTATGGAAACGAAGAATATAAAAATGGCTTTAATGATGATTCTCATCGAAAATTAGCACAAGATTTCAAGAATCTTGGTTGTAAAGCCTTAATGGTGATAGGAAAAACCCTTCTTACAGAAGAATTGTACGGAAATATGATTGTTGATGAGTATGCAAAAAAATATGCTGTAAATATTCGAAATAGATTTAAGGCTGTTGCAAATCATATTTTAGTCGCAAATTACAAGGAATAAAATGGCAAAATCCATAGATAGCAAAGTATTGTTTATTACAACATCTCCACGAACACCTGAGAAGATGATTCCTGAGATTGACCTTTTAAGTAAAAACTTTGAAGGTAAAAAATGGAATACTGAAACACAACTTGCGTTTATGGAACTTTTGCGGAATGAAAATTTCTTCAATGGCTCCGGTAATAATGATCCGGCATTTAGTGCACGAGACAGAATAAACCGTGCACCAAAAGCACTTGGTTTTATTTTACTTGAGCCAACAATCAAATTAACAGAAGCTGGAAAATCATTCATTTCTGCAAAACGAAAAGAAGAAATCTTTCTACGACAACTTTTAAAATTCCAAATTCTTTCTCCATACCATACTCCAAGTAAAAAAGCAACAACTTTTTATGTTAAACCTTATCTTGAAATTTTAAGATTGATTTATAAATTTGGAACACTCAAATTTGATGAACTTATGATTTTTGGACTTCAACTTACAGATTATCGAAACTTTGATAGTATTATAAAGAAAATTGAGAAGTTTAGAATTGACCGAGAAAAAAAATCAAAAAAATATCGAGAATTCAAATATTATACACAAATGAATGAGTTACAGGGCATTTACAGTTTTGAACTTTCAAAAGGTGAAACATCTACTCGGGAAAGCAATGTTGCAACTGTAAAAAAGTTCTTGCAGACAAAAGCAAGTAATATGCATGACTATGCAGATGCTTGCATTCGCTATTTAAGAGCAACAGGACTTGTTTCTATTTCGCATATAGGTCGTTCACTCTCAATTTTTCCCGACAAGAAAAAAGACGTTAAATTTATTTTAAATAATATTTCCCGTGACCCAGTTTTTGTAGACGATAAAGAAAAGTATTTGAGTTATTTAGGAAATCCGGAACTTCCAAAATTGCTTACAGATGATAAAACTTTTTTAATTCAGGAAATCAAAAAAGAAAATTCTATTGAGCAAATTAATGAAACTGCTACAATCCAGGAACTTAAAGAAAAACTTGATGATTTGGTCATTGAAAAGAAAAAGAAAATTATTCAAATACAAGTTGCAAACGTCAAAGATTACAAAGAATACGATGATATTCAAAATACATTTACTCAAATTGAAAAAAATGATATTTATGACCCATCTCTGATTTTGGAATGGAATGTTTGGCGCGGAATGACAATGCTTGACGGCGGTAATATAAAGGCAAATCTGAAATTTGATGATTTTGGAAAACCAATGTCAACAGCTCAAGGAAATATGGCTGATATTGTCTGTGATTATGGACCCTTTGGATTAACCGTAGAAGTTACAATGGCAAACGGTCAAAAACAATATGAAATGGAAGGAGAGCCTGTTTCCAGACATTTAGCAAAATTCAAAAAAGAAACAGGAAAAGAAGCATACTGTTTATTTGTTGCTCCAATTATAAACGAGGCTTGTATCGCACATTTTTATGGATTACACAATTTAAATATTTCGTATTATGGTGGTAAATCTGTAATTGTCCCGTTGCCGCTAAATATTTTTAAGAAAATGTTGGGAGATTCGTTTAAGGTTTCTTATACCCCAAATTCTGAACAAGTAAAATCATTTTTCGAGTATTCTCGCAGTATAGCTTCTTCTAGTTATAGCGAACAAGAATGGTATAACAAAATGATTGAAAAAGCATTAAATTGGTTAGACTAAAATCATATCTCAATATTCCACCGAGTTCTATAAAGTTTTCTGCACAAAAAAAATCCTTCCATACCGTGCAGATTGTTTTTGTTGATTTATTTTGCGGGCGTGGTACCATTTAGAAGCGCAAAGGAACAAAATGCATCCGTGCGGGAAAGTTTTTTCATCTTTGCGGAAAAGCGCAAGTTTTCCGGCGAGGCAAAATCCGCCGATATTTTTTAAGGGGAATATAATATGTTCAGAACTAAAATCTATATTGCGTCCGCGGAAGCGCTGAAAAACGGCGAATCGTTCAAAAAATTCTACGGCAAAGTTCCGGAATATCGGAAGAAAAAAAATCGACTCCTGTTCCGGCGAAAAAGAAAAACGTCTTTCTTTGGGCGCGGGAATTTTGCTTTCCCTTGCCGTTATTGAATCGGGATTTTCCGAATCGGAACTTGACTACGCTTACAAAGAAAGCGGAATGCCTTTTTTCAAAAACGAACCGAATCTTTTTTTCAGCCTTTCAAAATCCGGCGAGAAAATGATGTGTGCGGTTTCTTCAAATCCGATTGGAGTTGATGCGGAATTTGCGAACGAAAACGGCAAGGATTATGAGGCGTGGGTAAAAGCTGAAAGTTACGCAAAAGCCACGGACACGGCACTTTCCGATATTCTTGAAGGGAAAATTTCGATGAACTCGGAATTCCGTTTTTTGTTCCCGGATTTTGGCGACGGATACAAATACGCAATCTGTTCGGAAGAATTCCTGAATGACGAACAAATCTTCTATATAAGTAATATTAATGACGTCTATAAAAAACTTTTATAATCGGGAGTTCGAGCGGTTGATAAAATCTCGGCATAGCTTTAGAATCAAGGAAGTTTGTTTTCTGCCGATGGACTTCACAACTTCTAAGATTTTGTCATAATGGCTTTTGTTTACGCCTGATGTAAATATGGAGATTTTATGAGAGTTTTTATCAATTCGTTTTTTGCGCATATCGCTCTTTTTCTTTCCGTTTTTTTTGTTTTTTCTTGCGGAAATCCGTTTATGGTAAATCCGAATGCTTCGGAAATCGAGGTTCAAAAAAAATCGATTTCGGCGCCGGAAACACCTTCGGTAACTCACGGAAATTACAGGAACATTACGCTTACGTGGACGCCTGTTCAAAACGCAAAGCAATATATGATTTATGCGGCGGATTCGCCTTTCGATGAATTTAAAAAAATCGGCGAAACGGACGGAAATGTCGGAACTTTCGGATATGACGTTCCTTCCGGAAAAGACCTTTGGTTCAGAGTAAGTTCGATTGCGTATTCCGGAAAAGAATCTGCATTGAGCAGTTACGTTTTCGGTTCTTCCATTGCCATTCCGAACATAACGGGCATAGAACTCGGAAAGGACGATACTTCCGCAACGATTTCATGGTGGATGAGCAATTGCAATGAATCTACTTACAAAAATAATGTTTCATACAAAATCACCTGCTACGAAAAAGACAAAGTTCAGGTTTTTGAGACAAAACTTGCCGACGGAAAAGTAAAATCCGTTACGTTTTCGGGACTTCAACACAAAACTCTGTATTATTATCAGGTAGAGGCGTTTGTCGGCGAATACAAGCACGAGCTTAGCGATTATTCGGATTCGGAAACGGCTCGCCGTACAATTCCTGATGCGCCGGAAGATGTTTCAAGTTCAAAAGGCGTAAAGCCCCGGCCAAACGGAGTTGAAATCAGCTGGACTTTGCCGGACGGAGTTGACTTTAAAGAAACATCCGATGTTTTTGTAAAACATCCGTTGTATTTTACAATTGAACGAAAAATTTTTTCCGAACCGGACGAAAATTATACGATTCTTGAGCAGTACATCGGAACTCGCACGGACAAGGGCGGAATCATTTTTAACTGCGGAAGCAACAGTACATTCGGAAAACTTTCTGTTGATTTGCAGGGAAAAACAGCCGCCGATGCTGTCGAAAATTATCCTGATTATGTGGTTGGCGCAAGGCTTACATATAAAGACAGCGCCGTAGAATCCGGGAAAAAATATTCTTATAGAATTCGCTCTTATGCAGACGACACGGGAAACAAAACCGTAAGTTCGGACATAAGTTTTGCAACTTGCGACGGCTGGCTGATTCCGAGCCCTTCAGTAAAGGCGGATGCCTCATACGAACAGGACAAGGACATCAAGACAAAGTTTACTTCGATAACGTTTAAAATCGATTTTGATTTTGAAGACTTTTCTTTGGACAGCGAAGGCTTTTACAGCTATGTACTTGTCAGCCAAAGAACACCGTTCTCTACGACCTCGGTACCGTCGCCTTCGCCCGAGGCGGATACATTCGTCAGTGCATTCAAAAGCAGAGCGGAACTTTCAGAATACAAAATCACCTATGATTCGGCAGCTCTTTCGGATTCATCAAAACACGGCTACTACGCATATAAAGTTTATGTGTGCCAGAAAACAGTAAGCGGAATTCCCGCATCCGCCGACGAATATTATATTGCCTCGGATTACTCTTCAAAAGTTACGCTCACTAACGACGCTTCAACCCTTCCTGAAATTTCCACATTTAATGTAGAAGACGGCTATGCGACAAAATTTATTCTAAAATGGAATTACAACGCTTCGTACAAATATGTTCTTGAATGGACGGAATATAACGGTTCTACAAATCAGCCTTTGGGAAACGGCGAAAAAAAGACGCTTGAATTACAGGCAAGCGATTTGGACACAACAAGCGTTTCGGGATTTGCGGTTTACAACCACACCGCTCAAAGCGGAGAAGCAAGAAAATATTCGTTAACGGCGATAAATTCTTTGCAAGTTACAAAAGAATTCGATTCCATTTCAAAGACATTGGGAACGGCGGACGCCGCGATGAAATATTTGTCGTATGACAGCATTGCGGTAGAATGGGCTGAAGTTCAGAAGGCAGATTCTTACGAAGTTTCCGCATATTATTCTGACGACTCCACAAAGACAAATCTTGTTGTAACGACAGCCGGCGTTTCCAATGCAAAAATTACTACAAATTCAGGAAAATGCACTTGCGTAATAACAAAGCCCGACGGTTACAACAGCGCAAAAAAATCCGGAAAAGATATTACGCTTGAAGTGCACGCAAAAAATTCCGCAGTTTCAAGCGACAACGAAACAAATAATATGTCTTCCGTGCGGACATTCGGGCCGGCGCAAATTTCGGCGAGGGCGGGCGAAGCGTACGAAAACAACATTTTCGTCATTTGGTCTGAGATTCCGGGCGCGGCAGGCTACCTGATTTCACGAGTGCGATACGACGACAATCAGGCGAACACACTGGGCGACGGCACTGACCTTTATTATCTGGATGCAAAGTCGCTTGTTCTAAAGAGAAACGGAGAAAAGCCTAAAGAAGGTTCCTCTGTTTCAAAAAGAAGCGCGGAATTTTGGCTGAACGACATTGACGATTCAAACTGGCTTGACGCGGACTGCGTAAATCAGCGGAAAATTTCATTGGGTCTTCCTTACGGCTACGTAATCGTTCCTGTTCTTGAAGACGACGGCGATTTTGACATAAACGGACTTACTATTTCCGAAGGGAACGCAAAAATTTCGTATTCCGATATAAAAGACAGTTCCGCATTCCTAATAACCGCCTCGATAGGCTACGGATTAAACGTGACGGCGGCAAAATCCGAAAACACAAAAACAATTTCGGTGTCGTGGGATAAGCCGTATAATTCGAGATGTACGCCGTATGTCTACAGAAAACTGAAAAATAATCCCGAATGGAAGCGGGTTGCATCTCTTTCCGCTGACGACACTTCGTTCAACGACAATCTTGAAGGTCAATCCGATTCTGAAAAAGCGAACGCATACTATTATGCAGTTCAGTACCACAAAGCGGCGGCAGGATTAGTGTATAAAACTTCGTACAAAGACTATTTGTCAAAAATGGATACCCGCTATGCCGATTCAAAAGGCGACGAAGAACTGAACAAAGGTTATCTTTTCTATATTGATTTTTCTGCGGATTACAACGGCGTTATAGGCACGGACGGAAAATTCCAAAAGGACGAAAGATATTATTCCCAGAAAATCTCCCATGTTCCGTGGGATTTCAACGAGCGTGCGCGCGGGCCTTCAAAATATGTCATAAGCGCAAAAAATCTGAACACGACATACGATTACATAAAACTTGCCGACATTGACATAGACCCCGACACAAAAGCGGAAACTGTGACTTTGAACGAGACCGGCGGAATTGTAAACGGAGACGGCGGCGACACAAAACTTTCCGCAAGCGGTTCCGATTTGCAGGTTTACCCTGTGGCGATGACAAATTATCTTACAGGAGCCTCGTCCGTAAAAGCCGCAAGCACGGAAGGACTTTTGAAAGTACTGCGTTCCGCAAAGACATTCTACAAGCTGGAATCATCGCTTTCGTACAAACTTGGAAGCGATGACGCCAAACCGGTTGATTTAAGTCAAGAAGTTTTTGCATACAGGCAAATAACGGACGATGAATTTGTCCATTCCGTGGGACTTATAATCGCGGACGCTTTGTATCAGTCGGGAGTTCCTTGGAGCAGCGTTGTAAGGACTTGGAACAGTGCAAAATGTTACGGGGATAAAGGATTTTTCAATTTAGAGGCGTGGGTAACTGTGTCATGGTCAGGATATTCCAGGTGGGGCTTTGGGAATTCGGTTTATCAGCATCTTTTTAGAGCCGGAACTTCGTCGCGTTATAAAGACCAGTGCATTAGCGATTTTAATATAAAAGCGGGAACTACTTCGGGCGATTCCGGAAATGCAAACAGCTACAAACTTTTTTATCTTGACCCGCTGGAATTGACGGTTACTCCTTCTGATGAAAAAGCGCAAAGACTGGATTCTTTTAAGGGAAAAGTAAAATTCGAAGCGGAAAATTCAAGCAAAAGACAATATTTTCTTTCCATACAAAGAGACGGCAAGCAACTGGTTTCAGTTGATAACAACGAAACGGAATTTTTCTCGTATTTCCCTTATAAATTCGGCGAAGAACATAAACACGGCGATGCAACTGCAAATCCTGCCTTTGAGACGTATAAAGCGGCTTGGTGGAAGTAAGGGTGTAAAAATGAAAAGAAAAATTTCAATCAGGAAAGGAACATTTTTATCAATTTTTTCGATTGCCGTTCTGTTTTTTACGGCGTCCTGCTCGTATTGGTTCGAGCAAAAAATTCCTATAGATAACACAAAAGCCCATTCCGACCTTTCAGGAATTTTTTCGTATAGGGGCGGGAAAATAAAACTTGAAAGTCCCGAACAGGTTTTTGCGAGCAAAGGCATTCATCCGGGAAAAATTGAGGTGCGCTGGAAGGAAGTGGAAAACGCCGCTTCGTATGTGCTTGAAAGAGCTGTTTCCGCGCCCGATGAAAACGGGGAATACAAACTCCCCGAAGACGAGGAATTTGTGCTGATTTCCAGAGCCGTATATTCCACAAAGTACGAGGACACGATTCTTTCCGACCCGGTATTTAACAACAAGGAATATGACTGCAAATATTATTACCGGGTCAGCGCGGAAAATATCGGAAAAGGATATGCCGCAAGCGAATTTTCAAGCATTTCAAAACCTGAAACCCAAGGACTTGGGTATCTTTTTACGCCTCCGCAGAAAGTTGTTGCGTGGAGAGGAAAATCCATCTCCGAAGTTCAGGTGAGCTGGGAATCTGTAAAAGATTCGGTCGGGTATAATATTTACCGCACGGAAAAACCTAACGGCACCGGCATGGAATTTGTCGGAAAGGTGTCAGGAAGCACATCCGTTTTTACAAACGAGATTTCTACAAAAGAACAGGGCACCGAGTTTTTCTATAAGATTGCCGCAGTCAATTCTCACGGAAAAGAATCTGCGGTCAGTGCGGCTGCAATGGGCTATTCTCTGATGGAAGGTTCCCCTGCGGCACCCGACGGCGTAAAAGTGGAAGACGGATTCGGCACAAATCAAAAAATATTGAATATTTCATGGGCACAGGTTGCCGCGCCAACAGGAAAAACCATTCTTTACAACGTTTACCGAACAAGTTCGGAAAACTCTGTAATCACTCTTGTAAAATCCAGACTTACGACCACTTCGTATATTGACAAATCAAACTTGAAGCCAGGACTTTTCTACTATTATTACATCATGTCGATTTTGGTCTCAACAAATCCGGACGGTTCTACAAGCGAGTTAAAAAGCGGATTCAGCGAAAGTGGCCCGGAAAGCAATGCGCCGGCATACGGATTCCTTTTAAGTCCGCCTTCCGTAATATCGGTTTCGGACGAAGGAAATTTGTCCGAAGGAAACGTTTTCTTAAAATGGAAGCCCGCGTTGGGCTCAAACCTTGCCGCAGCTCCATTTGTATACAATCTTTACCATTCTTCAACTCTGACGGATGCGTTCACTTTGATTCAGGCGAATGTGCAGCCGAATATCGGGGAAGACGGGTATATTTCCGTTGAGATAAAAAAATACAATTATTACAAAATTTCGTCGGTGAATAACGTAAATCTTGAAAGCGTTTTAAGCGAAGTTGCCGCACCTCACCCGTCCGCACCCGTAAATGTTGTCGCATCAAAAAATGTGATTTTGGATTCCGCTTGGACACCGAATGAAAACGAAGTTTACCCCGTAAAAATTACTTGGGAGCCGCCGGAAAACGAAAGCCCGGCATCTTATGCCGTTTACCGCGCCGCGTCTCCAAACGGAAGCTATAAAAGGGTTAAAGTGGTAACGGAAACTTTCTGCGTGGACACAAACCCGGCGGCAAAAGCGGGAACAATGTTCTATTACAAAGTTATACCTTTGAACATACAGAATCAGGGAAGCCATTCCAATGACCCGGCCGCAGACACGAAATTTGATTCCAGAGGTTATGGCGCAATTACCAGAGACCAATGGTTCCGGGAATACAGCAAAACCATAAGCCATTCTCATTCAAAACTCACGCTTATGCACAAATCAAAGGATACCGACAAACTCGGTTCGGAATCCGTGGGCGGAGATTTCGGAGGAAGCCTTTCATACAGCGCACGTATCGCAGGGCTTGGTGCGGAAATAAATATGCCGTACTCCTCATACTCGGATTTTTATTGCGGCGATAACGGAAAACTCTACATCGGAAATAGAAACGGATATTCAGGTGCGGATGCATATTCCAAAATCCCCGAAGACCAAAAAGCTAGGTGCGTCGAATATTTCATTCTTACAGGAAGCATGGACACAAGCACAAACATGAGCGCAAACGGAAGCATGAGCAATTCAGTCTCATGCAAGGGAATGTATCCGGGAAAAGCTGAATACGGAAACATCAAGATTGTAAGCGGCACGGCAGCCGGCGGCTACTATCTTGTAACAACATACGACCTTGAAGGAAAGGTGCTGCTTGCTGAAGGTCAAGTAAACTGGGTTATAGGAGACGAGAAAAACGATTACTCTCATTGAAAATAAAGAACACAAGGATATAAAAATGAAAAGAAGATTTTTTGCCAGGTTTGCAATTCTTGCGGCGTTGGGATTGCTGATTTTCTCGCTTAATTCCTGCTACGTTCCGTCGCCGCTTTACGGAAACTGGACGGACAATGCCGGAAACTCAATTCGATTTCAGAGCGATGCCGCTTTTTCGGCTAAGATAAAAACGTCTACAGGCTCTAATTCCTACCAAGGAACGTATGTCGTAAACGAAAATGTTCTTGTCTTTGAAGTTGAAAAGCCGTCTTACAACGTTGTTTCCGAATGGGATGTCCGCGGTTCCATGCTATATCTTGTGTGGAAAGATTCCGGCGGCGAATCAGTTTTGCTGACGCTTTATTTTACGTCCAAATAGGAAAATTGCATGAAAAAACGATTTTTGTTTTTATTTTTCATGTTCGGGATTTTTATTGCGTTTTCTGCAACCGCAGACGGGACAAACGTTCCTTCCGGAAACGAGAAGGCGAAAATCTCTTCAAACGGCGATTCAGCAAAGAACGTAAAAATCGACCCGATTACAGGATTTCCCGTAATCGAAAAAAAACCGTTCGTGATGTTCGATTATGGCGCTTCTCTCGGACTTGTAACCCGAATCGAGATTCAAAAAGAACGCAGTAATTTTGTAAGGCAAACTCACCTTTTAGGAACATACGTTGCCATGCAGTCCGCAAACATGAAACCTGTAAACAGCATGATTCGGCTTGCGGGCTATTATCCTATCTACAACACATTCAACGGAATGGGGCAAAAATCAAAGCAGCCGGTTTTGGGCGCATTCGACCTTTTTGCAGGCCCTATGCTCGAATTTGATATGTGGAAGTACGTTTTTTTGAAAGGGGCGGGCGGACTTCATTTTATGTATCAGGCAACCGACCGGTATCATCTTTTATATCTTGGAATGGGACTTTTAGCAGGCGCGGAACTGCCCGTAGCAAAACAATGGACGGTTATAATAAACGGAATGCTAAGCGCGGATTATCCGAACTTCGGAACGAACAGACAGATTCAGCCGTACAGCGTTTCGTGGAACTACCAATTAGACCTGGGTGTTAGATACAGCATAAAAGGCAGTCACGACTATTCGTATATCGATATTATAAAATCCATAAAGAAAAAGAAGAGCGCAAAAGCGGAAACGGAACAGAAACCGGAATCCTCTGAATGATTTTTAATTTATAATAATTTGGAGCGCGGCTAAAATATCATTTCTGAACTTTTGCATTCTAAAAAAACGGAGCATAGCCGCAGTGCATAAAAAATCCGTTCCGATTATGTCGTTCGGAACGGATTAAATTTTTAAAAATACTATGCCGCTGTTCTATCTATGGGACAGATTTGCGATTACGGGCTTATCCTTTAGAATCATGTCCTTCAAATCCTGGTAATGACCTTTTTCATCGGTTCGCGGACCGGGCTTTTTTACCTGAGCGATTCCTCGCATTTCCTCGATGTTCTTATATCCGTGGGTTTTCATGAACGTACGAAGTCCGTTCGCAATGTCCATGGCGACATCAGGATTTGTAAACTTTGCCTGTCCGATTTCAACGGCACTTGCGCCAGCCATTATGAATTCAACGGCATCCTGCCATGTAGACACGCCGCCGATACCCACAACTGGAACCCGCTGTTCTTCGGGAAGTTTGTTTATTTCTTCCACCACATCGTAGACTATACGCAATGCCAGCGGTTTCAGTCCCGGACCTGAATATCCTGCGTGAACATTGTTGAAGAACGGACGTTCCTTTTCGATGTCGATTGCGACCCCATGCACCATGTTCACAAGGCTTATGGCATCGGCTCCGGCTTTTATACAAGCAATCGCAATAGGTCTGTTGTCGGCAGCGTTCGGAGAAAGTTTTACCATCAGCGGTTTTGACGTTACAACCCTTACCGCAGAGACGCAATAATAGGCTGTCTCGGCACTAAGTCCCCACGCAAGCCCTGCCGCTTTGACATTCGGGCAACTGATGTTCAGTTCAATCATGTCGCAGTCGGTCTTATCAAGGAGTTTTGCGCCTTCCACGTAGGATTCTATGTCGCTTCCGGCAAGATTCGTTATTATCGCAGGTCCAAGCCCTATCATCTTTGGAAGAAGTTCCTTAACGTAATATGGGATTCCGGGATTCTGCAATCCTATGGAATTCATGTTGCCGCCCGGAACTTCAAGGCATCTTTCGCCGTGATTACCTTCCCTGGGTTCAAAAGTAACGCCTTTTGAAACGATTCCGCCCCAGTGAGCTACGTCAGAGACTCCCCTGAAATTCTGTCCAAAGGCGAACGTTCCGCCGCTCGCCATAGTCGGATACTTAAAGTGAACGCCTGCAATGTCTACGCTCAAATCAGGCTCCATATCTACAGGAAGAGGAGTGCGACGGGGAACGGGCTTTTCAAATATGATTTTCTTTGCGTCAAAGACAGGTCCGTCTTTACAGCAGCGTTTGAGACCTTCCGTAGTTTCAAGCGTACAACCCAAACACGCACCAAGTCCGCAGAGCATTCTGTGTTCCATGCTTATCCAGCACTGTATTCCAAGCTCGTCGGCAACTGTCTTTACGTAGTTCAGTGCAGGGGTAGGGCCACAGGCATATATGACATCGTAGCCGGCTTTCTGAATCGCCTCTTTTGAAAGAGCGGCAGGAAGCATTCCATGGATTCCGACCGAGCCGTCGTCGGTGGTTATCTTCAGCTCGTTCGCATCAACGTACTCAAGCCCATACGAACCGGATTTAAACGAAGCGTAAAAATCGTAGGATTTTGCAGGCAAACTGGAAGCAAAGTTCGCCACGGGAGCGACCCCTATTCCGCCGCCTACAATGCATATTTTTTTGTGTGAATCATCCGGCTTTTGCCAAGCAGTTCCCAATGGACCGATTATCGACATTTTGTCGCCGGGACGAAGGTGGCACAATTCTTGTGTTCCTCTACCTTTTTCAAGTATCAGGAACTGGAGCATTATCTCCTTTACGCCTTCGCTGTTGATTCTTTCTTCCGAGCGGTAAACGCTTATCGGTCTGTTGTAAGTAACGTTTGAAATCTTTGTTTTTATCAAGTAGAACTGACCGGGCAGTGGGGCAACCTGAGTATTGCGTTGGGTTACTTCAGTTGTCTGCAAAAGGTATACGTTCGGCTGTCCCGGCACAATCTCGCATTTGTCCACGACAGTTTCTCCATAAAATAAAATACCATTTCCATTGTCATCGATTTCCGCAAGATCCATAAATGTCTCCCAAATGTGATATGTTAGCTTAAAATAACTAGGCTTGATTATAGTAATTTTTACCACTTTATTCGAGGTGTTTTTGACTTTTTTTAAGACCGATACTGCCCAGCCATGGAAGGGCGCGAAGCGGTTTGAACGCAAGTGAAAACGGAGCGGCGGTTAGTCCGCGAACCCCTGGAACGGCTGTGGGAAGACCAGCCGGCAAATAGTTCGAATCTGAAAATCGTTGAAATCTACGGAATTCGCTCTATAATGTTTAGCATAGAAGTTTTTCACAAGGAGATAAAAATGAGAAGACTTTCCATTTATGTATTTAGCATTGCGGTTCTGTCGCTGGCATTTGTTGGCTGTTCAAAGAAAAGCGGCTCTGCCACTAATTCTGCGTCCGTGAGAGTTGCGATGATAACCGATTCGGGAGATATCACCGACCAGTCATTCAACCAAACGACATACAGTGCAAGCAAGTCTTTCTGCGAAGAGAACAACCTCAAATTCAATTATTACAGACCTGCGGGCGATTCAACTGCCGACAGGGTGGCTTCAATCAACGCCGCAATTCAGGACGATTACAACGTCCTTGTGCTTCCGGGCTATTTGTTTGCGGAAGCAATCGTTGAAACTGCCGAAAAAAACTCGGACATCAAGTTCATCGGACTTGACGTAGGAGAATTTGACGTGATGTCGTCTGCGGCTGCAAAGGGAAAGACCGACTGGAAACTTCCGTCGAATGTGTTCTGCGCAGTCTACTCCGAGGAAATTCCGGGATTCATGGCAGGCTATGCGGCAGTAAAAGAAGGTTTCCGACATTTGGGCTTCCTTGGCGGCATGGCAGTTCCTGCGGTAATCCGGTACGGTTTTGGCTATATTCAGGGGATAAACGCCGCCGCCGAGCAGATGGGAATTCAAAAGGATGTTACCGTCGAATATGTGTACGGCGGTCAGTTCTACGGAGACCAGCAGATTAAGGCGTTCATGGACGGATGGTACAAAAACCGCGGCGTTGAGGTTGTGTTCGCTTGCGGCGGAGGAATTTGGACTTCTGCGGCGGATTCTGCAAAGGACATTGGAGCGAAAGTTATCGGCGTAGATGTAGACCAGTCTGCAATGATGGACGCTTATGCCGAAGGAATGTGCGTTACTTCCGCAATGAAGGGGCTTGGAGCGACTGTAAAATCTACTCTAAAGGCAATCCTCACGGGTAACTGGAGTATGTATTCGGGAAAGATTTCTTCTCTTGGGCTTGTATCCGCTACTGACATGGACGCAAACTATGTGCAGCTTCCGACTGACACTTGGTCAATGAAGAACTTTTCTGTTCAGGAGTACAAGTCTCTTGTGTCCGAGCTTTACAACGGGAAAGTTTCCGTTTCAGGCGACACGATGAACGTTCCTGCGCATTCTGTAGTTCTGAATATTTACCCGAACATAAAATAAAATTCAGTATATGTTTACCGCCGTCAAAAATAATGGCGGCGGACGGACATCGCAACAGATGCTTTATCAAGCAATCTCGCCCATGTCCGTCCAAAGTTTGCTAAACGCGAACTTGTAAAACCGGTTTTACCGCCGCCCGCCATAAGCGGTACGAGGAAAAGGGCGAGAGTTTCAGAGATAGGGGGAAAACTCTGCTCTGACAAGGAATTCGGGTGCGCTTGGCAGATTCGCACATTTTTCCGTGCCTCTTTCGATTACCGCAAAGAAGCACGGAAATTTATAGCGTTCGACAACTCTTGTTTTCAAACGCTATAAATTAAATAGGGAAGATTTTATGGACGACCACATTATCGAAATGCTGCACATCACAAAGCGGTTTCCGGGAATAATTGCTAACGACGATGTGACGATTCAGTTGAAAAAGGGCGAGATTCATGCCCTGCTTGGGGAAAACGGAGCGGGAAAGTCCACGCTGATGAGCGTTTTGTTTGGACTTTATCAGCCTGAAGAAGGCGAAATCCGAAAGAATGGAAAGCCCGTAAAAATCAGCAATCCGAACGACGCCACAGATTTGGGAATCGGGATGGTTCACCAGCATTTTAAACTGGTGGAAGTTTTTACCGTCCTTGACAACATAATACTTGGTACGGAACCCCTGAAAAACGGTTTTCTGGACAGAAAGTACGCCCGAAAAAAGGTGCAGGAACTTAGTCGCCGCTACGGGCTTTCCGTAGACCCCGACGCAAGGATAGAAGACATAACAGTCGGAATGCAACAGCGGGTAGAAATCTTGAAAATGCTTTATCGCAAAAACGAGATACTAATCTTTGACGAACCGACCGCCGTGCTAACCCCTCAGGAAATATCCGAATTGATGGACATCATGAAAAATCTTGCCTCGGAAGGAAAATCTATACTGTTCATCACGCACAAACTGAACGAAATCATGGCGGTTTCCGACCGCTGTTCGGTGCTCCGGAAAGGAAAATGCATTGGCACTGTAGAAACAAAATCCACAAGCAAAGAAGAACTCAGCAGAATGATGGTCGGACGGGATGTTTCGTTTGTCGTAAAAAAGGAAGACGCAAAGCCGGGAAGGGTAATCCTTGATGTCAGAAACATGAGCGTTCCCAGCAAAGTGCACGCAAACCTTGCCGTAAAAAACGTCAGCATGAAAGTCCATTCGGGCGAAATAGTTTGTATCGCAGGAATCGACGGAAACGGACAGTCCGAGTTAATTCAAGGACTTACAGGTATTGAACCTTTGGAGAGAAATTCTTCCACGAAGATTTTCCTTGACGGAATCGACATAACGGGAAAATCCATAAGGGAACGCAGCAAGTCTGGCATGAGCCATATTCCCGAAGACAGGCACAAGCACGGACTTGTGCTGGACTACAGGCTGGAACAGAACATGGTTCTTCAACGCTATTGGCAGAAAGACTTTGAAAAAGGCGGCTTCATAAAAACAAAGGAAGTAGCCGAATATGGAAAACGGCTTGAACAGCAATACGATGTACGCAGCGGCGAAGGATGTAAGACAATCGTTCGGGCAATGTCAGGCGGAAACCAACAGAAAAGCATAATCGCCCGTGAGATAGACAGGAATCACAAACTTCTGATAGCCGTACAGCCTACACGAGGGCTTGACATAGGAGCAATCGAATATATCCACAGGCAGATAGTTTCGGACAGAGACAACGGAGCTGCCGTCCTTTTGGTGTCCTATGAACTGGAAGAAGTCCTTAGCCTTAGCGACAGGATTCTTGTTATGTACGAAGGACGAATCGTAGGCGAGCTTGACCCCAGAAAAACAACTCCCGAAGAGCTGGGGCTTTATATGGCAGGCGCAAAAAAAGACAAAGAAATAACCGAATCAGGAGCGAGAGCATGAAATTTGCAGACAAAATAGACTTTAGGAAAACGGTTTCTTCAGAGACGTTCAAAGCGATTGTATCTGCGGTTCTCTGCGCACTGATAGGTATTGCGCTTGGGTTTGTAGTCCTATTGTTCATCAACGCACCAAACGCAGGCAAAGCCATGTCTACGATACTGAAGAACTTCTTTTACTATAAACGGGTGAACATGAGGCTCTACTATTTGGGAAGCACGCTCGTAAAATCCGTGCCGCTTATACTTTGTTCGCTTTCGGTTCTGTTCGCATACAAATCCGGACTCTTCAACATAGGAGTTGGAGGACAATATTGTCTTGGAATCGGAATGTCGCTTTGGTGCGCATTGCAATGGCAGCTTCCATGGGCGGTATGTGTTCTTATCGCAGTCTGCGTAGCAGCCCTATGGGGAGCAATCGCAGGAATTTTTAGAGCGTTCTTCAACGTGAACGAAGTAATCGCCAGCATAATGATGAACTGGATAAGCCTTTACATGGTGAATATCCTGATGCAGCACGAAAGCGTTATGAATGTCGCAAAGTCTGAGACATACGCCATAGCAGGCCGTTCGGCACGCTCCCTTCTTCCCAAAATAGGGCTTGACCGGATATTCGCCGAAAACGAGTACGTAACAATCGCAATCCCAATCACAATACTTATTGCAATAGCGATAAATATACTGCTAAACAAAACCACATTCGGCTATGAACTTCGTGCCACCGGTCTAAACAAGCATGCGGCAAAATACGCAGGAATGAAAGACAAGTTCAACATTGTTCTTACAATGGCAATCGCAGGCGCACTTGCAGGGCTTGCCGCCTCTCTGTTCTACCTTACGGACATGCAACCGTGGAAGACAAGCGCATCCGTTCCGGCGATGGGCTTTAGCGGAATAGCGGTGGCATTCCTTGGCGGACTGAACCCTATCGGAGTCCTTTTTGCAGGGTATTTTATCCAGCACATAACATTGGGCGGAAGTCTCATCGATATGCACTACTACAACCCACAGATTGCCGACCTGATTTCCTCAATCATAATCTATACCTGCGGCTTTGTGTTGTTCTTCAAGAATATGATAGCAAATCTTGCCGAACGCAAGGCGAGCATCAAGGCTGACAAAAAGGAGATACAATAATGCTGCTTGTTCAATACACTCTGATTTACTCATCCGTGCTTATCCTTGTAGCGTTGGGCGGAATGTTCTCCGAACGGAGCGGGGTAATAAACCTTGGTCTTGAAGGAGTCATGGTCTTTGGAGCATTGGGCGGAGCGTTCGTGCTGTACGGACTTCCCGGTACAACTCCACCGTTCTTAATAATTACCGCAACGCTCCTTGTAAGCGCCGTCTTTGGAATGTTTTTTTCGCTGCTTCTGGCGGTGGCGGCAATCAACTTCAAGGCAGACCAAACGCTGGTAGGAACTGCGATAAATATGCTCGCCACAGCAGCGTCAACTGTCATAGTAAAAGCATACAACAACGCACGTTCGGGCGGAACAAATCCTTCGGCAATACTTGACTACATCAACACAAGAACGGCATTTGTCTTTAAGATAGGCTCGCTGGAACTTAATATATATATGCTTGTAACACTGGTACTTCTGATTCTTGCCTATTTTATCCTATACAAAACAAGATTCGGACTTAGGCTGCAAGCGTGCGGCGAACATCCGCAGGCGGCTGACAGCGTAGGCATAAACGTGTACAAAATGAGATATGCGGGAGTTCTGATATCGGGACTTTGCGGCGGAATAGGCGGAGTCATATACATAAGCGCAGTGAACAGTCAATGGGACTTCATATACGGGGTCGCAGGTGCAGGATTTCTTGCGTTGGCAGTAATGATTTTCGGACAGTGGAAGCCCTTGCGGATAGCTCTTGCGGCTTTGCTCTTCGGCGTGTTCAGGGCAATCGCAGACACATATTCCGGATTTGACTTCCTGGTTCATCTTGTCCCGGGGGAAGTATACAAAATGCTTCCGTACATAATTTCCCTTGTGGTGCTGGCGTTTACCTCAAAGAAAAGCAGGGCGCCCAAGGCGGAAGGAATCCCTTACGACAAGAGCGTACGATAGCGCACTGACTTTTCGTTCGGAATGCAAAAAGCCCGCGCAAGTTTACGGCTTGCGGACGGGCTATACGTTCCGATAGAACCTAACTGAATCCGATTCGGGTTCCGGCAGAATCCTTAAAACAGACGTGCAAAGAACAGCGTCTCGAAATTAAAAATTATAATATGATAGATGAATAAGTAATTCCGAAATTGTTCGGCCGACTTTCAAATATTTTGTAACTTGCGGACAATTTAAGTATATTATAAAAGAGCAATTCTGGACAAAGAGGGGAATATGAAATTTTTTAGAGTAAAAGCCAAATGCGGACACGTAGGAATGAACAAGTATTTTGAAGGAACTTTTTATATCGAAGCGGAATCAAAAAAAGAAGCTGCAAAAAAAACAAGAGATATAGGCAGAGTAAAACACGACAGAAAAGACGCAATCCTGGAAGTCGAGGAAATCGACATTGAAGCATATATAAAAGGAATAAATGAGAAGGCAAAAAATCCTTATTACAACTGCAAAAACAGGCAGGAACAGAACCTTTACCTGCATGAAATTCAGGACAGCATCGTCGATGAAAACATTGAAGAAAAACACAAGAAAACAAAACGGCATTCTCTTAGAAAAACCCATAACCATGACATAGAATATGACCTAATTAGGAGCAAAAAGTTGGACGTTTTTAACAAGTAACATGATTTAGGACAATCGGTTTGTTTGTTAAGAATAAAGAAACTTCCTATAACGTATCTTCTGTCTACTGAAAATATACGATTTAATGTCGCTTCCGGCAGCAGTTTCCAATTTCTTTCAAAAAATCTAACTTTCCTCTTCCTTTCATTCTGACGCAACTCTCCTCACACACACGCACACACAAATCTCAACTTTCTTGATTAAATAAAAAAAAAGCAACATAATTAAAGTTCATTGCAAGCTAAACCGTCTTTTTGGAGTTTTCTATGGATATACAAATGAATTTCATCAGAGAAATACCGACACCTGAGGAACTTAAAGCGCAGTTTCCGCTTTCAAAGTCTCTTTCCGAAATAAAGAACGAGCGCGACAAAATAATACAGGATATTTTCGAAGGAAAAGACAATCGTTTTTTGCTTGTCATAGGTCCCTGTTCCGCTGACAGAGAAGATGCCGTGCTTGAATATATGTCAAGGCTTATGAAAGTTCAGGAAAAAGTGAAGGAAAAAATTTTCATGATTCCCAGAGTTTACACAAATAAGCCAAGAACGAAGGGCGTCGGCTATAAAGGAATGCTTCATCAGCCGAATCCTCAGGGCGAAGAAGATATGCTCAAGGGAATCATTGCAATCCGCGGTCTGCACGCACGCGTCATGGAAGAAACCGGATTTTCATGCGCGGAAGAAATGCTTTATCCCGACAACCATATGTATCTTTCGGACTTGCTTTCCTATGTTGCAATCGGCGCACGCTCCGTGGA
The DNA here is from genome assembly GCA_938039145.1 of uncultured Treponema sp. Classification (GTDB taxonomy): domain Bacteria; phylum Spirochaetota; class Spirochaetia; order Treponematales; family Treponemataceae; genus Treponema_D. The sequence goes on from CALHVG010000050.1 coordinate 51,702, forward strand.
AGACCAGCAGCACAGAATCGTGGCTAGCGGCGTCGGAATCCCTGCCGGAATGAAAAACCCAACCTCCGGCGACATCTCGATAATGATGAATTCCATAACGGCGGCGCAAAGCAGACAGAAATTCCTGTACCGCGGTTGGGAAGTCACAACTCAAGGAAACCCCCTAGCCCACGCAATCCTTCGAGGCTTTGTCGATGCCTACGGGAGAACCCATTCTAACTACCATTACGAAGACCTAAGACTTCTTATCGATGCCTATTCGGAAAGCAAACTGAAAAATCCCGCCGTGATTGTTGACTGTAACCACGCAAATTCCGGGAAAAAGTACCTTGAACAAATAAGAATCGCAAAAGACGTAATCCACAGTTGCCACGCCTCCGACGACATAAAAAAAATCGTCAAAGGGCTGATGATTGAAAGTTATCTCCAAGACGGATGCCAGCCGGTAAGCGGCGACGAGTACGGAAAATCCATCACCGACCCGTGTCTGGGCTGGGAGAAAACCGAAAAACTCATCTACGAGCTTGCGGAACTTCTGTAGCCTAGTTCACATTTTCAAAAGCAGCATTGCCAGTCTGTCCACCCACGGGCTTGCTCCGGGGGTCGCGGACTAGCCGCCGCTCCGTTTTCGCTTACGCTCAAACCGCTTCGCGCCCTGCGCATCCCGGGCATGGCGCACCGTGGATTTTCAAGCCGCACTTCCCTATTCTACTTTGAATCTTGAAAGTTCCTGCGTCACCGACTCAATTGCGCTTTGGTTTTCGATTGCGCTGTTCTTCGTGGTTTCTATAGACCTTGAAAACTCGTTAATTACCGCGGACGATTCTTTAAGAGCGTCGTTCACTTGGGAAGAAAGCGCAACAACCTCGTCTATGCCTTTTTGAAGCTCGTTGCTGTAATCCGCCTGATTCTTAATCAGCACGTTGATTTCAGAAATCTGCCCTGATATTTCATTGGTCGCTTTCAATGTTTCCGATGCCCCGATAGATTGCTCGTGCGTCGCCCGTGCAATTGTCTCTGTAAGTTCCAGCTGGTCTTGTATGCCGCTACTTATATCTTTGAACGCAGTGCTGGTAGAGGAAATTTTGTCGGCACTGCTGTTTATAGATTCAACAAGCTGCTCTATCATCACATTTATGTCTTTTGTGCTTTTCGATGTGGATTCGGCGAGCTTTCGAATTTCATCTGCGACAACCGCAAATCCTTTTCCGGCTTCGCCTGCGTGAGCCGCCTCAATTGCGGCGTTCATCGCAAGAAGGTTCGTCTGACTTGCAACGCTCTGAATAACCTTTGTAACTTCCATCATCTGCGAAGATTTTTCGGAGATGTCGCTTACTATCTGCATACTTCCCGAAACCGCGCCGTTACCCTTTTCTGAAAGTTCGGAAAGTTTCACGGAAAGACTTTTCGACCTGTTTATCATCTGCCCTATCGAATTTACGTTTGAAACCATCTCCGTAATGGAAGACGCATTCTGTTCGGTGGCAGCAGTCTGGGCGGCTACAAGTTCAGAAATCCGCATTGCATCTTTGTTCAGTTTTTCGATGTTTGTCTGCGTGTTGTCAAGAAGCCTGTCCCTTGCGTCGTTTTTCTTATCGATATCATCAAAGGAAGTTACAACTTGATTTATTCCCGAAGAACTTTCTTCCGCAGTACGGAGAAGAGCCTTTGCATTCACGGAAACATCCTCGCTGTTTTTCCGGATTTGTAAAATCGAATCTGAAAGGCTGTCCATAAGCACGTTCAACTCTTCGTTCGTTTTTCCAAAGTCGTCCAATCCCACAATGTCTATGCGAGTGGTAAGGTCTCCGTTCGTCCTTATGTTCCTTATAACGCCACTTGTCCTTTCAAATCTTATCCTCAATCTAAAAAGAATATAATAGAGCAATGGCAAAGTATACAAACACGAAACCACAAAGCAAACCATCATCTTAGAAAAATAAGAAAAAAACTCCTGATTTGCATGGCGAGCCGCACAATATCCGAACATGATTCCTTGCCAGTTGAGCAAGAATGCCACAAAAAGTCCGCACAATCCTACCTGAATGGTAAAACGTGAGACACGACCGCTTCCCAAATCCCTTATTTGCAGTTTTTCAAGATGCTTCTGTGCAACCGCCTTAAAAAAATGCACGCAATATTCCCTTGCCACGGCAAAGAAGCACAGGCAGTTTCCAAAAACCACAAGAAGTGTTATGGCGACCTCCGCAGGGCTGTCTCCAAGTTTATAGATTCCCTTCTTTGCCTTAACAAAAAGCAGTATCATGTTTCCGATTACATATCCAACGAACAGAATCGCAGAAATCGCAATCTCCAGGATTTTGAACACACGCCCATACGAAAGCCTTTCCTCGGGAGTTATGGGAGAACCGGAGCGGACTTTTTTCAGAAGAGCTATCAAAGGCTTCATTGCGATGTAGGCTACAACACAGACAATCATAAAATTAACGACAACGATTAGCAGCGTCATCGGAAGACCTGCCAGCCATTCATTAAAACCAAGACCATGGATAAAAGTATACTGACCGTAAGAAAGCAACGGGATCCCAACAAGCGTGCTTATTCCAAACACAGCAACATAAAGCGCAAACAATTCCATCTAAAGTACTCTCCTTGATGCATAAAAAAGAACAGTTCCACTCGTCTAGTAAATAGTCGGAGCAGAAGTTTAGACAAGATAAAACTTCCAATACCAAGCATGTTTCTACGAATTATACCCCCCCCCCCCCCCGAAAAATCAAGTTTTTTTTAAGCAGAGGCAAAATGTCGCTCAAACCTCAGATGATTTTTCTTAGCGGGGGCGGATTTTTTATCCGCAGAACGCCATAAGCCTTCCGAGGGCATCAGTCAATGTCCTCCTCGTACAAGCGAGGTTGATTCTAACGAAATGTTTTCCAGTTTGTCCATACTCTGCGCCAGAATTTATGAAAAGTCCCGTGCGTTTTCTAAGTTCCGAAGCAAATTCCGTTCCGTCCATTCCGGTTTGGCTTACATCAACCCACAAAAGATAAGTGGAATCCGCTTTTACGGGCTTTATCGAAGGAATTTTTTCTGCAATGAACGATTCCGCGTGCATTCTGTTTTCCCAAAGATATTCGTTCAGTTCGTTTAACCAATCCTCCCCTTTTTCGAACGCCGCAACAGCAGCGTCGACGGCAAATGCATTCGGCTCCGCAATTTCATCGGTGTTCAACGCACGCCACACTTTATGGCGCAAATGCGGCTCGCTCACCATTACGGCGGAAGAATTCAGCCCCGCTATGTTAAAGCATTTCGACGGAGAAAGGCATATTACGGAAATATCGGCACATTCTTTAGAGACACTTGCAAAAGGCACGTATTTTTTGCCGGGTACAGTGATGTCGCAATGGATTTCGTCAGAAATTACGGTTACGCCGTATTTTTTGCACAAAGAACCGACCTTCGAAAGTTCCTCACGAGTCCATATCCTTCCGCAAGGATTATGCGGATTGCACAAAATCATAAGAGAAACCTGCGGGTCGGAAAGGTCTTTTTCAAGCCGAACAAAATCCATCGAATATTTTTCACCATCGAAGGACAAGGGGCTTTCAACAACAAAGCGCCCGTTATTCACCACTGAATTGAAAAAAATATTGTAAACCGGAGTCTGAACAAGAACTTTTTCAGCTGGAGTGGTAAGTTTTCGCACACAGGAAGAAATTGCCGGAACTACACCCGTGCAAAAAATCAGACTATCTAGAGGAATCTCCAAGGAATGTCTGGTTGCCCACCATTTTTTATAACTTTTCGCCCAAGTTTCGGGGACAACGGAATATCCGAAGATGCCGTGTTCCGCCCTCCGTTGGATTGCCTCTTTTACACACGGGGCGGTTTGAAAATCCATGTCTGCGACCCAAAGCGGAAGTTCGACCGGCTTTACGTCCCATTTAAGCGAATTCGTTCCTATGCGTTCGGGATTTTTATCAAAATCGTATTTCATTTAATACTCGTTCTCGTTTTGATTCGGATCTTCATGGAATGATTTTCCTATTTTATCGCAAATGATTTCGGTGTCGTTTGGATTGCACCTCTTCGGATTCAGAATGAGCGTGCCGATTTCGTCAGCCGTTATTTTTCCGCCACACGGATTTTTTACGCTTTCTATTTTTCCTGAAACCGAAGCGTTTATGTCGGTTGAATATTCAAAAGCCAAAACGGTATTGTTCAGAGTGCAGTTTTCCAAAACCAAACCGTCCACATAGCAGAGTCCCTGGTCGCTTTCGATAGTGCAGTTCACAAATTTTAGATTTTTGGAATGCCAGCCCAAATATTCACCCAAAATATAGGAATCGTACACGGTAACATTTTCAGAATTCCAAAACGCATCTTTTGACACAATGCGCGAATTATGAATTTCGATGTTTTTTCCGCCGTCAAGAAAATAGTTTCCGTCAAGGTTCAAATTATCCGCATAGAAATTTTGTGTGTTAAGCGCAAAATAGTCGCCCTTCGCCTGAACATTTTCGAGCCGAACTCCATCGCAATTCCAAAATGTTTCGGCGGCATCGGTGAATTTTACGTTCCGCAGAACGGTGTTCGCACTTCTTCTGAATTCTTTTGGAGCGTCAACAACCGTATCTTCCATGGTAATTCCGTTCGTGTTCCACAGCCCGGATTTTCCTAGCGGAGCGAATACACAATTTTTGACAAGAACATCCTGCGAATTCCAAAGCGGATATTTGTATTCAAAACGAGAGTCCAGGACTTCCACATTATTCGCATGTTTCAGCGGAGATTCTCCATCCGAGAACACGCAGGAAACATAACTTACATCGTTTGAAAAATACGCTGCCCTTTCGCCCGATAGATTCTTGTTTGCAATCAATCTGTTTTTGTTCATAAGCAATTATATTGTATCCTTTATAATTTTACCCTACATATTAACGTACTCACATAAACAGCCGATTGCAAATAATTTTTCGGCATTTTCGATTTTTCGAAAAATCATTCCGCCGTTTCTTTTTTCTTGGTGATTTCGTACCAGTCTATTTTTCGGGTTATGAACATAAGCAAGACCACAACCGTAAAAAGTCCAAGGCTTCCGATAAGGAGCGCATAGTCTTCAGCCTGAAGTGTTCCATACAAGAAAATGTACGACACAAGCTGAACCAGGCTCAAAAGGATTCCCCATTTTAGATTTTTCAATATGACCATGGCGTAAAGCAATGTCGTCACGCATACACTTAGCGAACAGATAAGGTAAGTCAAGTCGAACGTAATATGCTCGGAAATCGAAAGAAGCAGCAGATAGAACATGATGTCAGCGAACCCAATCAGCCCGTATTGAATCGGGTGTATCCTGATTTTTGAGAAGACTTCGCATACCATAAGAGCGACAAACGGAATCACCAAAAACAGAAGCGCATATTTCACACTTCTGGTGGTCTTTTGGTATGCGTCCACAGGAACGATGAACGAAACCTCCACGGATTCCGGCGAAAAAGTGTTTTCCGCAAGCCAACTTTTCGGAAAAACCGTACTCAAGCCGGCGATGCTCCACATGGCGGAAAATCCGTTGTCATCCAAATGACGTTCCTGCGGAAGCCAGCCGCCCGAAAAACTTGGAGATTTCCACGAAGAAGTCATGTTGATTGTGTTGTCGGAGGCAATCGGGCGAATCCTGATTTTTTCTCCGCCCTGAAAACTTACAATGCCTTCAAGGTTCAGCTTTTTGGAAAAATCGATTCCGGAAAGGGTGTAATAAATGGAAGTCGAAAAAGGCGAAATCGAATCGTATTTTATCGGCGAAACGGGCAACTCAAGTCCGTTTATAGTCAGATTCGGCTGGGTCGTAATGTTTTTAGGATTAGAAATCCCCATAATCAGAACAGCTTCTTTTAACATCACGTCTTTTTTTTCTATATTGAAATATGTGAAGTCAAAATTATCGAAGGACGCTTCCATCTGAATCTGTCCGTTGAATACCGGAACTTTGAATATTCCCCGTGTAAGGTGATATGGATTTACGTTAAAATCAAGTTTGTAAGAATCTGGCGCAAAAATCACATATTTCGTTTCCGACTCCGTATATCTGTTTCCGTTCGAATCTACGCTTTCTTTGTGAAATTTATACGGAACCGCTATAGAAACCCCCTGGAATCCGGCGGTCTTTCCCAGCGGCACTATAATAGATTCTATCGCATCGTCCTTGTAGTCCTGTCTGTCTTCTATCAAATCTTTTATCATATGAATCGGAATAAGGAACAGCAGCACCATAATGAAAATCAACATGAATTTGATTCCGAAATTAGAAAATTCTACCTTCTTCATTTTTCCTCCAAGCAAAATGCGGTTTACAACTTTATATTTTATTTTTCAGAAAATCGTAACAAGAAAACATGCCTTAGTAAAGGCATGGCATTCAGGAAAAGGAAACCGCATGGGTTTTCTTTCGGTAGTTCAGCGGAGTGCAACCGTATTCCCTCAAAAACAGTCTGTTGAAATAACTTTGGTCTGTGAATCCGCAACGCAAGGCTATGTCAAGAATGCTTTCCTGCCCGCCCCGTATAAGATCCCGGCTTACTTCTAGGCGGTGGCGATTCAGGAACGCAATCGGAGAAAGCTGCGCATATTGCCTAAAGAGTTTTGTGCATTGGCTTCGGCTTACGCAGCCAGCATCCGCTATCCGGTCAAGCGTCAAAGCCTCCGCATAATTCAGATATATGTATTCGGTCATCTTCTGCTGAACGGCGGCGTTGCTGTCAGAATGGACTTTTGCAGAACCTCCCCTGTAGGCAAGATAAAGTTGCTTGCAAATCTTATAGACCGACGAAATGGCTTCGAATTCGTAGCCGAATTCTTTTTCTCTAAGGATTTTTTCAAGGTGTTCCATCGCAATTGAAATGTTTACGGCGGAACTTGTTCCCGAAGCAAACCGCACGTGCGAAAAATCCGAATCCTCTAAAATATGGCGGATATATTTTTCGTACATAAATCCGTTTTGAGAAAGAAGCCCTGTTCCGACGATTAAAGCCGTATGAGCCGCATTTTCAGAAAGAGCCGCGGAAATCTGATGAAGCTGACGGCGGTTTATAAAACATACATCCCCTGCCGAAAGCTGAAATTCCTTTCCTGCCGTGCAACAAAGCAAAGATCCTTCCGCAACGGAAATCAACTCGATGTTTTCGTGCCAGTGAGCCATCGAACTATGCACCGTCTGTTCCGCAATGCTTTCGTTCTTGCAATAAATCGGAAGACTCTCGTTTTCAAAATGAAGCGTTTCCATAAAAACCTCGATTTACGATTGCATTATAATCGCAAGGAACAAGAAAAATCAATAATCAATTACTTTTATAGCAGATTATACTAAATATATCGCATTTTATACTATATTTTAATCTTTTTGTAGCATATTATTAAAACATAACTTGAGCGGTCTAGAACGACGGCGCAAGAAAAAACGAAAACATTTAAAGGAGATAAAATCATGGAAGAAACACCACGAAAAATGCCATTGATTGGCGAAGATGCGCCTGCTTTTCAGGCGGTAACAACCCAAGGAAACATCAATTTTCCTGCAGATTACAAAGGTAAATGGGTGATTCTGTTCTCTCATCCGGCGGACTTTACTCCGGTTTGCACCACAGAATTCATGACTTTCGGCACTATGCTCGAAGAATTCAAGGCTTTGAACACGGAATTGATTGGGCTTTCCGTCGATTCTCTTTATTCGCATATCGCATGGCTCAGAAAAATTCAGGAGCTTGAATGGAACGGCATGAAGAATGTGAACGTAACGTTCCCTCTTATCGAAGACATTCGCATGGAAGTCGCAAACAAATACGGAATGATTCAGCCGGGAGCATCAACCACTCAGGCTGTGCGAGCTGTGTTCATAATCGATCCGAAAGGAAAGATTCGTGCGATTTTGTACTATCCGCTCAGCACGGGACGCAATTTTGACGAAATCAAGCGCATGATTATTGCGTTGCAGAAGACCGATGCCGCTGACTGCGCAACTCCTGCAAACTGGAGACCGGGCGACGACGTTATCGTGCCTCCTGCCGGTAGCTGCGGAACAGCAAAAGAGCGAATGGACAACCAGACCGGAGACCAATATTGCCTTGACTGGTTCATCTGCTTCCGCCGAGAGAAAAAATAGGCAAACCTAAAAACAACTCTTGCTATTATAAAAAAAGCCGTTCCCGAAATAACTTAACAGTTTGCTTGGGAGCGGTTTTCTTATAATCAGATAAATCTAAATTCAAAATTAGCCGTCAAGTTTTTGCAAACGCAAAGCATTTCCAAAAAATCAGGCTTCTAAAAAGCAGCAGCGGAAAATGCAAGCGTCGGTTTCTTTCAATTTCCTTTTACTCAAAAAGATTTTTTTGAAAAGTTTTCCAGCTTTTTTGCAACGGCTCGTGGATTTTGTCGCCGAACTTGAAATTCCCTATCAGGAACGGAGAATTCGGGTCGTGATTTTTTATGTTTTCCAAAACAGCGGAACGGGAATAGTTTGCATAACAATAACGGCAAAAATGTGCGCACGAGTTGTAAACTCCTATGTCGCAGCCAAGAAAACAATCGCATTCCTTTCTGTTTTGCCGTCTTTCAGGAAAGTGCATACTATCGCCCACCGCACGTTCGTAAACGATTTTTGTCATGCAGCCGGAAACATCCACGCCGACCTTTGAAAGTTCCGCACTTTCTCCGCAGCTTTTTATTTTGATTCCGAACCTCTCGCCCACTCTGACAAAAAAATCCGCAAGTTCAAGTTGGATTTCAAAAGGGACTTCAGAAATTTCAGGGAAATTTTTCTTTACTTTCGGATATAGGTCGATAAAACTTACTATACATTCATTCGTGTAACCCGAAAGTCCTCGGCAGATTTTTTCGAAACTCTTTTTGTGCTGCTCTACAGTATATTTTCCGCATAAAAAAACAGGGTCATACCGCCAGCTTATGCGCTTGCTTCCGACGATTTTTGAAAGCTGCCTGAATGAATCCATAACCTCCGCTTTATCGGGAACATTCGGCTCGTAAAGTTTTCCGTAGGGCGTGATTGTTACAAACCAAAGTTGTCCGTACGGCTCAAGCAAGGCGGCGGCATTGTCGGAAAGCAGCGGAGAGGGATTTTTCGTACAGAAGCAAATTAAATCGACTACGCTTGGCGACAACGAATATTTTGTCACCGACGTTGCATTGTATGGATTTCGCACGCATACTTCGCCCGCCCTAAGCCGATTCAAGAACCATTCCGAATAAAAAGCGGGAATATCCGTACGTAATCCGGTGTGGATTATCATCGAAAATCAATCAAAAGCCGTCAGATTTCCGTAACGGTTTCAGCAAGCGGTTTTCTTGAAAAATGATTCGGAAGCGGCTTGAATCCCTCGGCTGCGTATCCCAAATCAAGGAGCATCAATATTTCCTCATTTTCGGGCAGCCCGAGTTCCGCATGAAGTTTTTTCGGGTCAAAGCGATTCACCCAACAACTGTTCACGCCCAAATCCGTGGCGGAAAGCATAAGATGAGTCGCAACAATGGACGCACCCTCTATGCCGGAATCTCTTTCGTCGCCCGGATATGTATACACATTGCCCTTGTCGAATGCCACAACAAGAACAACCGGCGCTCCATATCTGCACGGAGTAACATTGTCGATTTTGGAAAGCGCATCTTCGGACGAGACGACATAGATATGCTGTTCCTGAAGATTTTTGGCGGTAGGAGCAAGCCTTCCCGACTCAAGGATTTTTTCCACAAGTCCTTTTGAAGGTTTCTTTTCCGCATCAAATTTCTTACAAGAAAAGCGTTCTTTTACAACGGCTGAAAAATCCATTTTTGCTTCCATATCCTCCATATTGTAAAATTTTTTGTAATTTTATAATGATTTTTTACTTTTGTCTTAATTTTTGGTATACTTAATTTATGGAAAACAAAGACATTGCAATCATAGGAGCCGGAGTTGCGGGACTTACGGCTGGGTTATATGCAGCCCGCTCAGGAATGAAGACGGTCATCTTTGACGACCTTGGCGGTGGCGGACAGGTTCTGGAAATCGACAATCTTGAAAACTACCCGGGGGTATTTCCTGCTGTGAACGGAGCGCAGCTCATAGACACGCTCGTAAAACAGTCGGCGGCTTTCGGAGCGGAACTTGTTCAGACGAAGGTCATTTCAATCGAAAAAAAAGAAAAATCCTTTTTTATAGAAACTGCGAACGGAACTATGCAGACAAAGGCACTGATATACGCAACCGGAGCAGCCCATAAAAAACTCGGCGCACCCGGAGAAGCGGAATTCGAAGGAAAAGGCGTTTCATACTGCGCAGTGTGTGACGGACCATTTTTTCGAGGGAAAAATGTCGTTGTGGTAGGCGGCGGAGACAGCGCATGCACCGAAGCCCTATACCTTGCAAACCTTGTAAACCACATCGACCTGATTCACAGACGCGAAGAACTTAGAGCGACAAAAACCATTGCCGATAGAATTCTTTCAAACGAAAAAATAAAAGTGCATTTCGATTCAAAACTGAAGAAAATCGAAGGCGAAGGCACTGTAAAAACAGCAGTCATCGAAAATGTAAAAACAGGCGAAACCGAAAATCTTTCGACCGATGCGGTTTTTGTGTTCGTGGGAATGGCACCTCGCACAGCCTTGATTGAATCTGTCAAAAAAGATGCCGGCGGATATTTTATAACCGATGAAAAAATGGCAACAGAGATTCCCGGACTTTTTATTGCCGGAGACGTTCGCTCAAAGCCTTTGCGACAAATTGTTACGGCTTCCAGCGACGGAGCTATAGCCGCTTTTTCCGCCGCCGAATACGTAAAAAACGAAAACTAAAAAAATCAGGCTGAAATTCCCTTGCGATTTTCAGCTTGTTTTTTCAGGAAAAATCAATGAAACCATACGTACATCAAGTTCACTATTACGAAACGGATAAAATGGGAATCACACATCATTCCAATTATGTGCGGTTCATGGAAGAGGCGCGCGTCGACTACCTAAACCAACTCGGAACGGCTTTCGACAAAATTGAAGCGGACGGAATCAGTTCTCCCGTCATCACGCTGGAATGTAGCTACAAAAAAACCACCACTTTTCCCGATGAAATATTTATATACGTAAAGCCGAAAAAACTTACCACATTCAAACTAACTTTTTCATACGAAATGAAAGTGAACGGCGAAGTCTGTTTCAGAGGCGAAAGCTCGCACTGCTTCCTTGACTCAAACGGAAATCCGGTTGTTCTTGAAAAAAACTATCCCGACTTCTGCGCCGCATTGCACCGGGAAATGGAAAGTACCGAAAGCTAATGTCGCCCCCTTTATTCTGTCAATGTTAATATGCTAGAATAAAACTATGAACATAGGATTATTTTCGGACAGTTACCTTCCGACAAAATCGGGAGTTGTAACCGTCGTAATTCAACTTAGGGAACAATTAACTAAAATGGGGCATACGGTGGTTCTTGTCTGCCCTGAGACCACGGAAGAATTCAAAACGGATGACCCTTTGACATATCGAGCAAAAAGTAAGCCGCTCGGGCTTAAAACCGACCAGTTTGTTTCGCTTCCCAGCAGAAAAAGACTAATCGCTTTCATAAAAGAAAAGAATTTGGACATAATCCATTGCCACACGGAATACGGAATCGGAAGAACAGCTGCCTACATTGCAAAAAAACTTCACATACCTGCCGTATGCACCATCCACACAATGTGGGTCGAATTCTACAAATATTATCTAAAAACCGCACCGCTAATCACACCAAGTTTTGTCGATCACGTAATGGAGCGATTCTACAATCATTTTGACACGCTGATTGCGGTTTCGTCCAAGGGAAAAAATTATTACAAAAGTCGAAGCCTTATTCCGAATGTTCCGATAGTAGTGATTCCGAATGCCATCGACACGGACAAATTCAAATCATCTTGTTCCACGGACGAAGAAAAACGTGCGCTTAGGGAAAAACACGGAATAAAAGAAGACGACGTGCTTTTTCTTTTCCTTGGACGCATCGCCGAAGAAAAACGGGTTTTTGAGTTGGCGGAACAATGCAAAAAACTCGTGGAATTGAATCCCAAGGCAAAAGTAATTTTTGTAGGCGACGGACCTGCGTATCAGGATTTGCTAAAAACGACCGAAAAACAACGGCAGGAAAGAACAATCATGTTCACGGGCTTTATCGAATGGACGGAGACCCACAAATACTACGAAATCGCCGATGCCTTCATAACCGCAAGTCTTTCCGAAATGCATTCGATGACAATCCTTGAGGCGGAACTTTGCGCTCTTCCGATTGTCTCCAGAAACGACGAAAGTTTTTGGGACTGCGTGTTTCCCGGCAAAAACGGCTACCTTGCAGACACGGACGAAAAATTTCTTGAAAATATGCTAGAAATCGCCGAAAGCAAAGAAAAACGCAAAACATTCGGAAAAGCCAGCCTTGAAATCACAAAGAATTTCACGATTGAAAGTTACGTAAAAAAGACAATTCTGTTGTACGAAGAAATCATAAAGGCTTATCCCGAAAAAATAGACGAAAGCTCAACGGAGAACAAAATAAAACTCCTTCAGGAAAGCCTTCTTTCAAAATAGAAAGACATTCGTCCAGCAAAACCGAACAATCCGCCGCCGCAAAAAGCAATTTTCCGCACAAATATTTTGGCGATATTCCGTAAATGAAACATAAATTCTTGCACTAATCAAAAAGCCGTTTATAATTTAATTATCTTAACACAAAAAGGAGCGATTCATGGAAAGAATTAAATTATTCACAGTCATTTTACTGTCTTTTTTTGTATTCATTAGCTGTTCTCAAAGTATTTTAGATAATACAAAATCCACAAAAAGTGAAATAGAAATAAATGAAGATTCTATTTCCAAAAAGTTTTATACAAAAAATTTAACTAAGAATTTTACCTCATTTTTAGAAAATCCCACTGCAATATCCAGTAGAACTGCTACTGATGGACTGTCTGAAGAATGTCTCTTCACAGAAATGTGGAATGATCTAACAGAAGAAGAACAGAATATGTTATTAGAAAATGCAGCTAATCTTGAGGTATCAAAAGATTCCTTGCTATCAGTAAAAAACGATTCACCTGCTAGCCGAGCTGCATTAAATGGCGATACAACAGAGATTGATTCAATAGCTGCTATTTATTCATATAATGAATGGTTAAATGATTATCTTGGAAGTTATATGACTACATTAACATTTGAAGATGGAGAATCAAAAATATCTCAAGAAACGACCCCTGCAAATCTTGCAATTGAATATTTATCAAAACTCGGGAAATGGAATGAAATAGAAAATATTTTATTAAATTTAAATTCAGAATTAACAGTCAATGATATAAAAATAAAATATAACGAAATGATTTCATATTTAGAATTATCACAAAATACGAATAATGCTAATAGAGCCTCTAAAACTATAGATTATCAAAAAAATCCTATAAGAAAGCTCGTAGGAAAATCATTAAGAGATGGTACTATTCTTTTAACTTGTTTTAAAAAGAAAGCTTTTCCAATAATAGGTGGTGATTGGGCTCATGCAGGAATTTTTTCAAAATATGCTTTTGAAAAAAATGGAGGAACTGATTCTGCACATTGTGTCTATACAGCACAACCTAATGGATATGATAATTTCCCAGATTATATGAAACCAGACAGACAAAATCATTGTTGTCTTGACACGATTTGTATGTATTCATATCAAAAGAAGATGGCAACCATGATTCCGAAAAATTACAGCAAGGCTAAAGCTGGTGAAGCTGTAAAATACGCAAAAGAAGCTTTTTATGATCATGAAGATGAAGAATATCATATTCCAATATTTGAATTTTTTAGGATTGGAGATACAAGTCATGATATGACTGTAAAAAATCCCTATTGCTCTAAAGTTGTTTATAGTGCATGGAATAAAGCTGGGATAAATCTTGATAGTAATAAAACTTGTGGAAATATTATTTCTCCAGATGATATATATGGAAGTGCCTATAATAGATATTTTACCATTACTTTAAAAATATTATGGTGGTCAAAATCATGGACGGTTCAGACTTATAATGCAACTTCCGTAATTCTGACAAATGAGAGACAATAATGAGAAAATATAGAATATTTTTACTTATCACATTGATTGTGATTCCAACGATTTCCTGCTGTTATTTTTCACCGAATGTAAAAAAAGACAGTGAGTTAATTACAGACTTTGAACCATTAGAATGGAGTGATAACTATGTTTTTGGAACTACATTTTATCCACCGCGCATTTCAGTATGGAATTCTTGTGACAATAGGCTGATAAGGCATTATGATTTTTTTAAATCAGAAAGTGAAAGTGAATTATTTAATAATAATGGCAGGTGGTTAAGAATTATAACAATGCAGATTATTAAAAAAAGTATCTGGTGTATAACCTCTGCCAATCAATGCAGCCTGGTAAAAATTGATATTGAAACCGGTAAAATTACATTTATAGATTTAAAGAAGAGTTATGAGCATCTTGAATATATTCCTGAAGCAAATAATGGAAAAGGAGCTGTGCTGGTTGTTCCATTTGCTCAATATATGGCAGATTTCGAAATTAAACTCTTTAATTTGGATGGCAGTTTGCTTGCAACTTATAATATTCAGGCTTCAGATTTAGATATTCTTACAACTACCGGGCAATATAAAAATGGCGCATATTGTTTTTGTGCAAGTACACATAATTATATAAAAAACGGAGAACCCTCAGATGGTATTTATAAAATTATTAAATTAGATTTGGAATCATATACAAATGAAGTTATAGAATTAAATAAAGAAAAAGTTATTGGGAAAAATTTTATAAAAAACAATTTTCCGGAATTATATGACAAACAGTATCTTACGTCATTTTCTGTAAAAACTAGGAACTCTTTAAGTAATAGTTACATGATTGCCATTGATTTTATAAGCGATGATGTAGGACGTTTTTTATTTGAAACAGATGATTTAGTATCCGGAAATTATATTTATACAGGTTTGAATATTATTTATTCAAAAGACAATATAAAAATTTTTCCTCGCAGATATTATAAATACGATAGTCAATATATTATGATTGGTAATTATGGATATGATTTATATTCTATTTTTTTTGATAATTCTGTAAAAGAAACGTTCTTCATGCCTAATGCCGGAATTATCTTTATGGATTCAAGAAATGATGCTGTATGGTGTTCTAAGAATGCATACAACTATTCTGATGAATTAAAAAAATGGGAATTTGAAAGAGAAGGAATATATAAAATAAACTTAAAAAATAAAGAAGTGTCTCTTTGTTTTAGTGATGGGACATCTACTCCAATATTGCAAACGCACTGACTTCATCATACGTTTGCCACCATGTAAATAATACTGCCTCCGCTAAAAAGTTGACATATACCCCGACCGAGTATAATATTAATACCCATACAGGGTATAAACGAGGTACGGCATGAAAAAAGAAAAATCCGATAAAAATCAGATTGGCACAGAAGCAGAAATTTCCAATCCAACGCAAAATGAAAAGCGAAGGACGAGAAGTCCCGAAGAATTTAAGAGTCTTATGAACAGGCTTTGCAGAATCGAAGGACAAGTAAAAGGGATTAAAAAAATGCTCGAAAACGATGCATATTGCCCCGACATATTGACGCAAGTTTCCGCAGCGAACGCCGCACTCAACTCGTTCAATCGGGTTCTTCTTGCAAGCCACATAAAAAACTGCGTGGTAGACGACATTAAAAACGGAACGCCGGAAACTGTCGACGAACTTGTCAACATGTTACAAAACCTGATGAAATGAGAAAGGTGCCTGCCTTATGGAAAAATACGAAGTTTCGGGAATGAGTTGCGCCGCATGCGTGGCACGTGTCGAAAAAGCGGTTTCAAAAATTCCGGGCGTAAAAAACTGTTCGGTAAGCCTTTTGACAAATTCCATGGGCGTGGAAGGTTCTGTTTCCGCCGGCGAAATTGTCGAGGCGGTTAAGAACGCAGGATATTCCGCAAAAAAAATTGAAAAAAAACAAAAAGGAACAAAATCCGTTTCCGAATCGGCTGACGAAGACCTTTTAAAAGACAAAGAAACTCCGGTATTAAAAAAAAGACTTGCATGGTCAGCCGCATTCCTTATCGCTTTGATGTACATAAGCATGGGACACACGATGTTGAATCTGCCGATTCCGCAGTTGTTTGTCCGCAACGGCGAAAACTACGTGGCGTTGGGAATCCTTGAAATGCTCCTTTCCGCAATCGTAATTGTGATAAACAAAAAATTTTTCATAAGCGGATTCCGGGGGCTGATGCACAAAAGTCCGAACATGGATACGCTGGTCGCAATGGGTTCGGGAGTTTCGTTTATATACAGCACCATCGTCCTTCTTGAAATGACAAACTCTTCGACAATCGGAAACTCGGAACACCTTGCGCATCTTGCGCACAATCTGTATTTCGAAAGCGCCGCAATGATTGTAACGTTGATTACGATCGGGAAACTTTTGGAATCGGTTTCCAAAGGAAAGACCACGACTGCGCTCAAAAGTCTGATGAAACTTTCCCCAAAAACGGCGACATTGCTCCAAAACGGAAAAGAAACTGAAGTTCCAATCGAAGACGTGCAAGTCGGAGACATTTTTGTTGTTCGTCCCGGCGAAAGCATTCCCGTGGACGGCGAAATAATCGAAGGAAACACGGCGATAAACGAATCCGCATTAACGGGCGAATCAATTCCGGTGGACAAAAGCCCGGGAAGCCAAGTTTCGGCGGCGACAATAAATCAGTCGGGATTCATAAAATGCAAGGCGACTCGCATAGGCGAGGACACAACCATTTCGAAAATCATTCAGATGGTAAGCGATGCGGCTTCGACAAAAGCGCCAATCGCAAAAATCGCTGACAAAGTTTCGGGCATTTTCGTTCCCACCGTAATAGGAATCGCAATAATTACGCTTTTTACCTGGCTTGTATTGGGCGCGGAATTTTCGTTCAGCCTGAGCCGTGCGATTTCCGTTCTTGTAGTAAGCTGTCCGTGTGCACTTGGGCTTGCGACTCCCGTTGCAATCATGGTCGGAAACGGCATGGGCGCAAAAAACGGAATACTTTTCAAAACCTCCGAAAGCCTTGAGCAGGCAGGACGCGCGCAAATCGTCCTCTTGGACAAAACGGGAACGGTAACAAAAGGCGAACCCGTCGTTACCGACATATTTTCCGCCGACATTCCGCAAAAAGACTTCCTTGAAAAAATCGCCGCACTCGAAGCAAAAAGCGAACATCCGCTTGCAAAAGCAATAATGCGCAAAGCCGCTGACGAGCGGATTGAAACAAAGGAATCCTTCGATTTTGAGGCTCTTTCCGGAAACGGACTTTTTGCCACCGTGGACGGAAAAAAAATCTTCGGCGGAAACGAAAAATTTATTGAAAAGTCCGCAGGTTTTATTTTGGACGACAAAACAAAACTGCGAATGGAAAAACTTTCCGCAGAGGGAAAAACGCCTTTAATCTTCGCCGAGGACAAAAAACTTCTTGGGATTGTGACTGTCGCCGATGCCGTCAAAGAAGAAAGCCCGAAAGCAATCGCAGAACTAAAAAGTATGGGACTTAAAGTTGTTCTTCTGACCGGAGACAACAAAAAAACAGCGGAAGCTGTGGGAGCAAAAACCGGAATCGATGAAATAATTTCTGAAGTACTTCCCGACAGCAAGGAAAATGTCGTGAAGGAATTCAAGAAAAAAGGCAAAGTCTGCATGGTAGGAGACGGAATAAACGACGCTCCTGCCCTAACCTCTTCGGACATAGGAATGGCAATCGGCGCAGGAACGGACGTAGCCATCGATGCCGCCGATATTGTTCTTGTAAAAAACAGCCTGCTTGACGTGAGCGCGGCGATTCGGCTTGGACGAAAAACGCTAAGAAACGTAAAAGAAAATCTTTTTTGGGCATTTTTCTACAATATAATTTTGATTCCGATTGCCGCCGGCGTGTACCACAAATGGCTCGGGCTTGACATGAATCCGATGTTCGGCGCCGCCGCGATGAGCCTTTCAAGTTTCTGCGTGGTCACGAACGCATTGCGGCTGAACTTCGCAAAAATCAGAAGCAACGAAAGCAACAAAAAAATAAACGAAACAATAAAGGAGATCGGCATGACGGAAAAAACGATTAAAGTAGAAGGCATGATGTGCCAGCACTGCGAACGACACGTAAAAGAGGCTCTTGAAAAAATCGACGGAGTGGCATCTGCCGCCGCAAGCCACGAAAACAAAACCGCCGTAGTCCAGCTGACGAAGGAAGTGCCTTCCGCAGAATTCGAAAAAGCGATTCTTGAAGCGGGTTACACGTATCTTGCGCAGGACTAAAAATTCGCCAATTTTTCTGCGAACCTGGAATGAAAATCCCTTTTAATCGCAAGAAATTCTTCCATACGTTTTAGAATCACAAAAAGCATCGCCCTGTCCTCGAATTCCGCCCGATTTTCGGGGAGCGGCTTTTCCTTCATAGATGCACGGATTTCTTGAAGTTCCTTCAGCAATGTCCTGACATCGTTTTTGGTTTCGTATTCGACCGAAACTTTCTCAAAAAAATCGGAGACAAGAGCCGCAGTTGATGGGACGGTTTTTATGTCAATCAGACTTTTGTAGATTTCAAGAAGAACGTCCCGCTGCTCTTTCCTCATGGAAATATATTCGCCGTCAAAAACGTCTTTTTTCCCAAGCTGATTGTTGTAATTTTCCATGGCGGCATTTTGCGCCTCAAAAATCGCCTTGTCCAAAAGCTCAAAATATTTCCCGTCGCAAGGCTCTGCCCACGGATCAAGAATTCGCTTTGACATTTTATGAAGGACATATTTTATTTGCCTGTCGGCTTCTTTTTTCAGCCTTTCGATGTAGGGAACGTTTTTTTTGAGAAAAAGATTCATCAAAACCCCGAAGCCCACGCCTATCGCAAAAAGAAGAATTTCATTCCGCAATTCGTAAAAGCCCATTTTCCCGAACAGAATGAAATGAGAAATCAGAACCGAATCCATGGCAATCGCTGAATACCAGCCGAAAATCTGACAAATGACTATGAAAAATCCCGTGTAAACAAAAAACGCCGTGTTCGAAAATCCGAAAATTTTGTAACAAAAAAACGAAATAAAAAGCGCACTCACGAACGCATAAAATCTTGAAAGCCCCGTCCGTATCGTCTCTTTTTTTGTAGGCTGAATCGAAAGAATCGCCACAATTCCTGCGGAAACGGAAAAATCGAGCTTCAAAGCAAGAGCCGCAAGCACAGCACCGATTGCCGCCACCGCCATTTTTGCCGAATTCAGGATTTTCTGTCTTGAAATCAAATTTTTCATGAATCAATTGTAGCATACTTCCGCATTAAAAATGCCGAATTTATTGTCATACACACTAGCAGGATTTGAATTATAGGAGTAGAATCACAGACAATACGAAAAGTATTCGGGAGGAGACGGATGAACATAAACGACGGGCTTTATTTAGCAACAGCAATTCTTACCCTTGTATGCATTATTTTCCGGCTATACAAAAAATATAGGCGAACCGTTCAATACAGCATAATCACCTTAGTCCTGTGGAATCTGTTCATAACCGGACTTGTAAGCGTTCTTGCTCCAATCATTATAGAACACAACCCGTCAAGCATATGGCTTGTAAACGAAATCGAATCCATTATTTACTTTGTTCTGCATACGCTTTTAACTCCGCTTTTCTGCATGTACGTAATGCTGATAAACGGGGCGGCAAAAAACAGAACCAAAAAATTCTACGTGATATATTGGATTCCTTTGGCTTTGGCGGAACTGTTGATATTACTTACGCCAATGTTCCACTTGGTGTTCATGCACGACCAAGATGGAACCTACCATAGACAATGGGGCGTGATTGTCCTTTATGCGGTTGCCGCGATTTATTATGCATACGCCATCCGTTCGCTGGCAAAAACATGGGAAATCCTCAAAAACCGATATATGAGAGGCTTCCATATATTCCTGATTCTTGTTGTGGTGGGAATTGTCGTGCAGGCGTTCTTTCCGATGCTTGAAATAGAATGTTTTCTTGAAACAATTTCTTTAATCGGAATACTTTTGACGTTCGACAGCAACGACGGGCTTATAGATATGCCCACAAAACTCCCGAATCAGATTTCATACAAACTGAACGTAAGCCTCTACGAACGCTACGGCTGCAGATATTCCGTCATAAACATACGATTTTTGAATCTGTCGTATTACGAACATCTTCTTCCCGAAAACCTTTTGGAACGGCTTATAAATTACATAATAAAATCGCTGGAAGAATTCGCCCCCCGTTCGGAACTTTATCGATATGACTTTGACACATTCATTCTTATTGTAGACGAAAGAAAGCAGACAAAAGAAATCGTAGGAAAAATCAAAAAGCATTTTGAAAAATTGCTTAAAGCGGACACATACCGAATCGAATTCAGAACCATAATTTCAGTCGCCAAAGTCCCAGAAGAACTGGAATCCCCGAAGTTGAGTTTCCAGCTGGCGGAATACAGACCAAGAAAAGTAAACCATCAGATGACCGTCCTTCAAGGGAAAAATCTCAATTTCATAAGGCGAAGCGGTTTGGTCGAAGAAGCGATATACAGAGCGATTCAGGCAAAAAGTTTTGAAGTCTATTACCAGCCAATCTGGGACAAGTCCACGCAAAAAATCATCTCGTGCGAAGCTCTTTGCCGCCTAAAGGACGAAAAATTGGGTCCAATCGGCTCGGAAGAATTCATTCCAATTTCAGAGCAGAACGGAAGCATAGTTTCAATCTCGACAATCGTTTTCGAAAAAGTCTGCAAAGACATCAAAGAATGGGACTTCAAATCGCTCGGTATAAAATACGTGGAAGTAAATCTTTCGCTTTTCCAGTTGATGTCAAAAGGGCTTGCCGAATGTTACAAGTCAATCCTTGAAAAATACGATGTCCCCGCCTCGATGATAAATCTTGAAATAACTGAAAGTTCCACTCCGGCAGAATCCCCGGAATTCTCAAACGTGATGGACAAGCTTACCGAAATCGGATTTTCGTTTTCCCTTGACGACTACGGAACAGGCTACTCGAACATCACAAACATAATGTCCGTAAAATACCTGAGCATAAAAATGGATGCAAGTATTCTGTGGAAATCAAGCCTGGACAACGACACAAAAATACTTTTGGAATCCACGATAAAAACATTCAGAAGCCTTGGCTACAACATAATCCAGGAAGGCGTAGAAACAAAAGAGCAGCTGGACTTTGTTACAAATGCGGGCGCAAATCTGATTCAGGGATACTATTTTTCAAAAGCCATGCCGAGAGCGGATTTCGTCGAATATGTAAAAAATTTCCATCAATAAAAAATTGTAAAGGACAACGCAAAAACGGTGCGGAAATCCGCCGTCTCCGGTCTTTTGAGAACAACGGCTGTTCTTAAATTTTGGGAAATACATTTTTACAACAAAAAATCTGAACGTAAAATAATAATAAATACAAACAATATTTTTTTAAGGGAAGACTTTAATCGCATCCTAAACCGGAATAAATCCACAGCCTCCGCAATAAAAAATCCGCCAAGCAATTGATATATTTTTTTAACTAAAATCCGCTCATTCCGCAAAAATAAAAATCATCCGCACAAATAAATGCGCCTGCCGCAGTGCAGAATATTTATCATCAAAAAGCAAAAAGTTAAATTTCCGGCAGGAACAAGTTTGTTCCCACCAGGTTTCCTAAATCAGCAGCCTTTTCCGTTTATGCTGCACGCTTTTCCGACGGGTTCTCCTGAAATCACTTTATGCCCGAGCCGCTCCACGTAACTTTCCCAATCCGTAAAAACAGTTCCGTCCTCGTCAACGCAAGCGGGAATTCCTATATCATGAATCGCTTTCAGCCTTTCGAACACAGGTTCGGAATCTCGCAAAATCAAAAATTTTTTAAGATTTCTAAGCCCCTCGTTTATATCAAAATATTCAAACTCGATTCCGTAAGTCCTGAAATTCAGCTCGCAGTTCACGCAGTCGGGACAAAACTTGCTTCCGTAGACTTTAATCATTTTTCGCACCCCCATTAATTTTTGCGTTCCTTTGAGCAAAACACAAATCTCAAACAAAAAGATTCATGCGTTCATTGACCAATTATATCGAACACAATATTATGTACATAAATATTTAATACAATATATTGGGGAGAAGATATAATGTCAATGCGAGAAAATCCGTCCGAAAAAAAAGATGAAAATTCTGCAGAGGATTCCGACGACAAGTTTTATTGCCTTAAACTGAAGAACCAACTTTGCTTTCCGCTATACGCCGCCTCGAAGGAGATTTTACGGAAATACACCCCGTTATTGAAAAAACTGAATCTTACATACACGCAATACATTGCGATGATGGTTCTTTGGGAACACCGAAAACTGAACATCGGCGAACTTGGAAAGCATCTGTTCCTTGACACGGGAACGCTTTCGCCGCTTCTCAAAAGCATGGAAAAAAAAGGACTTGTTACCCGAACTCGCAATAAAGATGACGAGCGAATCGTCTTTATCGAAACGACAAAAAAAGGCGAAAAAATGAAAGAAAAAGCGCTGGAAATTCCTGAACAGATGGAAACCTGCGTAAATCTTTCTAAAAAGGAAGTCGAAAATCTTTATGCGCTTCTGTACAAAATCCTTGGCAAAAACGACTGACTAAAAATCGCTGTCAAAATGAAAATCCCACAAAAGCACCGTACAAAGGTCCTGATTTTGCGCCCTCGCCTAACCGCCAGCTGAACGTTCCGCCGAAATTCAGAAAATTGAACACGGCGTTAAAGCCCACCTGAGGAACGGCGTACACGTTTCCGCGGCTGTTGTAAACCCATGCGTTTTCAACAATAACTGCGTTTGAAGAATCTCTTATAGTTCCACGTGAATAAAAAGTCTCGACATCAATTCCGCAGCCAAGCAAAAGCCATGTGTGCGGAACGGTCTTTACGGAGATTCCGGCGGTGAATCCGACCACATCAGAAAAAGATTTTCCGTCGGGAACGAACGATGCCGAGCCTTTGGGATAACGGTCTTTGTAATATTCGTCGGTAAAAACAACCAAATTAGAACCGTTGATTTCTCCCAAGGGACGAGAATCCGCAATTCCGTCTATCTGGGCATTGAACGACAAATATGAACCGACAGGCTGACCGCCCCAAATATAATTTGCTGAAAAATTATAACCTTCCATCGGAAAGAAAATTCCATAAGAAAAACTGTGCCTTGATGTCTTGGGGTCTGACCACGGATACAAAATTTCTTTGCGGTCGCTTCTCAAAAAGACAAACTCGGCGGCTTCGTCTTTCGAAATATCTATACGAACCTTGTAGTCCGGACCTGTTCCCACGTCAGCGACAAAATAACCGCTTTCGCTCTCGCCGGGCGCAATTTTTTTGCTGAAAAGCAACGCATTTTTCAAATGTCCCGGATTGTAGTCAAAGTCGTCCATCAACGACGAAATTACAGCGGTTGAAATTCCGACATCAAGCCAAGTCGCAAAAAGCGAATCATAGGGACGGAATCGTCGGGGCGGATGTGACGGCGCATAATACCCGTGGGAAGAATAATGAAAACTCGGAATTGCGTCCAAAAGCAGGTCAAGGAAAATAAGACCCAGCCCCACGCCGGCAACAACGGCAGTCGCATTGTATTCGGCTTCCTTCATGGCGTAGTAAGCAGACGCATTATAATAGTTCAAATACGACCAAGAATCCGTTCCGTAATCTCCTTGCAGAACGGAAATCGATTTTTCGTCAAAATAAAAGTCGTCAGAACTGTTGTTCTTTATCCCGACAACATAGCGAACCTTTCGTTCGGACAAAATATTCCTTGCCGCTACGGAAATTTCAAGCCCGTCTTTGGATTCGTAAAAAATAACAGGATGACCTGTCGCATCGGAAAGCGTAAATTCCCTTGCGAACGCAGGAATCAAGAAAACAAGAAAAAATACGGAAAATACATTTTTTTTCATAAGACTCCCCTTGCACGGATATTTTACAACATGAAATGAATCCGGACAATAATTTTAATTTTCCATGCGTCAAAAATGACCGCGCCGCTTCTTTTCTGTTCGAAGAAATGTTTTTTTGCGAAAAGAGGACGTTTATTTTCGGTTTTATTTGGAACGGATAGACCGAGGGGCAAAAAGTTCAGTCTTTTTACAACGAGAACGCCCTGAATATTATGCAATATTTTATTTTTATAAGTGTGTTTTCCATATTTTTAATGTATAATGTATTCTATGAAAAGTGAGGATTTACGGACACTCGGATTGGGATTAAAAGAAAACGGAAACGTCGAGCTTGACGCGGCAGTCCTGCAGGGACTAAAAAAAATGCCTGTCGACATTTTCGACAATGTTTATATCGGGCAAACCGAACCCGAAGCCCTTATCCTGTGCATTGACATACGGAATTTCAGCAACTTTCTTTGCAAGCACGAAGAGCAGACCGTTTTCAGTATGTTGACTTCGTTCACGTCAAATTTTTTGTCGTGTGTGAATCAATTCGGAACAAACTGCTCTTATTACAAACTTCTTGGCGACGGCGCGTTGGTCATTTGGGATTCTGCGGATTCAATCGCCATTGAAGAAGCGCAAATGGTTTTCAATTCGTATTTGAGTTTTGTGAAGGAAGACCTTTTTACGACATATCCGGAATTGGGATTGGGCGGTGCGCTGGTTCAGGAAATGATTTATAAATATGAGATTTCGGCGGAAATGTCGTCGCTTAAATATCGAGATTATTTCGGCTATGGAATAAACCTTGCGTGCAGACTGCAAACAATCGCAGGTCCGGATCAACTGATAATAAACAAAATGCTGGCTGAAAAAAAATATTTTGAGACAACCGCTCTAAAAACGCCATCCTTAATAAAAGAGCTGAAGCACTTGAAAGGACTTCGAGACGAAGACCGAACCGAAGTATTCTTTTACAAACGCAACGAGTAGATAGAAAGAATTCGTTTTTTTGAATTTTTGAAAGGCAGTTTGTTCTTTATTAAGTGGTTTTTCTCTAAATTTGTTGCGCTATCGTAAATGTCGTTATAAAATATTTATAAATCCATTCAATAGAGGACTTGACAAAAATGCCAAACACCACTAAATTACCCCCCCCCCCCCCGGAATCGTTCTGTAACGATTAAAGCCCGTTTTTCGGTTCAGTCGCTTGTTACGATTGCGTTGCTTTTGGCTCTGGGAATCATGCTGATTTTCATAAAAAAGCAAAAAAATATTCTTATGCTCAGGCAAGAACAAAAAGAACGCTCGATGCTTCTTGCCGAAGAAGTAAAACAATGCTCCAAAGATTTGACTCGATTGTGCCGCCTTTTTGCCGTTACCGGCGGAAAAGAAACGTACCGCACACAATATTTCGACATTGTAAAATGGCGGAACGGGGATACGGCTCGACCCGAAACCGTAAATCCCAAACTTTTTCCCGGACGAAAAATCAGCCAAATCGACTTGCTTAAAGAATTCGGCTGCTCGGACAAAGAACTTTCTCTTTTGCGCACGGCAACAGACGAGTCGGAGGAATTGGTAAAACGTGAAGACCAAGCGATGGAAAGCATCCGAAAAAATGCGGTTGCAAGCGGCCCTGCAAAGCCCGAAATCGGTGAAACTGCTGACGATTTTGCCGTGCGAATTTTGCACGACGACTTCTACCAAAAGCAAACCGAAAAAATCATGAAGCCGATAAACGAGTTTTACGACGTAATCGAACGGCGGACAAGCGCAGAAAGTGCAAAGGCAAATCATGTCCTTGATTTTTACCAGACGCTTTCGTTTGTTTTTATTGCACTTGTAATCGTCTCTCTTGTGCATTTGGTTTTCTTTTTGAATTCTGCCGTTATAGAAAAAATTCTACAAACCGAAAAAAATCTGAAAAACATTGCCGAAGGCGACGGAGACTTGACCGTTTCGCTTCCGGTAAAAGGCACAAACGAAATCGCGATGCTTTCCGAATCCTTCAACAAGACGATGGAAAAATTGAGGAAAACGATTTCAGAAGTAAAAGAGCAAGCATCTTCTCTCAAAGGAGCGGAAGAAAGTCTTGCAGCCAATATGGCTGAAACGGCGGCTTCCGTGCATCAAATCACGACAAACGTTCAGTACGCAAAGGCGCAAACACACAAGCAGGCGGAAAGCGTTACCGAAACCACGGCGGCGGTAGAGCAAATCATCAAGTCAATCGAAAAACTTGACGAAAGCATAGAAACGCAGGCATCGAGCGTCGCCTCTTCGTCTTCCTCCATAGAAGAAATGACGGCGAACATCACATCCGTTACGAAAATGCTTGAAAAGAGCGAGGCGATGATTCTTGACCTGGCACGGGCAACGAACGACGGAAAAGAATCTCTTGAGGAATCGAACGGCATAACCCGAAAAATCGCAGAAGAGTCGGGCGGACTTATGGAAGCGTCCGGAATAATTCAGAACATCGCAAGCCAAACGAACCTTCTTGCGATGAATGCGGCGATTGAAGCGGCACACGCTGGCGAATCGGGAAAAGGATTTGCAGTCGTTGCAGACGAAATCCGAAAACTTGCCGAAGAAGCAGGCTCTCAGGGAAAAAACATCACGCTTACACTCAAAAATCTCGGCGAAGAAATCGACACGCTCAACAATGCGGCGCACACAGCCGGCGAAAAGTTCGCAATGATTTTTTCGCTTGCGGAACAGGTGCAGGAAATGAGCGCGCGGCTTACCGAAGCAATGCGCGAGCAGGAAAACGGCAGCCGAGAAGTGCTAAAAGCCATCAAAAACATCAACACGGTAACGCAGGAAGTGCAGACAGGCTCGGAAGAAATGCTCAAGGGAGGAAAAACGGTCGCAAGCGAAATGCACGAACTCGATTCACTTACAAAAGCAATTCTCGAAAGCATGAACGAAATGGCAGCCGGTGCCATACAAATCAACAACGCCGTGCAAGAAGTCAACGACATCACGCAACAAAACAAAGCCAGCATCGAAACGCTCGCAGGCGAAATCGGAAACTTCGTCGTTTAGCGGAAGGATTTTTTCTGAATCAGGGCGCAAACGCTTCTTGCAAACCGGCTTTGCGCGATTCCGCTATTCGCTCCATTCCTCCATTCGCTTGCCGCTCATTCCGGAACGCGCACAGCGCGCCGCTCCAATCCGGCGCAGGACAAATTTTCCGATATTTACGGGTCTTCCGATTTTCTATTGGGTGGTCGCATATCTATAAGCGAAAACTGTTGCGCCGGTATTGTTAGGAAACTTTTATACTCGCTCGCTTTCGCAAGCTGCGAAGCCGGCGCAGGGATTATCTTCCTATGTTTACGGTTTTTCCGCTTTTTTATCGGGTGGTCGCATATTTACAACCGAAAATTGTTGCGTCGATTTTCAATAAAATTTTCCCGTCCCTCGATGAGTTTTCGACCGTCGCCGGCAGTGGAAACGCCCTGAAAATCCTCCTGCGACAAAAACCGCAAACAAATTATTTCGTTGACAAAAAATACAACGCCATGTTACATTGTATGCAATATAATTTTATCTGATATTTTCGCAAGGGGATATTATGGTGTTCTATGATTTTAATGTAAAGGCACTTGACGGAACATCGGTTTCGATGGGCGATTACAAGGGAAAAATTGTGCTGGTGGTAAACACGGCGACAGAATGTGGTTTTACACCGCAATACGAGGGGCTTCAGGCTCTTTATGATAAATTCAAGGAGGAGGGATTTGAGATTCTTGATTTTCCGTGCAACCAGTTTTTAGGACAGGCTCCCGGCTCTAATGAGGAAATTCACAACTTTTGCACGGGACGATTCGGAATAAAATTTCCGCAGTTTGCAAAAATCGATGTGAACGGACCGAACGCAGAGCCGCTTTTTACGTTTCTTAAAAAAGAGGCGCGAGGGCGGTTCGGGTCAAGAATAAAATGGAATTTCACAAAATTCCTTGTCGATAGGAACGGAAAAGTGCTACGGCGATTTGCACCTACCGATCCGCCTGAAAAAATCGAACGCATTATAAACGCACTTTTGTAGGCTAAAAATGCAAGTTTTTGCAAATTGACGGATTTGCGCACTTTTTGAAACACAAGCGAAAAATCGCTTTAATAAATGAGGCTGTCCAGAAGTCGGTTACTTTTTCGGACAGTTTCTTAGACGGATTTTACGGCCGCTAATTTTTGCGACTGAAAACAAATATTACATTTTTATGTAACTTATCACAGCTATAGGATATTTTTATCGTATGAATTCAGTAGATTTTACAAACATTGGTCTATTTACATCGTTCCTGCAAGGAATCTTCAGTTTCGCATCTCCATGCGTATTACCCCTTCTTCCCGTTTATTTCAGCTACCTTTCAGGCGGCGGCGAAATCGGAAAAAACGGCGAAGCCAATTTTAACAGACGCAAAGTCATAGTGAACACACTTTTCTTTGCGCTGGGAATCGGAGCGACATTTTTCATTCTTGGATTGGGAGCGTCGGCATTCGGAAAATTCATCGCAAAAAACACCACGATATTTTCCATAATCGGCGGACTTCTCATAATCGCATTCGGGCTTTTGCAGCTCGGGCTTTTCGGTTCAAACTCGTTCTTGCAAAGGGAAAGACGGCTTCCTCTGAATATGTCAAAATTGCAGGCATCTCCGATTACCGCCCTTCTGCTTGGATTTGTGTTCAGTTTTGCATGGACTCCGTGCGTCGGTCCTGCCCTCGCCTCGATTCTTGTGCTTACGTCGGACGCGGCAACAAGAACGAACGGAATGATATACATTCTTTTTTATACGCTTGGATTTGCACTGCCTTTCGTAGTAACGGGAATTTTCGTGTCGTCAATGTTGAATTTCTTCAGAAAACACAAAGGAATCGTAAAATGGACTGCAAGAATCGGCGGTCTTCTTATGGTCGGAATCGGGCTTTTCATGACAATAAGCGGAATCGTTTCTATCAAGAAAAAGCAGGCGGCTGAAAACGCTTCGAACAAAGTCATGGTTTCGCAAAAAAAGCGGCAGGCTCCGCCCGCCCCCGAATTCTCGCTTTACGACCAATACGGAGTTCAGTGGACGCTTTCGGAACTCAAGGGAAAAGCGGTGATTCTTAATTTTTGGGCGACATGGTGTCCGCCGTGCAGGCAGGAAATGCCGCATTTTCAAAGTGTGTTCGAAGAAATTATGGAAAATCCCGATTCCAACGTACTCATTCTTTCGGTTGCGACTCCGGGTCTTTACCGTGAAAAAGAAGTGCCGGACATAATAAAATTCCTTGAGGCAAATGGATATTCGTATCCGTGCCTGATGGATCACAGCGGAATCGTCCCCGAGAAATATCACATATCGGCGTTCCCGACAACATACCTGATAAACGGAAATGGAGAAATTCAGAACGTCATCGTGGGTGGAATTTCCGAAGGAAGGCTAAAAGCGTTGGTTGATGAAGGGTTAAATTCTTTGAACTAGAAGGCTTTACAAAACGGGCGTGTCTAAAAAGCGATTAATTTCCGGACACACCGTAGAGCCTAAAATCAAGAAAACTGTTCAAAATCTGAAATTTTGGAACAGCCCCTTTATAAAATCGAAATGCCCCAAGGCTCGACACAAAGCGAATCTTGGGGCATTTTTTTATCGATTTGGAGCGGACTACAACCCTCTGTCAAGGCAGAATATTTTGATGTAAAGCCACACACAATCCGAGCCTGCGACCTTGAAAGTATGAACTATACCTCTCATTTTACAAAAATCTTCTTTCATTCGTCGCCTGTATTCTATGACCGTCGTGTCTTCCACGCCACCAAAACTGTCCAAGAGCCGTTCTCTGTCCAGAATTTTAAGAAACTTTTCCCTGTCCCCCTCATAAACAAGGTCGTTTGCCAAGGATTTTATGGCATCGGAATAGCATGATGGGTCAAGAGACGTTTCAATACACCAGTCGCCGTTTTCAGTAAAATCCGTGATTTTGTCCTCCGTCAGGTTTATCATGAGCGTATACAGAACGGGCTTGTTGAATCCGTGGTTGAACTCGCTTATATGCTCTTCGATAAGCCCCGGTTCATTCGTACTTTCTTGAGCGGAATCCAAAATCTCCATTTCAAGCAATTTTTCGAAAGTCTCCGCCGGAACTGGCTTGGAATAAAAGAAGCCCTGAATGTTGTCGCAACCTATGTTCTTCAGGAACTGAACCTGCCGTTCGTTCTCAACGCCTTCCGCCGTAACCTGAATCCCCAGTTCCTGCGCCAAGGAAATCGTATGCTCTATCAGCCGGTTTCCGTCGAATTCCCCGATAAAATCCACAAGGCTCTTGTCAAGCTTCATCGTGTCGAAATGGAGCATATTCAACGACGCAAGCGAAGAATATCCCGTTCCAAAATCGTCCATGTGAAGCGAAAACCCAAGGGCATGGAATTTATCGATAGCGTCTTTCACGGATTCCTCGGCAATTGCGGCGGATTCGGTTATTTCGATGGGAACCCATTTCGGCTCGATTCCAATGACTTCCGTTATCCTTTTATACTGGTCGGCAACGCCCTTGTAATAAAGGCTAGCCCTTGAAAGATTCACCGATATGGGGACAATCCGTTTTCCGCTGTCGAGCCAGTGCTTTTGGAAAATGCATACGTTCCTGAAAATGTGTTCGTCAAGTTTTCGGATTATGTTGTTTCTCTCAAAGAGCATTATAAAGTCGCTAGGACGAATAATCGTGCCGTCTTCCTTTATCCAGCGGACAAGAGCTTCCGCCCCGACGATTCGCTTTGTCTTGGGCGTATATTTCGGCTGAAACCATACATTGAACTCTTTTTTCAATATTGCATTCTCAAAAGAATCTATGAGTTCTTTTTCATGTACCAGCCTGTTTATGTCTTCTTCGTTAAAAAAGGCGTAGTCAATGTCCTGCTGATTTTTTGCGTTGTGCTTTGCGGTTATCGCCTCATTGTAAGACATTTCGATTTTTTTACCCGGAGACCATTTAGAGATTCCGAAATACGGCTTAATCTGCGGCAAATCCAGGTCAATGGAAATTATCATCAGCATCACGGAAATGTCTTTGAGTTTTTCGATTATTTTTTCTTCGTCCGTTGTGGGAATGAAAATTATGTAATGGTCTGCGTTTATGTGCGCAGCAAGATCGCCTTTGTCTTTGTCGATTGAAAGCAATATACATTCCCAAATGTTTTTTATAACATCATCGCCGCGGGTAACTCCGCATATCGAATTGATTGCTTTGAACGAATGAATGTCAAGGCATATTATCGAGCCGGGGATTCCCTGTTCCTTGAGTTTTTCCTTGAACTTTATATAGTTGTAGCCGTGCGTAAGCGGGTCGGAATAAGCGTATTTTTCCAGTTCTTTCTTTATAAGTTCGTCATCGCTTTCCCTAAGTTTGGTGTTGTCTTTTACAATGGAAAGAGCGTAGATTTCGCCCGCCTCGTTTTTTGTAAGAAGAAAACGTTGATTGAAAAAGATTTTTCTGCCTTTCGCAATCTCCGCCCAGTAATCTATCACCAGCTCTCGCCGACCTTCCTCATAGATTTCAAGCAAAGTGTCCCTCAAGTTCAGTATGTTCCGGAGCGGTTTTTGAGTAAGGTCGGGAATCATCGTTTTTGACCATCTGTAAACAAAATCCGAGAATTTGCACGGAGCAGAAAGCCCAAGATATTCGGGAACGGAGACAAAATTATTCTCATCGTCCCGGAAGAAAAAATCGTTCTCGATTAAGTCCTTTGATACATTTACATCATAAAATGAAACCGCATCATCCGAAACTATCGCATTCCTAAACTGCGTTTCGTAAAACAAAGCCCTTCGTAACTGCCGCAAAGAATCGCCTTTAGCCTTCTTTTTATGATCCGTATCCATAACAAAATAATCCTGAATAAATCTCTATGACTGATATTCTAGCACCAAATTTTTATAAAGAAAGTCAAGAAAACTGGAAAAATTTAACATTTTTTATATAGATTCTTGGCATAAATCCGACGGATTTTTAAATTTTTCGCAAGGATTTTGCAATCTTTAATGAAAAAAGAATATGTTGCGTTCGCAAATAAAATGCGGTAAAATTTCGCTTGCATGGAGAATCTTATGAGAAGAAAGTTAATTGCGAGCGCAAGTGCCGTTGTTTTGTTGATTTTTTCATCCTGCACATTCCAAGAAAAATATGATTATCAAAGAATAATGCAAAAGACGGAATTAAAATCTTTTGAACACCTGGAAAATCCGTTAATTCTGAGGATGTATATACCGCTTCAGTTCTCTTTGAAAATAAAGCCCGATTCCGTTCATACCAAAGGCTATAAAACGATATATTTAGTCTACGACTGGAAAAACGATATTTTTCATGATTTTGTATACTCCGATGTTTCCGACCCAATCGAAACTTTTTCGCAAGAATTGAAAGATTCTTCGGCGGTCACAAACCATTACTATATCTCCGGAGACAAATCAAAAGTAATCTGCCTGAATCCGTCCGGCGGAAAACCGACAGTAATCCCCATCCCTCAAATAAATGAACATCCCGCTTATACTTCATGGGGTTTTTCACAATATCAGCCAAGCCGATTCGCCACAGTCTCTTCCCGATATTATGCAAAAAACGCAAGCGGCAAATCGGAAAGATTAGGTTCGGTTTGGCTTTTGGATGCGGACACCGGATTTTCCCCCAAAAAAATAAACTATTCGGCGTCTTCATCATTTTGTCCGGAATATTTAACCCAAGATTCGGACGAAAATTTTTGGCTTCTATACGATGACCCGGGACACGCCGAATTAAAAAATCTCTGCCGGCTGAATGTTGCCAGCGAAAAATTTGAACCGCCCATAGTACAATTAAATAAAGTAGTCAATAAAAATTATAATTACGATTACACATTGAAATGCATAACCCCAGACCATCTGATTTTGGGAAATCATGAAAGCGATTTGCAGCAATTTATAGTTACGGTAAATAAGTCTACTCACGAGACCAAGAAATGCTATCTTCCTTCGGGATTTTCAAAATATGCGCATGCAGAAATGGTTTTTGTCAATGGCAAGGTTTATACATTTATCTCGGATAATTCCAAAGCTTCCGTTTATACTTTTGACCCGCATCTTACACAATTTTCCGACAAATTGGCTGAAATCGATTCGAATTATCTTTCGGAATATAAAGTCAGAGGGTCAGGGATTTATTTTAGAAAAAGATTCCTTGTGGACGGCAAAATCTCATTGGCTTTCTTTGACGTTACAGACCTTTCGATAAAGACAGCAAAAACATTCACAACAGCGACTCTTATGGAAAAATTGGAAGAATAAAGATATGAAGAAAAAAATATTTATTTCGGTGATTTTTGTTTTAATCTGTACGTCAGCATTCGCAAGATTTTCGATTAAACAGGAATTCTCCGCTGCAGGCTATATCTTCACAAAAAGCATTGACCCATTCACCCCTGAATCAAATTATTTTAAGAGACAATGGACTCCCTTGACGACAAACATAATTTCAACTATGTGGGAATTCGATTCGGGCAACACCGAAAAGCTGTTCCATTTTTCGATAGGCTCTTTTGCGGGACTCTTTACATACAGATTTCCAATAGGCGTGTCATTCGGATTCAACTGGAAACTTACCGAAATGGGGTCGTTCCGTCTGGAACTGGACACAAACTTAAAAATAGGACCGGGATTCAATCTAATACACGGGCTTTATTCCGGCGTGTTCTGCATGGCAAGCGCAGATGTGATATGGATCAAAGCCCGTACAAGACGGGGAATCTTTTGGGGCGGCGGCATATCAACAGATCATCTTTTTAGCTATTCATATTATGAAAAATACGGCCACGATTTTTTTCATGAATACTCCATATCCCCACACATACTTGTAGGATTCAAATTTTAAGAATCATAAATAAATCTCAAGGAGTTTTTTATGACAAATAAAAAACCGAACATCGGTGTGCGAGACATAATATTTCTCGTGCTAAGTTCCATCTATTTGGTTGGAATCAAAACTTTTTTTAGAGCCTGCGATCCAAAGGAAGACGGCTCTTGGATGGTCTGCCATTGGGCAAGCCAAGCAATAATCGCATTCGCAATCGTGATTGCCGCTATTTCAGTGCTGCACCTGATAATGACATCTCCATTGGTAAAAGCAGGACTTTCATTGGCATTGATTCCGTGCGTAATCTTGTCCGCAACAGTTCCGGGCGGATTCGTAAAACTTTGCAGAATGACAACCATGAGATGCCACACGATAACTCGTCCATCCGTGCTTGTGATTTCTATCATTTTTGTGGTTGTTGCTGTAATAGACGTGGTATTTCAGTTCAGGAGTGCAAAAAAGGCTGACTAGGATTTATTTTTTTTAGGCAATCCGCCTGAATGACTACAGGATATACGGAGTTTCCTTCCTGCAAATATTCAAGCAACGTTTTCAGCTTGCCAAAAATATGCCGTTGAATGAACGACGCTTCTTTACATTTCAGGGAATCAAGGAGATTCTGTATATCCGATTTTTCAATTTCACATATCAAAATATCGCCCTGAAAAAGAGATGAAATTTCATAACTTGCTTTCGGCATAAAAAAAATCGCCGAAGTTTTTTTGTTGTCTTTTACGGCTTTTGCAAGAAGTTCAAGTTTCTTTTCAAGATGCTTTTTATCATTGCAGTCTTTTATAAAAAGGATTTCGTCGTAGGTATACGCCTCTTCCTTTTCGCTTATGTAAAGTTCCTCCTGCACGTTTATACCGCTCCTTAAAAAAACGGGGATTTCCAGCAATTTGGAAATCCCCAAAATGATTCGATATTATTTATTTTCGTTTAAGATACTTTACGCTGTCCAAGGCAACGGCAGCAATTATTATCAATCCTTTGAAAACAAACTGAAGATTCGTATCGATATGCAAGAATGTAAGACAATATGTAAGAGCTGTAAAAATTATTACACCGATTGCCGCTCCGCTTATCTTTCCGATACCTCCGTTGAACGAAATTCCTCCTACAACACAGGCGGCGATTGCATCCATTTCATAGCCTTGTCCTGTTCCTGCGCTGGCATTGGCACGGAACGCCTCAAGGAACGCTCCGCATCCGTAGAAAATTCCTGCCATGATGAATACGCCCATCGTAACCCAAAAGACAGATATTCCGGAAACAGCCGCAGCCTCCGCATTTCCGCCGACAGCGTACATATTCTTTCCGAACTTGGTTTTGTTCCAAATGAACCATGCCACGACAATCGCGATTGCTGCAGGAATTATCAATTTAGGAAATGTAACGAGTTCTCCGTTCGCCATTCTGCCTATAATCCAGCGGCCGCCGATAGAATCTTTGACTTTTGCGGCAATCGAACCTACAGGCGTTCCGGTCGTTCCAAAAAATAAAAGACCGTAAATTATAAGCTGCGTTGCCAATGTCGAGACGAACGGATGTATCTTGAGTTTTGCCGTGAAAAGTCCTGCGAACGCTGAAAAAGTAGTACAAAGAAGTATCGAAAGGAACAGCGCAAGCGCAAGTCGCAATCCCATCGGCATTCCCGTAAAATTCCAAGGACCCATGTTGAAAAACTTCACTATGTTCGTTCCCGGATGCAAAATAAGTCCGGTAACAACAGAACCCATGGCTACCATTCGTCCTACGCTCAAGTCAGTTCCGGCAAGCAAGATAAGACCCGCAACTCCGAGCGCATAGAACATACGAGTAGAAGATTGCTCAAGGATTGTAAAAATATTCGGCAAAGTCAGAAGGTTTCCCGCTCCAATCGCCGGCGCAACAATTACGCACACAATGAAGAAAACCAAAATCGCAAGATAAAGTCCGTTATCCAGCAAGAATTTGGTTGCCTTGAAATTGTTCACATAGTTTTTCCATTTCAACTGAACGTCTTCAAGAATGTTCGCTTTTTGATTCCTGATGACTCTGTTTATTTGGATGTGATCGGTAAACGCCTGCGTACAGACATCTTTGCTGCGGTCAATTTTTGTCTCATACTGATTCTTGGCATCAAAAAGAGCAGACTTCAGTTCGTATGTTGCCGTTTTTTTATCTTCCGGCGTAGTTGCAGCCAAAATGCGAGCCGCTCCGTCTGCCTTGAGTTTTTTTACGTTGGCGTTATATCCAAGTTTCAGTTCAGAGCGGATTTTTTTCTGCTCTTCTTCGACCTTGGCAATATAGACCTTCGCCACGGAATTAGAATAGGAAAGCGCCTTTTTCTTCAGTTCCGTGTTCTTGGATTCTTTCCCGTCGGAAAAAGTTTCCATGTATTCTTTTATTTTTGGATCATCGTACAAAGTATTCAGTTCGTCCATGTTAAACCCCTTACATCAAAGATATTTAGCAGAAAGACGCAGGATAGATTCCTGATCCGTCTCTTTAGTGTTTACAATTCCGGCAAGTCTATGATTGGACATCACCGCAACCCGATTCGTGATTCCAAGAATCTCCGGCATTTCGCTGGATACGACAATCATAGTCTTTCCTTCTTTTGCCATATTTATGATAAGTTGATAGATTTCATATTTTGCCCCGACATCGATTCCTCGTGTCGGCTCGTCAAGAAGAAGAATATCAGGTTCTCTTTCAAGCCACTTTCCGATTATGACTTTCTGCTGGTTTCCTCCGCTAAGCGAAGAAATCAGTTCGTCGGCGGAAACACACTTTGTGTGCATCTTCTTTATTTCTTTGTTTGCAGCATCGCGCATTTTCCGAGAAGAAAGTGCAGGACCGGTCTTGTAGGCATCAAGATTTGCGATACAGGTATTGAATTCTATCGTCGCCTTGGAAAACATTCCGTTCAGTTTGCGCTCTTCCGTTACCATCGCAAAGCCATTCGCCATCGCCTGCTGCGCACTTTCGAACCTCATTTTCTTTCCGTCAACGATTATTTCACCGGTAGCAATAGTCCTGATTCCAAAGATTGCCTCTAAAAGTTCGCTTCTGCCCGCACCGACAAGCCCGTATATGCCAAATATTTCCCCTTTTTTGACCGTAAACGAAATTCCTTCAAGATGCGGCTCGTACTTTGTAGAAAGATTTCTGACCTCAAGATGGTCGTCCCCCGGCGTGTTGTCCACATCAGGGAATCGCTTGTCAAGCGAACGTCCAACCATCGCAGAAATCAATTCTTCCATTCCGAGTTCTTTTGCCGGTTTCTGAAGAACCATGTTTCCGTCTCGAAGAACGGCAATCTCGTCGCAGATTTTGAAGATTTCGTCCATCTTGTGCGATATATAGATGAACGAAACGCCTTTTTCTTTGAGTTCCCGCACTATCGAAAACAGTTTTTCTATTTCCGGCTCGGTCAAAGAAGATGTAGGCTCGTCAAGAACGATAATTTTTGCGTTGTATGAAACCGCTTTGGCAATTTCAACCATCTGTCTTTGGGAAACGGACATTGTCCGCATAATCGTGTTCGGATTTACGCTCATGTTCAAAGACGTAAAAAGTTTTGTTACTTCCCGGAACATTTTTTTCTCGTCGATAATTCCCATACGAACGGGATAACGGCCGAGAAAAAGATTGTCCGTTACGGAGCGGTCAAGGCACTGATTCAATTCCTGATGAACCATGGCAACCCCGTTTTCAAGAGCCTCTTTCGGACTTGAAAAATCAATCGGTTTTCCCTCAAGGAAAATCTGCCCCTCGTCCCTTGAATATATTCCAAAAAGACATTTCATCATCGTGGACTTTCCGGCGCCGTTTTCGCCCATAAGCCCAAGAACGCTACCTCTCCCAACAGAAATGTTGATTCCACTAAGAACCTTGTTTTTCGCAAACGATTTGGAAAGATTCTTAATTTCCAGTAATTTTTCTTCCATCAGGTAATTCCTTTTACTAAAAAAAAGGTCTGTAAAACATCAATAAAGAGCTTTACAGACCATCCGACCAATAAAAGCTAGCCTAGTATCTCAGTTTGTCCGTGTAATCACGTCCTGAGTTAGTCTTTACCATGTTGACCGCATAAGCGTCGAAGCTGCCGAGGTTTGTGAACTTGTCAAGACAAGAAGCCTCGTTCTGTCCGTCGCCCTGAACAACCGTAAGGTTAAGGTTCAAAAGCGGTGCATAATACTGCAATGCAGGAAGGTAAGATGATGAAAGGAAGTTGTCGGCAGAGTTGTAAATTGAAAGAATCACCTTCTTTTTAGGCGCATTTGTCTGCTTGATTCCCTTGTCGCGGTTTCCTGAAGAATAATCCATCCAGTTGCTTGAGTTTACACCTGTGTTCAAAGCGAGCAAAGACTTGGAATCAACAAGGTAATCCAATTCTGCAGAAATTTTGTTTCCGTATTTGTCAGCTTCCGATATACCCTTTTTATAAACATCTTCGCCTGAAAGACCGTCAAGAAGGTTGCGAATAACCTGAAGAGTTGCCGTAGCCTGAGCGTCAACGTTCTGTGATACGGTTCCGGTAAGTTTTCCGGCTCCGATAGCCTCGATTGCGTCCGCGTTTGCGTCATAACCGAAGATTGGAAGACCTGCAGGATAGTTGGAAGCCTGAAGACAGCCCATTGCCATTCCGTCGTTGTTTGAAACTACCATATCAAGCTGCATTCCGAACTTTGTTGCCCAACCGCCCATTGCGTCGGTGGCTGCGTTTGCATTCCATGTAGAACCGTCGGTTCCTGTCATTGCCTTGCCTTCAAGCTCAACAACTTTGAGGATTTTTCCGCCGACAACTACAGAACCCGTCTTTGAAACTGTAGGTTCGGTAGTGCCGTTCCATGTTCCCAAAGCCTTTCGAATTCCTTCGGTGCGGGCTTTTGAATCGTTGTGTCCGACGTCGCCAACGCAAAGAACATAACCGATAGTTCCGTCGCCGTTTCGGTCAATTTTTGAAGCGTCCTGTGCGCTAAGCCAGTCAACAATAAGTTTTCCCTGAACGGCACCGCCGCCGGCTGCATCAAAACCGACATAGTAAGTCTTGTCGTTCCAGTTCATGGAATCCATGTCCAGAGCGCCTGTCGTCGGATCCGACGGCTGTCTGTTAAAGAACACAAGAGGTTTGTCCTTATTCATCGTAATTGTATTACCGGAAGAAGAGTTTCTCTTAGCACAACCGGTAAACAAGGCAGCTGCCATAGCCGCTGCAGAAAGTGTAAGCAATGATTTTTTCAGCATTTTACATCTCCTAAAGTCAATTTTACTCGACCACGTAAAATTATAAAATTGGCTCAACCGAGCCTTTACCATAAAATACTATGTCATAAAATCAGCAAAGTCAAATAATTAAATTTCAGAACTCGAAAAATTCCGTAAAAACCGGGCACATTCTGATTTTTTTGAAGTATCGCAAGCAAATTATGATATAATTTCAGAAAATCCGCTTTCCGAGCCCGAAAAGAGGTTTTATATGAACGGGAAAACTTTGATTATTTCGATAATTTCGATTTTGGCATTGAGTGCAATTTTTTCTTCGTGCAAAATATATGAAACGAACAATGGCAATGAAAACAATTACGAAGCCGACGGATTCATGAAAGGCTTCGACGCTTCTTCCGTTTCCCTGTTTGAAGAAAAAGGCGGAAAATACAAAAATGCCGACGGCACTCCCGAAGATATTTTCAAACTTCTAAAAAAGAACGGCATAAACTGGATTCGACTTAGACTTTGGCATAATCCGTCCGCATCCGAATTCGGAAACAACAATCTTGCAAGAACCCTGGAAACCGCAAAACGAATAAAAGCCGATAACATGAAATTTCTGCTGGACATTCATTACAGCGATTCATGGGCAGACCCCGAAAAACAAAGACGACCTGCCGCATGGGATTCGGATTCGACAATCGAGGAACTTGCCGCACACGTTTATTCGTACACGGACGATGTTCTTTCATTTCTAAAAGACTATCCGCCCGACATGGTACAAATCGGAAACGAAATAAATTCCGGAATGCTTGTAACAAAAAGCAATGCAGCTTCCATCAATGATTATGCAAGTCCAACTTGTTCTTCATGGAAATCCTCCGAATCCGCAAAAAACCTTGAACTCGTGCTGAAGCAGGCTTCTGCTGCCGTCCGGAAACACAATCCCGACATCAAAATCATGATTCACCTTTCAAGCGACGACGGGAAGCCCTTGAACTGGTGGTTCAAAAGAATTCCTGCGGATTTTGACTGCATCGGAATAAGTTGGTATCCGTTTTACAAAGCCGGAACAATAGACCAACTCAAAGCTAACATAAAAAGTCTGAAATCCGAATTTTCAAAAGACGTTATGGTGGTAGAAACCTCATGGGCGTGGACTTCCGCGTGGGCGGACAGCATGAACAATGTTCTTGGAAGCGATGAACAAAAAATCCGTGCGGCAGAAAATATGAACGGCTATCTAGACGGAATCGACACGGAAGATTTTGCAGGCAAAAAAGGAATAGCTTTCAGCGTAAAAAATCAATCCGCAATAATAAAAACGGTTATCGCTGCGGTAAAAGATGCCGGCGGAATCGGAACATTTTATTGGGGCGGCGATTGGGTTTGCGTTCCCGGAGTGACAATCGACTGGGAAAACCAAACTCTTTTCGACTTTGACGGAA
The DNA here is from genome assembly GCA_938039145.1 of uncultured Treponema sp. Taxonomy (GTDB): domain Bacteria; phylum Spirochaetota; class Spirochaetia; order Treponematales; family Treponemataceae; genus Treponema_D. The sequence goes on from CALHVG010000050.1 coordinate 92,187, forward strand.
AAATCCTCGAAAGCGCCGCTGCGTTCCGCCGATAAAAAATCTGCAAACGCAAAAATCAAACGCCGGCGGTTCAAGACAGATACAAAACGAACGACAAATGGAAGGCGGACATCAACACAATGAACGAACATTCCGCCGTAAAAACGGAATTTTGCTGAATTTTTTAAGCACGCCGGAAGACGCCGCCCTTCCCTACCCCCAAAAAAATCACCGCAAGACTGAACCGAAATTTCATGAATCTTGAAAAAAATCTAAATTTCGTAAGGCGTATGAATTTTCGACCGGGGAACTCAGGTTCTTGACGAAAAAGTAATTCTAAGAAACCGCTTCATAATAAAGGCGCAAAAAAAATCCGCGCGGTTCGGAAAAATCTAATTCTCCAAACTTTTCCAGGCATTTATAAATTCAAGCATGAACTGCTGAACGTTGCCAAAATATTTTTCCTGAAACATAACGGCAGGAAGTCCTACATATCGAAAATGCCAGCTTTCCCAACGATAGCCGGTTACATCTTCATAACCGTTCGGAAAACTCAAACTCCAGCCGTACTTTGCCGCATTTTCCGCCGCCCACTTACCTGCCCCGGTTTCCGCAAATTCGTCTTCTATAGGGGCAAAATCCAACACAAGCCCAAGCTGATGCTGACTTGTTCCGGGCCGGGAACTTTCACGTTCCGCCTCTTCAAGCCCGTCAATCCGCACCCAATAATCAAAAAGATTTTTCTGATATTCGTAAGAACGGTATGTCGAACCGATCGTAAGCGTTACCCCGCCAGCTTTTGCAGCCGCCGCCAAACGATTCAACGCGTCGTACGCCTCTTTACGAAGGCTGAGCGTGTTTTTTGTTATTGCGTACAAATCGTTTTTTTTGAGCGGAATCATATTCTTGGGAACATAATTTTCGGGCAGAAAATTCTTTTTATCCACAAGAAAAAACGGACTTATGTCGCCGGAAGAAAAATCCTTTTCAGATTCCAGAACTTTGCGTAAATCGTCAAGAAAAATCCCTTCTTCGCCCGCAGGAATCGAAAACGTCGCCTTAAATCTTTTACTCATACTTGAAAGAACCGAATTGAGTTTTTCTAATTCGGGATTAGCCGCCGTATTTTCCGCGCGGAACGAAGCCGCCGGCGCAGAGCCGGAACCGTTTTTCCCGAATGCTTTTGAACAACCCGAAATATTTGCAAAAATAATTGCGTACAAAATAAAATTCTTCAAAAAATAAACGATTTTCTTCATTTTTCCTCCAAGTTTACAATTTCACTAAATTTTAGCGCCGATTTTTTTTTGCCAAGCGTCCAAAGTATTTTTGCAAGATTCCAGTTCCGCCGTCAAAATATTCAGTTTTTCCCGAAAAACCGCCTCATCCTCGGCGCTTACGGAAATGCGAACCTTGCTTTCAAGCTCCGGGATTTCCTGATTTTCAAGGGAAAAAATGCGCCGCCTTGCGTCTGTAATAATTTTCGGCGGACGTCCGCCTTTTTTTCCGTTTTCCTTGCTGGCAATTCTTTTTGCCCTGCTGGTAGATTTTCCGTTATACGAATAAAGCGAATCTATCCAAAAACGCAAATCCTTTAATTTTCTGCCGATTTCAAGCCCGATTCCTTCAAGTTCCCCGTTCCGACTTTCTTGGGAAATTTCAAAAATTCTTGAAGATTGCAGCTCAAGCTCGGAAATCGTCCTGTAAATTGCGTCCGTTTTCTTGCTCATAGGCTACATTAACCCAAAATTTTAGGTATTTCAATCGCTATTGAAAAAAGTAAATTCGCCCGAACGCGTCCACGGGCTAAAGTCAGTTTGAACAGAACAGGAAAAAATGCTAGTATTTTCAGACTGCTATGAAATTTCTTGACAAACTTCCCATAAAAAATATTTTTGCAAGGTCGGGACGCAGTGTTTCGCTGCTTGTTTTTTCGGTTCTTCTTGCAATCACAACTTTCGGCGGTTCTCTTATCGTCGAAAGCCTTAAAAACGGACTTAAAAATCTTGAAAATCGGCTCGGTGCGGATATTTTGATTGTCCCCTACGAAGCAAGAACAAAAGAGACAATCGAAAATCTTCTTTTGAACGGAAACCGAACGACGTTCTATATGCCGTCAAAATATCTGGAAATTCTTTCAAAAATCGACGGAATCCAAAAAATTTCGCCGCAGATTTTTCTGTCTTCGCTTAGCGCAGGATGCTGCTCCGTTACGCTTCAGCTTATCGGTTTTGACCCGGAAACGGATTTCACCGTTCAGCCTTGGGCGGCGGAAACTTACAAAGGCAAACTGAAAGACGGCGAAATTCTTGTAGGAAGCCGGGTAACGGTTCCCGAAAACGAAACGCTTATGTTCTACGGAATACCTTGCCACGTTGCAGGGCAACTGAAACATACGGGGTCAGGACTTGACAACGCCGTCTATATGAATCTGAACACAATAAAACAAATGGTAAAAAAAGCGTCCGAAATGCCGCATTCCCCCACCGGAAAAGTGGATGCGGAAAATACAATTTCTTCGCTGATGATAAAAGTTTCAGACGGCTATTCCGTAAAAGACATTGCCGGCTATATAAACATCCACCAAAGAAAAATCCGTGCGGTTACGGCAAAAAGTATGACCAGCGACGTTTCGGATTCGCTTAGCGGAATTACAAAAATTGTCAAAGTTCTGATTGTTGTTATGTGGATTCTTTGCGTAACAATGATGATGATAGTTTTTTCGATGATAATGAACGAGCGGAAAAAAGAATTTGCAATTCTGCGGATGGTCGGGGTATCCGAAAAACGGCTCGCCTCTCTTATCGTGTCGGAAAGTGTAATTCTAGGCGTTTCAGGCGGAATAATCGGAATCGCCACCGTAATGCTTTTCGGGATTTCGTTCAAAAATCTGATTCAGGAAAGTCTTGGACTTCCGTACTTGATGCCGGAAATTGTAAAAATTACAATCCTTTGCGTGATGACGCTCGTAATTTCCGCCGCAAGCGCAGCCGCCGCCTCTGCAATGTCCGCAATAAAAATAAGCCGCCAAGACACGGGGCTTATCCTAAGAGACGAAAATTAAAGGGGAACAAAAATGCTTTTAAGCGCCGAAAAAATTTCCAAGCAATATATGCGCCGCACAAAAAACTCAAATTATTTCTACGCCTTACAAGAAACAGATTTTTCGCTAAATCAGGGAACGCTTATCGAAATCGTGGGGCGTTCGGGTAGCGGAAAAAGCACGCTGCTCGGAATGATGAGCGGAATGCTGAATCCTACCGCGGGACGAGTTCTTCTAAAAACCGGCGAATCTGACGAAAATCCCAAAGATATTTACAAAATGAACGACGCATCGCTTTCAAAATTCCGGAACAAAATTTTCGGCGTGATTCCTCAAGTGCAAAGCGGACTGAACGCTCTTTCCGTGGTCGAAAATGTGATGCTACCCGCCCTGATTTACGGCGAAGAAAAACCAGAAATAAAAGAACGCGCCGTTCAGCTTCTTCAAAAAGTCGGAATTGAAAATCTGCAAAACGAACAGCCGAACAGCCTTAGCGGCGGAGAGCTGCGCCGAATGTCAATAGCCCGTTCGCTGATAAACTCTCCCTCATTCATTTTTGCGGACGAGCCCACAGGCGACCTGGATGACGAAAACACGCACAACGTTCTTTCTCTGCTGAAAAAAATCGCAAAAGAAGAAAACGTCGGAATCCTTCTTGTAACCCATGAAACCGATGCCGCAAAATATGCGGACAAAATCTACAGAATGACAGGCGGCGAATTAAAAATCAGTTAAAATGCCCGTCCCTGATTTCTTTGTGGAATTTTCCATGTTCCAGAACGATTGTCCTTTCCGCATATCGGGCAACTTCCGGAGCGTGGGTAACAACGATGATTGTTTTTCCTTCCGCGTGAAGTTTCTTGAAAATGTCTATTACAATGTTCTCGTTCGCTTCATCAAGATTGCCGGTCGGTTCGTCCGCAAGAATTATCGCAGGATGATTTATCAATGCCCGCGCAATGCATACGCGCTGCTGTTCCCCGCCCGACAATTGATGAGGAAGATGCTTTGCCCTCTCTTTGAGACCGACGAGTTCAAGCATTTCCATAGCTTCCTGCTCGTCGGGAAGGCTGTGGTAATACTGACTTACCATAACGTTTTCGATTGCCGTAAGATAGTTCACAAGATGGAACTGCTGGAATACAAGTCCGATTTTGTCACGCCGTATATTCGTCAAATCCTTGGAGCTTTGTTTTGCGATGTTAACGCCGTCCAAAATCACCTCTCCGCTGGTGGGCTTATCCATGCAGCTTACAATGTTGAGCATGGTCGATTTTCCGGAACCGGAAGGCCCCATTATGGCAACCCATTCGCCTTTTTCAACATTCAGACTGACGTTTTTCAACGCTTCCACCGTTCCGCCGCTGTAAATTTTTGATATATTTTTCACCTCAAGCAATGCCATTTTCCACTCCTATAAAAAGTCAAGAATCGGCTTTCGATTGACTTTTACGCACGTTCGTCTAAGTAAGAACGTACACATAATATTCAAGTCTGCGACACGCAAACTTACTCCTACAAATTTTTATAAAGCCCGCAAAACGTGCTATTCGCCTCGCAAAACCAACGCCGGATCAACATCGGCTGCGCTCCGAACCGGTATCACGCAGGCAAGTGCCGTTACCAAAATCGAAACGGCAACGGACAACGGAACTATAAACCAATTGAACGAAATGCTTCGGGTAAACACGTTCATGCTGACCGCTTCCGCAAAAAAATACCCCAGCACCACGCCCAGTGCGCCTCCCAATGCGCCAAGAAACAGCCCTTCACCAAGGAATTCCCACACGATTTCCCTGTTGGAAGCCCCAAGCGCTTTTTTAAGACCGATTTCCCGCCTCCGCTCCGTAACAACAGCCATCATCGTTGTTGCAACGCAAACCATCGTCAATATAAGAACGATTATCGTTACAATGTAGACCAACGCTTGCAGTTTTCCGAGCACCGCTCCTTCAGACTGCGTAACCCGCTTTACAAGGCGCGCGGCTATTTCCGGCACGTTCATAGAAATTTCGTCGGAAATAGCTTTAAGTTCCTCGCCCCCTGCGGAAACCGAACATTCAACAACATCTACAAGCCCGGAAGAGCCGGTCAGATTTTCCAAGTCGCTCATGCTCATGTAAATGCATTCTTCTTCGCTTCCGCCGGTCTGCAAAATCCCCGAAACCTTGAATCTTTTGTCGAATTTATTTCCCGACGAGTCCACACCGTGCGCAAGAAATTCCCTGCCTGCCGAAAGCCCCGTGATTTCCGCAACGCTCTGGCCAATCAGCGCTTCGCCTTGTTCCGCCGGATACGAACCGGAAACAAACCAATACGGACTTGTATTTTTGAGTTCGCTGAAATCCGTTCCCGCCGCCACGAACGGCTGTTCGTTCACTCGGACATTTTGATATTTCAGCGGGGTAACGCCGACAACGGAATCCTTCGGAAAATATTTTTCGGCGCGGCGCAAAGCGTCAGTCGAAAAACTTTCCGTTCCCGAAGACACTAAAAGAATGTTCGCCCCATAGGAACGCAATTCTTTTCCCATCTGCCGGGGCACGTCGTAATAAATTGTAACAAGGCCGCTAAGAACCGTAGAACCGATGGCAATCGCAAGCAAAGCCGTGAGCATCCTGCTTCTGCGGCGCACAAGCGAACCGGTTATCATTTTCAGATAAAAATTTGTCTTTGTCATAAAATCTCAACACCTCTAACGCCCATGCAGAACCTCCGCCGGTTCAAGCGCAAGAATCATGCGGATAGAAGGAACGCTTCCAAGCAGCGTAACAAGGAAAATCAATATCGCCACCAAAGGAATCACAACGGGTGTAACGGCAATTGCGGAACCGAACACCGTCCGTCCGATTATTTGGGCAAATCCGCAACCGGCAAAATACCCCACCAATCCGCCCAAAATTGCAGTTATTATTATTTCAGTAAGCACAAGCCAAGCGACAGGCGTATCGTGAGCTCCAATCGCCTTCAAAAGTCCTATCTCTTTGCTGCGCTCCATCACGCTCGCCGTAACCAAATTTGAAATTCCAAGAGCAGACGCAATCAGGCTCAAAACCGTAATCAGAAGCATCAAAAGCTGGGTCTTCCCCAATATCGCGCCCTCGCTTTCGGCAACCTGCCGAACGGGCTTTGCAACCGCATTGCTTATAACTTCCTGAATCTGATAACAAATCGAAGAAACGTATGCGGTGCAGTACCAAGTTTCACGCTCTGCATTGGTAAGACTTTCGGGATTCTGCGCCGCCCTTCTTGCAAGCTCGTTATCGGGACTTGTAAGCGCACTCACCTCGATAGAATTTATAAGTCCGTCTTTTCCCGCCAACGCCTGAACATCGTGCAGGTTCATAAAAATCCTTGAATCCTCTTCTCCGCCGCCGTCAAAAATGCTTTTAACAACAAAAGTCCGCGATTCGGCGTTTCCTTTCAAAAAAATGGAATCGCCCGCATTCAAGTTCAGTTCTTCGGCAAGTTCCCTTCCGACCATCACTGAATCCTTGTCCGAATCCCTAAGCCACGAACCGCCAGTTACGTGCCACCAACTTTTCATGCTTATCATTCCGGTATCAAGTTCCTCGCCCGTGGGAAGCGAAAGATGATGATTGAACCACGTTCCTGTAACGCCCACTTTTTTTCCGGCGATAAACACATCCGCTTCAAGATAAGGCGCATAATCAACAATATTGAACGCCCAAAAAATCGTCTTGATTTTTCCAAGCTCGTCTTCCCTAAGAAATTTCTCGCTTCCGCCGTCCACGCCGTAAATATCGCTCAAAAGACTTGCCGTCTGCGGAACAACTCTAATGTTCGCGCCGTAGGTTTTAAGCTCATGATTTACCTTGTCGCCCACCCCGAACATGACGTTCAGCATGGCTGTGGCAAGGCTTGCGCCCAACGCAATTGTAAACGCAATCATCGCCATTTTGCCTTTCTGCCGACTGAACGATTGAAAAACCATTCTCCAAAACATCAGCGGAACCTCCTCTTTTCGACTTCCAAATCTTTGATGTTGATTCGGATTTCTCCGTCTTCGATTACATACGGCAGCGGAATCGGGTTGCAGCCGCCCTTGAATCCGATTGTGTTTATGTTCATCACAACGTCGCAAAGTTTGCAGATAACCTGATTTCCTTTCTGATAATAACCCGTTGCGCCGCAAATCTCGCAAGCGTCAAATCCGATTCCGAAGGCAAAAGCGTTTTTCTGAATTATGATGAACCTGATTCCGACATCGTCGGGGGTTTTGTATTCAAATCTGTGCAAATTCCCGTCGGAAACCCGCTCAACCGGAACCGAAACAATGTCTCCGTTAAGCGCAAACGATTCCGCCGCGGAAAGCCGAACTTCCTTTTTGCTGATTTTTTGAAGAGCCGTAAGATTCACAACGGAAAGCGCGCCCACAAAAAAAAGCGCAAAAACCCATCGCCGCTGATTTCTGCATTTAGCACGGATTTTTCTGTGTTCCGCAGGATTTGAATACGGCTCGACATTGTGAAAACTCTTGTAAAAAAGAACAAAAGCAATAACAAGCAGAACCGCAAAAACTGCAAACAAAAAAAGATTTCCGTGGTTCGAAAAAAAACGGTTCATGTTCCGAAAATTCCGGCTCAATCTTATCCACCTTCGGATAAGCAGCTGATTTATGATGTACGGAAACACAACAAGAAAATTCATCGCAAAAACGAAAATCGAAAAAATCCTCGTATATCCAACGGAAAGATTTGCAAGAATTTTGAAAACGCAAAGCACCGAAAGGAACACAAGCAGAATGCCGAAGCAAAAACCAATCAGCTTAAAAAGATAATCCGTGCTGAAAACACTCTGCCCTTTTATCAAAAAATGGAACGGATAAAGTAAATCCGTCGGAAGGTAATATATCAAAAGGCTCGCCGAAAGAAGCAAACCTGTTACATTCAAAACGATATTGCTGATTTTAGGATTTTTTTTGCGAAGAATCCCAAAATTGAATAAAACGTAAATCAAAGCCGAAACAAGAAGAATTCCGCCAAGATAAAGATTGAAAATCAATATCTTCTTGTCTCTTACAAGATAAAAATGCCTTATAACGGCAACTGCAACCGCGCCAAAAAGACCCGCAATGCTGCCGAACATGACCGCTCGCTTCTGATTTTTTACATCAAAAAGCGACATAAATGCCAAAATCATGGCAAAAACAATTCCGGGGACGGACAAATCCCGGACAACCCAAACAAAATATTTAAGCATATCGACCTATCCGAAGAGAGAAAAACCTCTCCGACACAAAAACACGCACTGAAAGGAACTTCCAATGCGTGTTTTCAAAAAGATAGATTCTTGCTATCGGTAAATTAAATTACCAAGCAGGTCCATTCCATTCCCAATCAGACCAAACAACATCCAAAGTTTTTGTTGTCCAGTAGTTTGCAAAAGCTCCTGAAACACCGGTAGTTTTGTCGGTGTGAAGAAGGTACCCCTGTTCTTCCGGGCTGTGAATCTTGAACGTAACAGTATAAGATCCGTTAGGAATCGGCTCGATGTTAGCTCCGTAGTGAGGACCGTCGGAAGCGTTCATGTTCATGAATGTTCCTGATGCGGCAACTTTTCCGGTAGCGTTTGACTTGATTTCGTAGTCAACTGTAAGGTATGGAACAAAATCACCGATTCCGTAGCCAAGGTCATTCTCGCCTGCGGAAATGTCAGCTTCGATATGGAAAGCATAGTCGGCAGCATTGTAAACAGCTCCGTTTCCTGCCATATCTACCGGCTGGAAATAAACGCCGGCTACGTTCAAGAAACCGATTTCCTGCTCGTCGCCAATGTCGAATTCCTCGAATCCTGTCTCTTCAACGGCAACGTCATCCATAGAAGACATGGAAGACTTGTTATTTACCTTTGAACATCCAACAAAAGCAAGGCTGATTGCGCTTGCCAATACAAACAAAGACAATGTCTTTTTCATAAAAACTCCTTTTAGTTTTTGATAACTAAATTTATAAAATCCCACCAAGGGAATTTTCCTAATTCAATACCGGCAATTTATAGCCGTCTTTCATCTTCTTCAGCAGAATCAGCGCAAAATCTACCAAAACGGTAACAAAACTGTACGCCACCACGGCGATTCCGAACGCAATAAAAAATACGCCGAACACAGGATGGTCAAGTTTTGCGCTTTGCCCCATGTAGATGAAATAAACCCCGAAGACCGTGCAGGAATACTGCAGAACAGCCTTTCCGACATTTCCTAAATAGAAATTGCCGACTCCGAAATATCCCAGCAGAATCTGCAAAACAGCTGAAAGTCTGCGGTTTTTCGGAGAAACGGAAATCGGAGATTCCTTGTTTTCAAAATGCTTTTTCGCGGACTTTTGGTTCTCAAGCTGAATGACAAGACACGCCGCCACAGGAATAAGAAACAAAAGCTGAGCCAAAAGCGTTTCCACGCACGGATAAATTCCAAGAACCGAAATCGTCGGGAATCCTTTAAGCTGCGTTACGCTTATAAAATCTCCTTCGATGAATTCCTGAATTCCGTTTCCGACAAATGCAACGCACATCACAAACATCAATATCGATGTTGCAAGGAAGAACGGCTTAAGCGGCATTTTGATTGAAACAAGTTTTATCAAAAGATAAACGCCCACAAGCAAAATACAGCCGATTCCCAAGCCCCACCAAATTGCGCTTATTGCGGTTCCGCTTTTTGCGCCAAGAACCAACGCCTGATAAAAAAGCACGATTTCCGCGCCTTCCCGGAACACAGCAAGGAAAACCGTGGACGCAAGCCCGAAAACGCTTCCCTTTTCCGAAGTTGCGGAAACCTGATTTTTTATGTAGCCTTCCCATTGATGTTCGTCGGATTTTGAAATCATCCAGTTGCTCGTGTAAAAAAGAACGGCAGTCGCAAAAATCATGGTAAGCCCTTCAATCAGTTCCTGCTTATCGCCCTGCCCGCCTGCCAATGCATTTAGAAGAATTGCCATTACAACCGAAGCGGCAACGCCAATCACACAGCCCATGTAAACAGATTTTAGATGGTGCTCCATTTTTTTCTTTCTAAGATACGCAATGACCGCGGCAACAATAAGAATTGCCTCAAAGCCTTCTTTGAGGATGATTGAAATGGAAGCTGCAAAATTAAGCCAAAATGCGCTCCAGCTGGAATTGGCTTCGTAAAAATCCAAATCCGCAGAAATAGCAACAAGTGCCGCACCCAGCTCGTCAAACGCCGCTCCGATTTTTTTGCCGGCAATCCTGGATTCAAGCGAAGTTTTACTCTTTTCAATTTTTTTATCGATAATCGCCGCGTCGTCTTTGGCAACTTTTAAAACTTTGTGATAAAAACCGATTTCTTTATCGTTGTAAATTCTGTCTATAACTTCGGAAAATGCCTTGTCGCAAGCTGCCTTGTCGCCTCGCTTGTACATTCTGTATGCGTTGGACAAATCCTTGGAACATTTTTCAGCGATGTTTCCCCAATAAGGCTTAGGGTCAAGTTTGTTGGCATCTTCCCTGAGCATTGTCTTCAGTTTGTCGAACTCAGCCTCAACGGCTTTAGCAGGCTTCTTTTCCGTAATGACTTTTTTTACAGTGGCAAACTGCTGTTCAACGATTCCGGCTCGGCTTCCTGAAATTTTTGCCTGCGTGGTGCGCTCAAATCCGACTTTTTCGTAATATTGAAAATAAGCGACATTCACCTGTTTTTTAGCTGCGTCCGATTCCCCTTTAAGATAGATTTTATATGCCTCGTCAAGAACATCGTGCATCTCATCGGTAACGGCGTTCCAGCTCGCATAAGTTTCGGAAAACAAAGGAGCTGCCGCCGCTGCAAAAAATAAGACCGCGCAAAAAAATAAACCAGAAATTTTACGTATTTTCAAAATAAGCCTCTTTTGAATCGCATCCGAATTAGCGGACGCTAACATAAAATTAGTTAATGCTAACTAAAATGTCAATAGTTCAAGACATCATAAGTTTTCAATTGCGATTACTTTATTCCCGCGTATTTTACAGCGGATTTTCCTGCAATTCTTCCAAAAATTACGATGTCGGCAACGGCGTTTCCTCCAAGCCGATTTGCGCCGTGAACTCCGCCCGCAACTTCTCCGGCTGCAAAAAGTCCCGGAACCGCATCTCCGTTTTTGTTTATAACCCCGGCAGAAGAATCTATCTTTACGCCTCCCATTGTATGATGAACGGCAGGCTCGACTTCAACAGCGTAATACGGCGCTTTTGACAAAGCCCTCGGCATTTCGCTTGCCTTTCTTCCGAAGTCAATATCCTTTCCGCTTTTTTGATATGAATTGTAATCGCGTACGGTTTTTACAAGCGCATTGGAAGGAACACCGATTTTTTCAGCAAGTTCAGAAACGCTGTTCGCTTCCGTCAAAAGTCCTTGCCGAGCATAGCCTTCGATAGCCTTCAGCGATTCCCTGATTCCTTCGTCAAATACAAGAAAAGCGGATTTTCCTTCCTGAGCCAAAATCTTTTCGGACATAACATCGCGCGTCGCCATCTCTGAATAAAAGCGCTTTCCGGAACGGTTTACCAAAATAGCTCCGTTTCCACGCACAGCTTCGGTAATCATCATGCCGGAACCGACAACAACCGTCGGATGTGTCTGAATCTGCTCCATCTGAATAAAATCGGCATTAAACGGCTTTAAAAGAGACACGGCATCGCCTGTCGCGCCCTTATGATTCGTCGTGCGAAAATCCCGCAACGAAGGCTTATACGATGCAACCATGTCGGAGTTCGCGCCGAATCCGCCCGTAGCGACTATCACGGATTTTGCTTTTATCATGTAATTTCCGGTCTCGGTCTCGACAACAACACCGGAAGCCGCGTTTTCATAATTATCAAGACGAAGAATTTCCTTAACCCGATTCCGAGTTCTTATATCAACGCCGTTATCCATCGCGGCTTTTTGCAGAACGGCAACAAGGTGAGCCCCAACGGGAGCCCCTCCGCTTGGACGATGGGTTCTTCTGTTCGTGGAACCTGCCATCTTTCCGACGTCGCTCATGTCGGCGCCGAGCGAAAAAAGCCATTCCACCGCATCCGAAGAATTTTCAGTAAGCGTTTTTACAAGCGAAGAATCATTTATTCCGTGTCCGCCTTTCATCGTGTCTTCGTAGTATTGTTCGTTCGAATCTTCTATGCCGAGTTTCCGCTGAACAGCCGTCTCGGAAGCGTTCAAGCCTGCCGTGGCATAGTTCGTGTTTCCGCCGACAATTCCCATTTTTTCAAGGACAATCACGTCCGCGCCCGAAATAGCCGCTTCCACAGCCGCGGAAAGTCCCGCCCCGCCCGAACCGATAACCACAACATCGCACGAGGAGTTTCTGTATTTTCTGGGCTTTTCAACAATCCCCTTGGAAGCGTCCACCGCTTTCCGCAATGCATCGATTGTTCCCCGCGAAGTCATTGTCGCTCCGCTTATGTCGTCAAGTTCATCCACGGAAAAACCGCGGACAACCCGGTCTGAAAGTTTTTCAATCGCCTCTTTTGCAAAATCCGACTCCGCCTCGGAATCCACATGGACATCAAAAATTTTCCCGTCCTTAACATTAACCGTAAGCGTTATAAAACCGTTTCGCCCCTCGCCAACTCCCGTGTAGTTTCCGTCGGACATGGCTCGATTTTCTTTTTTACAGCTTGCAAAACCGAACAGAAAAAAAAGTCCAAAAACAAAAATTGAAAAATTTTTTTTCATAAAGACCTCCAAATGCATTTTACACAAATCCGGCTTGAATCTTTTTGGGATTGCCCGAGATTTGCGTCAAAAGTCAAGAATCATGCCTACAAAGAATCGTAATTTCTATGCAGCAAAAATTATAAATCAGCAAGCGGCAAAATTCTACGCCGCCGGTTTGATTTCAAAAATCTAAATCCGACATCCCAAAACTTTTTATTTGGACATCGGTAGTCGTTCAAGCTATCCCCCCGGAAATTCCTACCGACTACCAAAATCCAAGAAAAAAAATTAATCCAGCCCCTGCTCCCTCAAAATCGAAACTGCTCTTGCTTCGGCGGCTGCCGCAAAATCAAACGGAAGTTCGTTCTGCGCTTCGGCAAGTTTTACGGCAGTCTCCCACTGCTCCGGATATTTCATTTTGTAATATTCCATCTCGCGCGCTTCATCGTTCAGAACTTTTTTCTCTTCTTTTTCCGAATCCGAATCGTCTGAAGAGATTTTTAGAATTTCGCATTCCGTGCAAGTGAACGTAAATCCGACAGTTTTGTGATTTTCGATAATTTTGGAATATTCTATCGAAAAATCGTTATTCACTCTGTTCAGCTCGTCAATCGGATTTTTTATAACTTTCGTGATGAAATTGTTCATCCGCTCTTTGTAAGCGTCCTTGTCAATTTTGAACATTTTTTTTATTTCGTCGACGGTCAGCGTGAATTTCCATGAATTCCGTTCGTTTCCGTAGCGGCCTTTTGCATTGTACCAGGAACAGGCAATTTCAAAAAATCTTAATGCATAGAACGATTGTATTTCGCCTATTGTTTTTATTTTCATTGCCGAATATTGTTTTTTCTCCTTCCATTCGATAATCGCAAATCCTATTTGCTGATTGAACTCGAGTTCTATAAGGTCTTTTTTTTTGTCGTAGTCCGCCGAAGAAAACCATGTGAATGCTTTATATTTTTCTTCCGTATTTTCAACTTGTATTACGCTTGTCGTAAGTTCCTCAACTGCGCGTTTGACCTGTGCATATGTGTTTGAGCCTTTGGAAATTCCTAATTTTTTTATAAATTCTGAGATTGGAAAGCTACTTTTAAAATGATGCAGGGTTTCTATATTCGGATTTTCGACTTTCTGCGGATAATAGTCGATTTTCAATATGCAATATGCGATAAGTTTTCTTGCCAAAGGACTGCAGGTATAGATTCCTCTGCTGATTGCGTTTGACTGGATTACTGTTTCTCTCGGCTTTGAAAGCACTTCATTCATTTTTTATCCTGTATGTTCTAAAAAAAATTGAATTTATTTTTAGTTAATTATAAATTTAGGGCAGTTCTATTTTCGTGTATTGTATAGTTTTATATGCTTTTCGAACTACTTACATCCACCTTTTCGACTACTGTTCTCCACTTTCGGTCTACCGACATCCACTTTTTCGACTACCGATATCCTTTTTGCGGCGATTTTCCTATTCGACTACCATATGATAATGCGGGTAGTTGATAAATTCAATATCGGCCGCCGTTTTTTCTATTTTTCTTAAAAACTTTGATTTTTCTTTCGACTATTAAAATCCACCAAGGACGAATTACGCTTTTTCTAAGAAGTTTTTATTTTCCGATTATAAACGACTGCGGTTTTTCGTTGAGCTTTTTAATTCTTTTTTCCAGGAACGTCTACTAAAGTCCATTTTTTGTACATTTTACGACTACCTAAGTCCATTAAAATTGTTTAAATTTCGCTTACGACTACTAAAGTCCATTGAAAAATCAAGGAATTTTCGTTACGACTACCTAAATCCACTACATTTTCGAGGTGGATATTAGTAGTTGCATTGCTTTATTTTTGTGGATTTCGGTAGTCGTTTCGTAAAATTTTCTGAGATTTTTCCGTGTTAAGGATTTTTTTTTATCAAAAGCGGAATGTTTTTTGCTCTAATTTTTTTCTATGTTTTTTGAAAGTCCGCCTTTTGAAAGTTTGTACAATCCCCGTTCCACATCGTCTATAAGATGTCTCATTGCTATTTCTATTCCTTGGGTTGTGTTCAGGTCGTGTTCTATAAAAAACTGTTTCCAGGCTTTTCGGGTGGATTCTTTTACGAGCATCGTAAGGTGAACGTCTTTTTCCGTGTCGAGCGGTTTTTTGTTGGCGTCTGCTTCGTTTTTCGGCGATTTTTTTGCGGAGACCCCCAAAAGGTCGTTAAGGACTTCCGTGTTTCCTGCCAACTGTTCGCTGGTGATTTTCTTTCCTGCCATGTTGCCCTCCTTTACCGCAGGTCTTCTGCGAGTTTTTCCAAAGTCTCTAGGGTTTCTTGTTTTGTTCCCGAAAAGTCCTGCACCGAAATGTGGGCGCTCTGCGCTTTTCGGAATGCCTGGTCGACCGGAATCACATAAAGTTTGTATCCGTGGTCTTTCAATGGCTGAAACTGATTCAGAATTATTCCCTGCTGGGAGATTCTGTCGTCCTTGGCGTTAAACACGATTTTGTTGAACGTCGGACGCGGCTCGTCGTCTTCCATATTATCGTTTATGAAGGTGTTCAGCCTGTCGTTGAAAATTTGAAGTCCGTCTTTGGAAAATTCATCCAGCTGCAGGACGGCGATTATTTCGTTTGTTGCATAAAAAATCGAGCGTTCAAAATTTCCGAAATTCGGCGAAGTGTCGATTATGCAGTAGTCAAAGTTTTTGGCAACTTCTTTGAGTGTCTTTTTTATTTTTCCTTGGTTTCCGCCGGCTTTATTTTCGCTGTATTCTTTAAGTTCGCCGCCAAGCCCTGCCGTCGGAATAATTGAAAGATTTTTGGTTTTTGTGGGCATCACGCATTGTTCAAGCGAGCATTTTCCGTTCAGTAAATCTGCAAGTTCGTATTCCATTGTCTGAATGCCCAGCCATGTCGTGGAATTTCCTTGGCTGTCTGCGTCCACGATTATGGTCTTGCCTTTTTTTGAAAGTTCTACGGCAAGACTTACCGCCACTGAAGTTTTTCCTACTCCGCCTTTCTGAAGGGCGACAGAATATATTTTCATCATTTTTCTCCATGCTTCGGATTTTTCAATTAGATTTTAACATACGGAAAAAATAAAATCCATACCCAAATACCTAAAATGACGGTAAAAAATACCGAATTACTGATAAAATAGGTATAAAATCCCGACTAGATATGTATAATTAAGGTATTTATTACCTATATACCGCAAATATGGGTAATTTTTATACATGCCTCTAGAATTCGTTTTGAGGCGATTTTTTTATTTTTTTGAACATTTATATGAATGTTGTATTTTTTGTTTGTTTTTCGAGTTCTCCGGGAAAATCGTTTTTATAAATCCCGTGTGCAACATTTCGATTCGAATTTGCGAAGTCCGGGATTTTTTATTCCGGTGAGGTGGGGGAGGGTGCGCCGTTTTCCGCTGTTTTGCTTCTTGAAAAAAAACGCCGATTGTCTGTATTCTGTTGGGACGATGGCGGCAAATGTCTTTTCGAGAGGTGCGTTTATGGGACGATTTGAAATAAGAGAAAAATTTTATTTGGATGGAAAACCTTTTCAGATTATTTCCGGAGCGATTCATTATTTTAGGGTTGTGCCTGAATATTGGAAAGACAGGCTTGAAAAAGCCAAGGCGATGGGACTTAACACGGTGGAAACCTACATCCCGTGGAATTTTCACGAAACGGAAAAGGGCGAATTCTTGTGGACTGGAATGCATGATTTTGAAAAGTTCATCGACATCGCAAAGGACCTTGGGCTTTACGTGATTGTGAGACCGTCGCCGTACATCTGTGCAGAATGGGAATGGGGCGGACTTCCCTCTTGGCTTCTTTCGGAAAAGGGAATGAAAGTTCGTTGCATGTACGAGCCGTTTTTGCGTCATGTGCGAGAATATTACGAACAGCTGATTCCCCGCATCGCAAGACACCAAATTGACGCAGGCGGAAACGTGATTCTTGTTCAGATTGAAAACGAATACGGCTATTTTGCAAACGACACGGATTATCTGCGTTGGCTTAAAAATCTTATGACCGAACTCGGAATTACAGTTCCGTATGTTACCTCGGACGGACCGTGGGGAGCTGCGTTCAGGACGGGGCAGGTGGAAGGCGTTTTGCCTACAGGGAATTTCGGCGCAAACTGCAAGAAAAAATTCGGCATGATGAAACCTTTCATGCAAAGAGAAAAGCCGCTTATGAACATGGAATTTTGGGCAGGCTGGTTTAGCGCATGGGGAAATAAATTCAAAATCCGTTCGATTCTTTCGATGAACGTAAAAGATTATGATTATGCAATCGGGAACGGACACAACATAAATATTTATATGTTTCACGGCGGAACTAATTTCGGTTTTATGAACGGCTCTAACTACTACGGGCATCTTACGCCTGACACGACAAGTTATGATTACGACGCTCCCGTTTCCGAGGATGGCTCGCTTACAAAAAAATATTGGACGTTCAGAAAAGTCATCGAAAAAAATCTTGGGAAAATTCCGTCGCTGAAATTTTCCATGGAAATCAAAAAAATTGCGTACGGAAAAATCTTTTGGTCAAAAAAAGCAGAACTTTTTGAAAATCTTGAAGTTTTTGGCAAACCCAAAGCCTCCGGTTTTCCCATCTCTATGGAAGAATCCGTGCAAAATTACGGCTATATTCTTTACCGAACAAAACTGAAGCCGGACGAATCCGCTTCCAAACTGATTTTCAAAAAATGCGCCGACAGAATAATTGCGTTTTCCGACGGCAAAAAACTTTTTACGGCATTCGACAAGGAAATCTCAAGCGACGGCAGCGGAGTGTGGCCGCTCAATTACAGGGAAGGAAAAGTCTGGAAAGTTAATACTGCAAAGGGAGCGACGCTGGATTTTCTTGTGGAAAACCTTGGCAGGGTGAACTTTGGGCATAAACTTGAGGAACAGCGGAAAGGACTTTTGGCGGATGTTCTCATAGACGGTCATGCGCATTTCGGCTGGGAAATATACAATCTTCCGCTGGACGATTCGGAAATGAACGAACTTCTTGAGCGCGGCAAGTGGAAAACGGCGGCGCAAACTGAAAAATCCGAATCGCCTTCTTTCTATATATATGATTTTGATGTCGATGAACCCGGAGACACATTCCTTGATTTTAAAGGCTGGGGAAAAGGCTGCGTTTTTGTGAACGGATTTAATATAGGCAGATTTTGGAGCGTGGGACCGCAGCGCAGGCTTTACATTCCCGCGCCGCTTTTGAAAAAAGGGGACAACCGCATTGTGATGTTCGAGACGGAAGGAAAAACCGCCCCTTATGTGGAGCTGTGTTCCGAGATGAAATGGTAGGGTGGATTTTAGTAGTCGTTGTGTTCCGGGCGGCCTTTTGCAAGAAAATCTTGCAAAAGCCGGGCTTTTCGGTGTTCCGCTTTCGCTTCATTCCTGCATTCGCTTCGCTCATTTCGGAACGGCTTCGCCGCACCTACAATCCCTGCCGCGTTGCGGACGTTTTAATTTTTCTAGGGAAGATGCGTTTTGCTGCGGAAAAGCGGCAGCGCTGGGAGCGGCAGCCGAAGGCTGTTCCGGAGCGCAGCGGAGGAATGACCGTAGGGGAACCGCGGACATAGCGACCGCCAACTTTTAAGTTGGCGGTGCCGCCCGAATAATAAAAATCAAACAGAACGGATTTTTTCGGGTTTTGGCGGTCGGCTTCATTGAAATTTTGGCGTATATGGGTTATTATTATCCATTCGTTGGCGGTTGCCGACAATTTTTCAGGAGTTTTTATGAACAAGTTGGAGATCGTAAAGGTTATTGGACGAGAAATTATGGATTCTCGTGGAAACCCTACCGTAGAGGCAGAGGTTTATCTTGCGGACGGCTCAATCGGCAGAGGAACTGCACCTAGCGGAGCTTCCACCGGAGAATTCGAGGCGCTTGAGCTTCGTGACGGCGACAAAGGCCGTTATCTTGGAAAGGGCGTTACAAAAGCCGTGGAAAACATCAATACGGCGATAAACGCCGCCGTCAAAGGTCTTACGGCAAGCGATATCTATGCTGTAGATGCCGCTATGATTAAAGCGGACGGCACAAAAGACAAGTCAAAGCTTGGCGCAAATGCGATTCTTGCTGTTTCGATTGCGACTTGCCGGGCTGCCGCTATTTCGCTTGGAATCCCTCTTTACAGACTCCTTGGCGGAGTGCAGGGAACAAAACTTCCTGTTCCGATGATGAATATTTTGAACGGCGGCGCACACGCTACCAATTCCGTTGATGTTCAGGAATTTATGATTATGCCAGTTGGCGCTCCTTCTTTTAAGGAAGCTCTTAGATGGTGCGCAGAGGTTTTCCACAACCTTGCAAAGATTCTTAAAGCGAAAGGTCTTGCTACTTCTGTTGGCGACGAAGGCGGTTTTGCTCCGAACCTTGCAAGCGACGAAGAGACTATCGAGACAATCCTTGAAGCGGTTAAGGCTGCCGGCTATACACCCGGAAAGGATTTCAGAATTGCGATGGATGCAGCTTCTTCTGAATGGAAGTCTCCAAAAGGCAAGGGATTCTATCATCAGCCGAAATCGGGAAAGGATTTTACGACGGACGAACTTATCGCTCACTGGAAATCTCTTTGTGAAAAATATCCGATTATTTCTATTGAAGACGGACTTGACGAGGAAGATTGGGAAGGTTGGAAGAAACTTACGGATGCCCTTGGCGACAAGGTTCAGCTTGTAGGCGATGACCTTTTTGTTACCAATACGGAACGCCTTTCAAAGGGAATCGAGATGGGAGCGGGAAATTCTGTTCTTATCAAACTGAACCAGATTGGCTCTGTTTCCGAGACTCTTGAGGCAATCAAAATGGCGCACGCCGCAGGTTATTCTGCAATTTCAAGCCATCGCTCCGGAGAAACGGCGGACACCACAATCGCCGACCTTGCAGTTGCGCTTAACACTTGCCAGATTAAGACCGGTGCTCCAAGCCGCTCTGAAAGAGTTGCAAAATACAACCAGCTTTTGCGCATAGAAGAAGAACTTGGTGCGGCTGCGTGCTATCCGCAGATGGGTGCATTCAACGTTACGGGATTCTAAATAAGGCTCGCACGGACTTCACGGAAAACTTGGCTTTAAGGCTTTGGAAAATCCGTGAAGGCTGTGCGGTTGTTTTTGAAACCCGGACAATTTTCGATAAATCCGTTCTGTCGGAGGGAATTTCTTTTCGGCAGACGGTAAAAAAATATAAAATGTAGAATCTGCGCTTTCTCCTGTTGTAGGTTTAAAAAGTTTAAATAAAAAATAGTCGGTAAGTGAGGTATTGTGCGATACGTCGCAGCGAAAAGAATTCTTATGATAAATTATATTCTTGTTTTGTATTGCTTGTCTTTTGTTTTTTACTATGCTTTTATTTGGAAAAAATCAATAAAGCGAAATAAAGATATTACTGAAAATAACAGATTATTTTTGAATAAATGGGGAAATATATGTCTGGTCTATAATTCGATTTTCAGTGTTGTTATTTTCCTCCTTTGTTTTATAAAAAACTCTTTGGGTGTATCGATATTTTTAGTTTTTCTCGGCTCATATTATCTTTTTCTCATGACATGGAACTCTATAAAAATGCAAAAAAGAAAATTTTATGTTTATTCCTTTGTGGTAATCGGACTTTTCCTCTTGATTTCGGGAATAATAGTCGGGTGCATTTCTTTTGCGGATTAAGACAAATAGAATTGGCTGCAGTTGGAAAAAGATATTATGGGGGAGGATTTAAAATACAAGACCCGAATTATCAATTCTGCTATAAAGGCAAGATTTATGAGTCCTCTTACACTGATTTGTGGAAATAATATATGCGCAAGGTTTTAATTTTCCTTGCAGTGCGGCTGGCTTTTTATTCCTTTATCGAAATATATTAGAAGCGGCACTCCTTTTGTTTTTTTGCAAAAATAGCTTGCGTTTGTTACACATTACTGCGGTAGCGCTGGAAGTGGCAGCCGAAGGCTGTTCCGGAGCGTAGCGAAGGAATGACCGTAGGGGAACCGCGGACATAGCGACCGCCAACCTTGTGTTGGCGGTACCGCCCTGAATACGAATTTCTTGAATATGTTAATTCGGCATTTGCGAATTTTGTTGAGCGCATATTTTTTATTTTAATCTGGCTATATAAAAATATTGAAAAATTCGCTATCTTCGTAATATCACATATTTACGAGGTCGGGATATGAGCAAAAATGGAGACCGCTTTATGTGCGGCGGATTTTGGGGAAAGCTTGTTTTGGGGGCGGGCGTTTTTTTGTGTCTGCCGTTTGTTGTTTTGGGCTGTGCGAAAAAAACTGATTCGCTTAAAATCTATTCGATTCTTCACGAGGAAGAGACTGTCGCTTTGACGGAACTTTTCACGGAAAAAACTAAAATTCCGGCTGTTTTTCTTAGGGCTTCCACGGGGGAACTTGTGAACCGTGTGATTGCGGAAAAGAATTCGCCGCAGGCTGACGTTCTTTTGGGCGGAGCTTCAAGCTATCATATTCAGGCTGATAAAATCGGTGCTCTTGAGCCTTATTTTTCCGAAAACGCAAAAAATCTGCCTTCTTACGCTGTTGCTGAAAATCATACTTGGACGGGATTTTGCGTTCTTTCGCTGGGAATCGGCGTGAACACAAAACGTTTTTCCGAAAAATTTCCTGATTTGGAGATGCCTAAAACTTGGGACGACCTTTTGAATCCTCGTTTCAAAGGAGAAATCGTTATTACAAATCCTGTTGCCTCTTCTACGGCTTATCTTTTTGTTCAAAATCAACTTCAGCGGCTGGGTTGGGACGGCGGCTGGGATTATCTTTTTGCGCTTGCGTCTCTTGTGGGGCAGTTTCCCGACAGCGGAAGTGCGCCCGCAAAACTTTTGGGGACAGGGGAATATGCGCTCGGTGTCTCGTATCTTCACGCCATCGAAAAATACAGGGCGGACGGTTTTTCGCTTGTGGCAATTGCGCCGCCTGAATCGGCAGGAGATGTCGATTGCATTTCCATAATGAAAAACACGAAAAAATTGGAATGGGCAAAGGCGTTCGTGGATTTTATGCTTTCGAAAGAAGCGCAGGAACTTATGAGTTCGCTGGATTTTACCGTTCCCGTAAATCCGATGGCTGTTGGGGCGAAAGGTTCTGTTCCTGTGGGCGAACTTGATTTGATTGATT
The DNA here is from genome assembly GCA_938039145.1 of uncultured Treponema sp. Classification (GTDB taxonomy): domain Bacteria; phylum Spirochaetota; class Spirochaetia; order Treponematales; family Treponemataceae; genus Treponema_D. The sequence goes on from CALHVG010000050.1 coordinate 114,022, forward strand.
ACGACGTGGAAAAAGCTGCATCGCAAAAGGAACAGGTTCTTGAAATCTGGGCGAAAAATGTTAAATAGGATTTCGGCGATTTTTTTTCGTCCGTTGTTTTGTGGATTGTATTTTTGTGAAAGAAAAATCGGGAAGGTTTTTAGTGGGCTTTGATTCGTTAAGAAAAAGCAGGTCGCTTTTTGTGGCGTGGCTTTTAGTTGCGGTGTTTTTTTTCGTCTGCATGCTTTTCCCGCTTTTTTTGGCATTGATATATGTGCGTTTGGGCGACTTCAAGGCGGTCTTTTTTCAAGAGCTGTGGCGAAGGACAATGCTCAACACCCTTTTGGAATGTGTTTTTTCCACCGCACTTTCTGTGCTGGTCGGCTATGTGTTTGCCTATGCCGTTGTAAAAGGTGACATTCCTGCAAGGAGATTTTTTGCCGCTATTCCGATTCTTCATCTTATAACGCCGCCGTTTGTGGGCGGGCTTGCGTTCATTCTTCTTTTTGGGAAGCAGGGGTTTATCACGCACAAAGTTTTGGGGCTTAATATTTCTTTGTATGGATTTTCCGGGCTTTTGATTGCGCAGACGCTTTGTTTTTTCCCGATGGCGTATCTTATTTGTGCGCAGACGCTGAAGGGAATCAACGAGAATTTGGAAAACGCCGCAAGAGGAATGGGCGCAAAAGGACTAAGGATTTTTTTTACGATAACGCTGCCGTTGAGCCTTCCGGGAATTATTTCTTCCGCATTGTTTGTTGCGGTAAGCGTTTTAAGCGATTTTGGAAATCCGCTGATTGTGGGCGGACGTTTTCGTGTCCTTGCGGTGGAAATCTACAGTCAGCTTACGGGCTGGCTGAAAATCGGAGTCAGCGTGGTTCTTGGAATCGTACTTGTTGTTCCGAGCCTTGCGCTGTTTTTTTTTCAGAACAGGATGAGCAAAAAAATCGGAAGAAAAAGTGCGACGATTGGTGGAAAGGGCGGTGCGTTCCCGGATTTTGAAAAGCGTTCAAAATCCACGGCAAAAACATTCGACCTTGCAAGAATTCTTCTTACGATTTTTGTCTCCTTTGTTTCGCTTTTGATTTTGGCACAATTTTTTGCTATTGTGGCAGGAAGTTTTCAGAAACTTTGGGGAATTGATTTGAGTTTTACCGCAAGCCATATAAAATCCGTTTTCCGCTACGCCAAGGAACTGAAAAATTCCCTGAGTTTCGCTTTTATTTCGGCGTTCTTGAGCACGGTTTTGGCGATTCTTTCTGCGTACATGGTTCATCGCGCTGCGATTCCGCTAAAAAAAAGCATGGACGTTTTTTCTCAGTTGCCTGCCGCAATTCCGGGCTCACTTTTCGGACTTGCGATTTCACTTTCCGCAAACCTTGTCGGATTCCACAATTCAAAGGTTTTGATAATTGTTGCGATTACGGTGGGTTTTCTTCCGTTTGCGTACAGAATAATTTCCGATTCGCTCGGACAGATTTCGCCGACGCTTGACGACGGTGCTATGTCTTTGGGTGCAAATCAGCTTTCCGTGCTTGCAACAGTTCTTGCTCCTATTGCAAAAAACGGAATCGCCGGCGCATTTATCTACTGCTTTATCCGTGGGGTAGGAACGCTTAGTTCCGTGATTTTTTTGGTTTCGTTCGACACTCCGCTGGCTTCCGTGCGGATAATAAACCTTGCGGAACAAGGCGACTGGGGAAAATCCGCGTCGCTTGCGCTTGTGCTTACGGCAGGAATATTTTTTGTGATTACGTTAGGCTTTTTGTGCGGAAAAATATTTAAGGACGGTAAAAAATGGCGTTTCTTTCGATAGAAAATCTTTTCTTTTCATATAAAAAAACTCCCGTGATAGCGGATTTTTCGCTTGAGGTTCGGGAAGGAACGTTCACGACTTTGCTTGGTCCGAGCGGTTGCGGAAAAACCACGCTCCTTAGACTTTTAGGCGGATTTCTTGAGCCTGCGTCCGGAAAAATCAGCATGAACGGAGTTACGATGAACGGAATTCTTCCGAACAAAAGGCGGGTGGGGGTCGTGTTTCAGGATTATGCGCTTTTTCCGCACCTTTCCGTTGAGCAAAACCTTTTTTACGGACTTAACATCGAACGGAATGGCAGAAAATACAAGGAATCGAACAAAAAAATCGTTCTGGAAATGGCGGAACTTCTTGGGATTTCCGAACTTCTTGGGCGTTTTCCTTCGGAACTCAGCGGCGGTCAGCAGCAACGGGTAGCACTTGGACGAGTGCTTGTCCTGAAGCCGAATATTCTTTTGATGGACGAACCGCTTTCGTCGCTTGATGCGAATCTTAGGAAGAAAGTTCGGGCGGAACTCAAGGAAATCCAGAAGCGGCTTAAAATCACTACGATTTATGTGACCCACGACAGGGAAGAGGCGCTTAGCCTTTCCGATGAGATTGCGGTGATGAATGAAGGGCGGATTTTGCAGCACGGAACGCCAAGGGAACTTTATTTTAATCCGGCGGACAGATTTACCGCGAGTTTTATGGGAGAGACGAATTTTTTGGATGAACGGATGGTTCGTCCCGAATGGATTGAGATTTTTCCTGCGGATTTTTCAAAGGAAGGGAAAAAGGGCGTTGTTACGGAGGTAGAATTTTTAGGTTCATTCACAAGATACAAAGTTCAACTTGATGGAAAAACCGTTCTTGTGGATAAAAACACGGTTTTGCAAGGCGCGATAAAAATCGGGGACGAAGTACGCATAAATATCTTGAACGAATGCCGGCTTTCTTGATGGATTTTGGAATATTGAAACGACATAAAAAACTCCTTCGAAAATATTTTCGAAGGAACTTTTTATCGCATTTTGATAAAGTCAGCGAAAAGATTTTGCAAAAACTAGATTGTTCCGACCAAATCGATTCCGGGCTTCAAGGTGCTTTTTCCGGGATGCCATTTTGCGGGACAAACCTGGTCGCCGTATTTTGCGACGAACTGCAAGGCTTTCACCCTTCTTAGAAGCTCTTCCGCATTGCGTCCGATGTTTCCGGCGACAACCTCATAAGCGGCAACTTTGCCTTCGGGATTCAGAACGAAAGTCGCACGTTCCGCCATTCCGCTTTCTTCGATAAGAACGTCAAAGTCCTTGCTCAAAGTGTGCGTTGGGTCGGCAATCATCGGATATTTTATTTTCTGAATTGTCTTTGACGCATCTTTCCATGCTTTGTGAACAAAGTGTGAATCCGTGGAAACGCTGTACACCTCGCAGCCGTTTTTCTTGAATTCATCATAATAATCTGCCAAATCTTCAAGCTCCGTAGGACAGACGAACGTAAAATCCGCCGGATAGAAAAACAGCACAGACCACTTGTCAAGCAAATCACTTTTTGAGACGGTTATGAATTTGTCGTCGTGAAATGCATTTGCGACAAAGTCATTAATTTCTTTTCCAATTAAAGACATATTTACTCCTAATAATAAATTTTACAGAGTTTAGCACAACTGCGGGCAGAATGTCGAGTTTTTGGGCAAATTGATTTTGCAATACATACCGGCTTCCCGTCTGCTCGTTCTGTGAACAGGGAGATGAGTTCTCCCCGGGCGGAGAGAGCCCTTCTCCTCAAGCAGGGAGAGATGTTCTCCCCGAGCGGGGAGAGAGCTTCTCCTCGTACAGGGAGAGACGGTTTCCCTGTACAGGCGGCGGACGGTGCAATTGGATTTGCCGGGACAACAGGTCTCCCGTCCGCTCGCGTTTGCTATGAGCAAACGCAGATAAATCGGTTCTATGCGGGAGCAGCTTTTATCTAACCGAGTGAGCCGTTCTCTTCAAGCATAGCTGAAATCCTTTTACAAAGCCGTCTTGTGTAGTGCCGTAATAGGTGACCTGTTACAGCTACAATATGCCGCCTATTACGGCTGTAACATATGACCTGTTGCAGCACTAATATATGGCATAGCTTAGATACCATAAATTTTAATTGCCCGCTTTATCTTGAACGGGTTTTCTGTACAGAACTTTTTCCTGTATTTGCCTTGGATTTTACGTGATTAAATGCTGGGGATGTCAATTTTCACGGTTCTGTGTTACACCTGTTCTTAATTCATTTTGTGATATTTAATTCTTACAATGTGTCACGAATCAGGGATTTTAAAAAGTAACTGTTTTATCTTGGGCAGTAATGTCTTTTATACAATTGCATTATTAGGGGATTATCCATGAATGACCGCAAACGTTTTACGATTCGCACTCGCCTATTGCTCTATTTTGCATTTCTGAGCACGATTTCAATTTGCGTATTGGGTTTGATTGCGGTTTTGCAGGCACGGAATGCGCTTGAGGTTCGCATTCGGGCGGATTTGTATACGATTGCCGAAGACCAGGCAAAGCTTTTTGAAGAACGGTACATTACATCGCCTAAAGCTAACCTTGAAACGCTTGCAGCCTGCCCGACTATTGCCGACCCGGATGTCTCGCCTGATGTTAAAATGGCATTTTTAACGCAGGAACTGAAACGCAATCAGGCGCTGGGCTGGCATCGCGTTATGTATGCGGCGGCAAACGGTATCCGCTGGTACACTGACGGTTCCGTGAAAACGGACAGCAAGGACAAAAAATGGTTTAAGCTTATAAACGAAGACGGAATGTATTTAAGCAGTCCGCATTTGTCGCCGGACGAAACGCGAATCGAATACCGTATGGCAATTCCCGTTCACGGTACGCACGGCGGAACAATCGGCATTATCGCTGTTGAATACGATGCGCTTCAAATGTCAAAGGACAGCGAAAAGATTAAGCTGGGTCGAAGCGGAAAACTTTATATCCTTGATAAAAAAGGAATCACAATTGTTGCGCCGGACATTGGCGAAATAAAGCAGAGCATAAAGAATAAAAAGTCCACTGCGGAACTTGCAAAAGAAAATGCGGCACTTGAAAAGCTTGCCGCGTTTGAAGAACACGCGCTTGCCGCAAAGGATACCGGAATCGGATTTTACACGCTCAGCGGAACGACAAAGACCGCCGTGTACACAAAGGTTGCGCAAACGGATTGGACTCTTATCGTTCATGCTGAAGCAAAGGAATTCATGGGCTCGATTTATCGGCTTATCCGTATTTTGGCAATTATCTCTTCCGTGATTATTTTAATCGTCATCGGGGTTACAAGTATCCTTTCGCTCAGGCTAAGCCGTCCGCTGGCGTCAACGGCGGAAGCTCTTAAAAATATTGCGGAGGGTGAAGGCGACTTGACGGTCAGTCTTCCCATGCGCGGGAATGACGAAATCAGCGACATTTCGCTGTTTTTCAACAAGACCATTCAGAAGCTGCACAAATCGATTGGGTCGGTCGGCAAGCACAGCATGATTATGGAGGAGCTTGGCAATTCGCTTGCGGTCAGCATGTCGAAGACGGCATTGTCGATTGACGAGATTCGGGCAAGCATCGAGGGCGTAAAGACGCAGGCGCATGAGCAGACGGCGAGCGTTTCGGAAACGAAGGGGACGGTCAACCGGATTATCGGAAACCTTGAGGCGCTCAACGGGAATATCGAAAATCAGGCGGAAAGCGTTATGCGTTCATCGGAGTCGATTGCGCAGATGGTCGAAAACATCGATTCAATCACGCAATCGCTTGAAAAGAGCAATGCGCTGGCCAAAACGCTTGCGGATGCGACGGCGGAGGGTAAGCGGACGCTGCAAAACTCAAACACCGTAACGCAGAAGATTATCGAGCAGTCAGGCGGCCTCCTTGAAGCGAGCAACGTCATCCAAAATATTGCCGAGCAGACAAACCTGCTTGCGATGAATGCGGCGATTGAGGCGGCGCACGCGGGGGAAAGCGGCAAGGGGTTTGCGGTTGTTGCGGATGAGATTCGAAAATTGGCGGAAGAGTCGAGTTCGCAAGGCAAGGCGATTACGGAAACGCTCCGCCATTTGAGCGACGAGATTGAGGTTTTGTCGTCTTCTACGAAAATTGTCGAAGAAAAGTTCAACGCCATTTTTAATTTGTCCGAAAGCGTCCGCAGCATGAGCGCCGAATTGACGACCGCCATGCACGAACAGGAAAACGGCAGTAAGGAAGTGCTTGAGGCCATCAAGCGCATCAGCACGATAACCGCCGATGTCAAAACCGGCTCGGAAGAGATGCTGACCGGCGGGCGCGGCATCTTTGAAGAGATGCACAAGCTCGACAACCTGACGCTCCGCCTGAAAGACAGCATGAACGAAATGTCCGACGGCGTTATGCAAATCAGCACGACCGTCCAAGAAGTCGACGACCTTGCGCAGAAAAACGAGCTGAGCATAAAACGCCTTGCGCATGAAGTGAAGAAGTTTAAAATTTAGGATTAGTTGATAATTATGCGTTCAGGCAGGCGGTGAACGGCGGAATTGATTGTGCAGGACACAGCGGTTCTTCCGTCCGCTTGCGTTTTCCATGAGCAAACGCGCATAAATCGGTTCTATGCGGAAGCCGCTCTCCTCGTACAGGGAGAGACCTTCTCCCCGGACAGTGAATGCTGTCTTCCCTGGACAGGCAGGCGGACGTTTTTCTAAGGTATAGCAATCCATCCCGACCTCCTCTCCGCGAGTTCTTGCTCAGCATTTTATTTCCCGATAAAATTATTGCGTGACGGCTTGCATTGTCGGCTCGGCGGGCTCTTCCGCTTGTCCTGCGGCTGCGTGCTGTCTCATCAAATTTTACATCCTAAAAAGGAGGAGCTCATTATGATGAATAAGAGAAAATTAACGGCTGCGCTGTTAGCCGGATTGCTGGCGGCGCATTTTGCAGCAGCGAAACCGGAAGTCGTAAAAGACGCACCGGTGCCGGCACTGAAAATCGATAGGGTTGATGTAGATCAGCTGCCGCGCAATTTCCGCATGGGAACGGATGCGTTCAAGGGCATCGGGAAAAGCGGCGTTTCGCCGACCCGCGAAGGAATGGACAAGCTGAGGCTTTCCGGCAGCAGCATTTTTTCGGAATTGGAATTCAAAAAGGTGCTGGCGACGGTTCCGGTGAGCCCGGATAAGTTTTATGTCATCGATTTGCGCGGCGAATCGCACGGCTACCTTAACGGAACTGCCGTCAGCTGGTTCACGGAGCACAACTGGGGCAACGACGGACGTTCGGCATACATTATCAATCATGTTGAAACCGATCAGCTCAAAAAGGCGAAGGCGGATTCTCCGGTTTCCGTTTATCAATTCGACGATAAGACAAAGAATCTGCTTACTCCGATTCAGATAACCGTTGACCGTGTGCGCAACGAAGAGCAGCTGGTTACCGAATACGGCGCGCACTATTTCCGCGTGCCGCTTTCGGATTACTTTCCGCCGGATGACAGCGATGTCGACAATTTTTTGACGTACTATAAGTCTCTGCCCGAGGATGCGTGGCTCCACTATCACTGCCATGCGGGTATCGGACGCACGACCATCTTTATGATCATGCACGATATTCTTAAAAATGCGTCAAAGGTGAACTTCAACGAGATTGTTGAGCGGCAGGCGCTTATCGGCGTAGTGGATTTGAGCGACATTCCGCCGAGAAAGAAAAACTGGGGGCGCAAAGTTTACATCGAGCGCTACCGGTTTACCGAACATTTCTACGATTATGTCAAAGCGCATCCGAAGCTCGACATTCCGTACAGCAAGTGGACAAAGCAGCATGATTATGAAAGCTATACGCCGGACTACAGCGGCTTTTTCTGGAAGGTCGACATTGTCGACAGAGCGGAACTGCCGCGTAACTTCCGCACTTCTTTGTCTCCGTATAAAGCGGTTGATAAAAAGTACATCGGGCAGTTGGATCCGAATTACACGCCGAGCCGGAAGGGCTTGGACACGCTCAATATTTCCGGCAGCGGTCAGTGCTCCGTTGGGGAATTTGAAGCGTTAGCCGCGGAGCTTAAAAAATATGCGCAGGGGCCGATTTACGATATTGACATTCGGCAGGAGACGCACGGCTTTTTCAACGGGCATGCGGTCAGCTGGTACGGCTACCATAACTGGGGAAATATCGGCAAGAAAGCTGCGGACATTGCAAAGGAAGAGAAGAAGCAGATAAAGGCGCAGCTGAAAAAGGATGTTTTGATTGCCGACATTTCTGCGGCGAAGACGGCGGAAAATCCGCGCACTGTCAAAGTAACGGACGTAATGACGGAAGAAGAGTTGGCGAAAAAGCAGGGAATGGAATATGTCCGCATTACGGCTTTGGATCATGTTTGGCCTGCGCCGGAATATATCGACCGGTTTATGGAGTTTTACAAAACGCTTCCGGAAAACGCATGGCTCCACTTCCATTGTCAGGCAGGCAAAGGGCGCACGACGGCGTATATGATTATGACCGATATGCTGAAAAATCCGGATGTTGCGTTTACGGATATTCTGCAGCGTCAGCACATGATCGGCGGCGCATACACGGCGTACATTATGCCGAATCCGACGCCGAATGACTGGAAGGCGGATTACTATGCGGACAAAGCGCGCATGGTAAAACTCTTTTACGAGTATGTGCAGCAAAACCATGCGGATAATTTTAAGACCCCGTGGTCAAAATGGCTGAAGGAAAATGATATAGTCCGCTAAGCGGGCTTTTTCCGGCACGAACGGCGGCTGACTTCCGAACGGAATTGTTCGGGAGGCGGCCGCTTTTTTATTGCCTCCGCCGCGCCGCAGTGCGCTCCGCAGCCGCTGCATATTTTAATCAGGATGAATTCGGTTATTTGCCTTTTTGTGTGTTTGGGATGCCTTAAAAGTCTGTTACTTTGTTGTAAGTGCGTTTGGTTTAGAATTAAATCTTTGTGCAGTTTATTCTGCTTTTGATTTTGTGCGTCCGCATCCGCTAGAATTCGCTTCGTCCTCTAAAACTTCTTGCAAGGGTAAGTTTGTCCGCATATTCCAAATCGCCGCCTACGGGAATGCCTGTCGCAAGGCGGGTAACTTTCAGTCCGGGTCTGTCATGCAAAAGCCGCTGAAGGTAAAGTGCCGTCGAGTCGCCTTCGAAAGTCGGATTTGTCGCCACAATCACTTCTTTTACATCGCCTTTGTTCAGACGCTTGACAAGGCTTGCGATGTTCAGCTGTTCCGGTCCAACTCCGTCGAGCGGCGCAATCACTCCGCCAAGCACGTGGAAAAGTCCGGTGTAACCGCCCGCCGCCTCGATTGTCTGAACGTCCTGCGGCTGCTCTACAACGCAGATGGAAGTGGAATCCCTGAGCGGATTCGAGCAGATAGGGCAGGGGTCGTTTTCTGTCCATGAACCGCATACGGAACAGGGAATTATTTTTTCCTGAAGTTCAAGGATTTCTCTTGAAAATTTGTGCATGAAAATCCGGTCTGCTTTTAGAAGATGATTCACGATTCTTGCCGCACTTTTTTTCCCTATTCCCGGAAGTCGGGAAAAACTTGCCGTTAGGTCGTCGATTATGTTTGCCATTAAAAAGGAAGCCCCGCTCCGTTTAGTCCGCCAAGCAGAGGGCCTGCCTTCTGCTTTATCTTTTCCTGAATGTTTTCAAGCGCATCGTGGTGAGCCGCCACAATCAAGTCTTCCAGCATTTTTACGTCGCGGTTATCCACACAGATTGGGTCAAGTTCGATTTTGAGCATCTCGAATTTTCCGTTCAGCGTAACCGTAGCCATGTGTCCGCCTGCCGAGCCGGTGGCGGTCAACTCGCCAATTTCCTTCTGGAACTTTTCCGCCTGCTCTTTTATTGCGCCGGGATTTTTCAGCAATTCGAATGGATTCATGTTTTTCCTCCTACAACAGAACCTTTGAAGGCATTGCACAAAAGTGTTACCTGAATCGGAAGTTCCGTGGCGGTCATGGTATTTTTTTCTTCCTCGAATTCGATTTCAAATGCCATCTGCATTTGCGAAATCTTGCTCAAGGTTTGGTTTATGATGTTTATGTTCTGTTCGATGAAATTTTTCTGGTATTCCGTGGAGATTTTTGTCCTGATTTTGTTCGGTCCTGCAAGTTTCCATTCTTTTGTTTCCATTAAAGTGGAAGCGAGCATTGCGTTGTTTACGGCAAGTTCCGCTACCGCCGTTCCGTAGAGTTTTTCCATTGTGATTGAATAGCCTTGGGGAGTAATCACAGGCTCTTGGCTTGAATGTTTTTTTTCGGAATGATTTGTGCCAGGATTTTGCGAAGTTTCTTCCAAAAGGGTTTCGCCCCGTTCTTCAAGATATTCGGGGCTTTCTCTGTCGTCAAAATATTCGTCGTCGGGGGAAAATTCTCCGTCGAGTGCATAGGCATAGTCCGAGCTGTAAGCGGAATCAAAACCCGTTGCCGCGGACGGACTTGCGTAGACTTCCGCTTCTTCGTTTTCCGGGTTGGCTTTAAGGGCTGAAAAAGTAGGAACTTCGTCGGGAAGTTTCTGTTCCGATTTTTCGTCCGCCGCTGTATTTTCAGGCGGCAGGGCTCCGCCATCATAAAAAGGGTCTTGTCCCTCTGTTGCGCCGCCGTCTTGACCGGAGTTTTCCTTTATCGGTGGATTTTCAAGAAATGAAAATCTGGGCGGATTTTGGTTTGTTTCCGTTGCAGACGAAAAGTTTTGCGTAGGGGTTTCGTTTTTCCCGGAATCGGAACTTATCGGGTTTGGAGGAATATTCATTCCGCCTGCCGAATAAAATTCGCTTCCGGCAGAATAATTTTCAGCCTGCGTGTTTTGCGGAATATTTTTTTGGGGATTCGAAAAGCCTTCTTTCTTATCCGATGGGAAATTCTCTTTTTCGTAAGAAATGGTTTCGCCTTTTAGAAGCTCGTGCGCCTTGTCGATTGCGGTTTTTACTTCCGCAGGAGAAACATATTGCGAAAGCCAGCACATTTTTGAGAAGGCAAGTTCCAGTTCATACCGCTGCGAAATCGAATATCGAATGTCCCTGTAAAGCTGCATGAATATGGAAAGAGCTCTTTCGCATTGTATTCGATTCCATGCTTCAAGGACTTTGCGGCTGAATCTTTCTGCGGAATTCCCTAAAAGGGAGTCGCGGGTTATTCCGTTCTTTATAAGAAGGACGCTTCGTAAATATTCGCAGCTGTTCGAGATAATCTGTTCCGTGGATATGCCCGACTGAAGAAATGCGTCCAGTTGGGTCAGCGTTTCGTCGGCTTTTCCTTCTGCGGCAGTTTCAAAAATAGCGTTCAGCCTTTCGATTCCCAAAAGACCGAGTTTGTCCCGGATTTTTTCGTATGTGATTTTTCCTTCGCTGAACGCCACAACTTGGTCAAAAAGCGTGTAGCAGTCGCGGACAGAACCGCCGGATTCTTTTGCAATCCAGTAAAGCGCTTCGTCGTCCGCCTGCACGTTCATTTCGGAACACGCCGAAGACAAAAGTGATTTTAACTGCTCTGCGGAAACAAGCCGGAAATTGTATTGCTGACACCTTGATTTTATGGTTGCGGGAACTTTTTGAAGTTCCGTGGTGGCAAAAATAAAAATCACGTGCGAAGGCGGTTCTTCGATTGTTTTTAGAAGAGCGTTGAACGCCCCCGAAGAAAGCATATGAACTTCGTCGATGATGTAAATCTTGAATCTGGCGGCGGTTGGCGGAAACATTACTTCGTCTTTTATCTGCCTTACGTCATTCACCGAATTTGTTGACGCTCCATCGATTTCGATTACGTCCAAACTGGAGCTGTTTGTTATCGCCTTGCAGGATTCGCAAATTCCGCACGGAGCGCAAGTCGGGGAAGGCGAGGATTGGCAGTTCAGCGATTTTGCAAGTATTCGTGCCGTGGATGTTTTTCCGCAGCCCCTTGGACCGGTGAAAAGATAAGCATGGGCAATCTGCCCCGTTTTTATAGAGTTTTTGAGAGTTTCTGCAACATATTCCTGACCGGTGAGTTCTTCAAGTTTCTGAGGTCTGCGACGGGTCGCCGTTACTTCGTATGCCATTTTTTCCACCGCCTAAATATACCAAAACGGAACGAATTTAACAATCTTGAAACATCGTGTGGGGTGGCGGCGGAAAAATTGGGTTTTACAACCGTTTATGTTTCTACCGCCGCCCCAAGTTTTGCCGTTCGGCAAAACTTGCTAGCTGCATTGTTGATGCGAGAGGGGCGGAAAAACGGGTTTTTACAACCGTCTAGGCTTATTCCGCCGCCTCAAGTTTTTCTTGCGGAAAATTCCGTTGCAATATTCGCTAGTACTTATTAGATGCTTCCATCTAAAAGTCGTAGATAGCTTTATCTAAGTCCTTTAGATAAGGCGATCTAAACGCCTTAGATGCAGCTATCTAAAGTGTTTAGATACGGCGATTCGAGCGGCCCGAATACAGGCTGTCGAATCGTCGTCCGCTGGTTCGTTTTTTTAGATACCAAGTTTTGCACCGACAAAACATACCGCACCGGAAAGCAGCGCATACAACAAGAAGTATTTGAACACCTTTGAAAGAATTTTGCTTTCGGAACCGCCGGCATTTACCGCACCCGTTCCGATTGCAATACACTGCGGGCAAACCATTTTTCCGATTCCCGCTCCCATAAGATTCGCTGCGGCAATCCAGTATTGGCTCAAAGAAAGAGAAAGCGCCGTTTTCTGCTGCAAGTTTCCGAATAATACGCTTGTAGAAGTTCCCGAACCCGTTATGAACGCGCCTAATACGCCGATTAGCGGCGAGACAAACGGATAAAACGCTCCCGTTCCGGCAAGAAGTTTTGCAATGTCCGAAATCATGCCGCTATGAATCATAACTTTTGCGGCGGACATTACGGCGCAGATTGTAAAAACCGTTTTCCAATATTTTGCGACCGTCTCAAAAAGGACTTTGAATATTTCGCTGATTTTCGCTTTCTGTATGAATGCGCCTATAAAAGCTGCCGTAAATATGATGATTCCGGGCGTATTCACCCAGCTGAACGACAGCGGCTTTGCACCTTCCCCCGAATATACGATAACGGAACTTTTTATGCCTTTAAGCGCATTATAAACCGGCGGACAAAGCGGAGAAGTCAGCATAAGAAGGACAAAAATCAAAATAAACGGAGCCCACGCCCTAAGACCTTCGGAGATGCTTATATTCAATGTTCCCTGAGAGGAAGCGTTTGAAAGTCCGACCGCATATTCATCCGGCGTTTTGATTTTGAAAAGCTTTACGGCGGCAATTATGCATATCATCGATGTTATCGAACCGATTATGTTGGGCAATTCCGGTCCTAAAAATGCTGCTGCAAAAAACCACGGCACGATAAACGATAGAGAAGCAATCGCCACGATGTGAACGATTCCTTTGAGAGCTTTTATCGAGCCGCCGATTACGGCGACCATTAAAAACGGCGAAAGAGATGTTATCAAAAGCTGAATCAGTGCGGTTTTTCCCGACAGAAGAATCGTATCAAGTCCCGTTATTGCCGCAAGCGTTACGCCCGGTACACCCACCGACCCGAATGCCGTGGGAGTGGAGTTCGCAATAAGACACGCCACAACCGAATTGATTGGATCAAGTCCGATTCCCGCAAGCATTGAGGCGGGAATTGCTACGGCAGTCCCGAATCCCGCCATTCCTTCCATAAAATTACCGAATCCCCAGCCTATTATCAGCATTATGATTCTCTTATCGCCGGAAATGCCTGCAAGCATTTTTTTTATCAAATCCATAGCTCCCGTTTTTAGCGTAAGATTGTACGTAAAAAGAGCGGCTATTATTACAAGACATATAGGCCACAATGCGTTCAGAGTTCCTTCAAGTACGGCTGTGGAAATGTTCAATACATTCATTCTCCAATACGAAAAAGCAAGCGCAATCGTAACAAGCAGCGCAATTCCGCAAGCTTTATGGCTGGGCATTTTAAGTTTGCCGAGCGACAATATGAGCCATGCAATCGGCAGCATGGCGAGCGCAAAGTTCAAAAACAACATGACAGACTCCTTGAGAAAATCAACAATGATTGCATCAACTATAGCAGACTTGGAATGTCCGATTCAACGGTTTTGGAAAACGGGGAGTACGGTTATTACGATTCCTATAAACAGTCTAAAACCAACATCGCCTTCTCCCATCTAAAGCAAGACGACTGCCGACACAATCAAATCATTCCTTCCTTCGAAAAACTCCTCTAAAACCTTGCAAAACCGGTTTTCAAAGCCGGCAAACTGAGCGAACTCATTTGCAAGTTAAGCGAATGTTCGGCGGACGATGCGCAGTAGAGAAAAAGAATTAATTTTTAGTGTAGTTTTTTTACGAAATATTTTATAATATTCAGCAGTGGAGAATTATTTATGGATAACAAAGAAGATAAATCTTCAGAAAATAAAAAAACAAATACGGGAGCAGTGGTTGCTGGTATACTTACAGCTTCTGTATTGGCATATTGCGGATATAAACTGGTAAATAATTGTTTAAAAGAAACAAAATACGAATCTAATCCTCATAAGAATGTACAAGAATAAAAACAATTTAATTTTTGGCTTTCATGGTTGTGATCGTTCTCTCTGTGATTCTTTGGTCAATAATAAAACAAGAAAATTGAACTATAGCGAAAACAAATATGATTGGCTTGGGAAAGGCATGTATTTTTGGGAGAATGACCCTAAAAGAGCCTAAATGGTTGAAAACACATCCTCAAAATTCTAAACAACAAATAAAAAATCCTGCCGTACTTGGTGCTGTTATTTGTTTAGGAAATTGTTTGGATTTTACAGAACAAGAGAATTTGTTAAAAATAAAAGAGCATTATGAAAAATTAGAAAAAGAAGCAAAAGAGAAGGGCATTGAATTACCGAAAAATTGTGGTGGTAAGGATTTATATAAACGGGAATTGGACTGTTTTGTAATTAATTCTTATATCGAAATACAAAGAGAGCATGACAATGAATATGATTCCGTTCGTGGAGTATTTTTTGAAGGTAATGAATTATATCCCACTGCCGGTTTTAGAGAAAAAGATCATATCCAAATCGCAATAATTAATCCGAATTGTATTAAAGCATTTTTTAAAGAAAGAATTTCAGATAGGAAATTCAAATTAGTTTAATAAAATTGTATAACAAATTTTCCCAACTCCAATAACTCTTCAACCTATAAACAGTCTAAACCCAATATCGTCTTCTCCCATCTAAAGCAAGGCGACTGCCGACACAATCAAATCATTCCTTCCTTCGAAAAACTCCTCTAAAACCTT